>DATNMU010000294.1:0-75226 GCA_035602195.1 Candidatus Acidiferrum sp.
CTCGCAGCCGCAGTGCCGAGCAACGATTCTGGATGAGGCGTGCGCAAACTAACTCCTTTGTTTCACGGATCTTGAGATCTAACCCCTTTAGATCTTAGAATCTGGCGGGAATTTCGCGCCAGCATGAAGATTCCAATAGACCGCAGGGGGAGGGGCAGGGGTATATGCGACAGGGGCCGAGCGAGCCTACCGGCACCATGGACAGAGCGGGCGGAGCTGCGGAAGACGCAGTTGGGAACCGTAAGAGCCGGAGCCCGTACTACCCTGCCCTAGCCCGGAATCGACCCAAGAACGCAGCGTTCTCCACTCCGAAGCACCGGATTACAGCGGAATATTCCCATGCTTCTTCGGCGGATTCTTATCTCGCTTATTCTCCAGCATCGCCAACGCCTGAATCAGTTTCTTTCGCGTCTCTCGCGGCTGAATGATCGCGTCAACAAATCCGCGATCGGCGGCCACGTAGGGGCTGGCGAAACGGTCGCGAAATTCTTCGATCTTGCGCTGCCGCAATTCCTGGCGCTCTTGCGCATTTGCAGCGGCATCGAGTTCGCGCTTGTAAACGATATCCACCGCGCCCTCCGGCCCCATCACCGCAATCTCCGCCGTAGGCCACGCATAGTTCACATCGGTGCGAATATGTTTCGACGCCATCACGCAATACGCTCCGCCGTAGGCTTTGCGCGTGATCACCGTCACCTTCGGCACCGTGGCTTCGGCGAAGGCGTAGAGCAGCTTCGCGCCGTGCTTAATGATGCCGCCGTATTCCTGCGCGGTTCCGGGCAAAAATCCTGGGACATCCTCGAACGTGACCAGCGGGATATTGAAGCAGTCGCAGAAGCGGACGAAGCGAGCGCCCTTGATCGATGCATTGATGTCGAGTGTGCCCGCCAGCATCGCCGGCTGGTTGGCAACGATGCCGACAGAGCGGCCGTCCAGCCGCGCGAATCCGACAACAATGTTTTTCGCGTAATGCTCCTGCACTTCGAAGAAATAAGCGTCGTCAACCACGGCATGTATCACATCTTTCATGTCGTAAGGCTGATTCGATTGCGCGGGCACGATCTTATCGAGCACGGCATCGGCGCGGTCCGTTGGATCATTGCAGGGTCTGCACGGCGGATCTTCCAGATTATTCGACGGCACAAAGCTCAACAGCTCGCGCACCATCGATAAACACTCGGCATCGTCGTGCGCCAGAAAGTGCGCCACGCCTGAAGTTTCGTTGTGCGTCATCGCGCCGCCGAGCTGCTCTTTGGTCACCTCTTCGTGCGTCACGGTTTTAATTACGTCAGGCCCAGTGATGAACATGTAAGAGGTTTTATCGACCATGAGCACGAAGTCGGTAATCGCCGGCGAATACACCGCCCCTCCGGCGCACGGCCCCATGATCGCGGAAATCTGCGGCACTACGCCGCTGTACAAAGTGTTGCGCAGAAAAATATCGGCATAGCCGGCCAGCGACGCGACGCCTTCCTGAATGCGCGCGCCGCCGGAGTCGTTCAGTCCAATCACCGGCGCTCCCATCTTCGCGGCCAGATCCATGATCTTGACGATCTTCCCCGCATTCGCCTCCGAAAGCGATCCGCCAAAAACCGTGAAATCCTGCGCAAACACGTACACCAGCCGTCCTTCGATGCGGCCGTAGCCGGTGACAAATCCGTCGCCATAAGGCTTTTGCTCGGCCATGCCAAATTCGTTGCAACGGTGCGTCACCAGCTTGTCAGTTTCTTCGAACGTGCCTTCGTCGAGCAGGAACTCGATGCGCTCCCGCACCGACATCTTGCCCTCTTTGTGCTGCCGCTCGCGGCGCTTAGCGCCTCCGCCTTCTTCGGCAAGTTGATTGCGCTTCTTCAGTTCTGCGATTTTTTCTTCAAGATTCATGGCGGAAGGATTATAGCGGTTGTGCGGACAGACGCGTGCGCGCGGCATCACAACTCCACTAAAATAAGAACAGAACAATGAAATTGAAATTGCCAGAAGGTCCCTTCGCCGCGTATCTGTTCGACTGCGACGGCACCATCGCCGATTCCATGCCGCTGCATTACATCGCCTGGAAACAGGCGCTCGCCGAGTGGAATTGCGACTTCGATGAAGAGCTGTTCTACGCCTGGGGTGGAATGCCCGTGTCTCAAATCATATCTACGCTCAATGAAAAAAACGGACTCACCATGCCCATAGAAACGGTTTCGCGCCGCAAAGAGAATCTCTATTTTGAACTCCTTCCGCAGCTCAAGCCGGTTCCGGAGGTTTTAGAACACATTGAGACTGAACACGGACGCAGGCCATTCGCGGTCGTCTCTGGAAGCACAAGGGAATCGGTGGTCGCATCTCTGGTTTCCCTGAACCTGCTCGATCGTTTCGACACCCTGGTGTGCGCCGGAGATTACAAGAAGAGCAAGCCCGATCCTGAGGCGTTTCTGCTTGCCGCTGCCAGACTCGCGGTAACGCCGGAGCACTGCCTCGTCTTCGAAGATACTGAGATGGGGATTGAGGCGGCGACCGCCGCGGGGATGGCTTCGGTTAAGGTTCCGCCGCCGTGGGAAAGACGGTCTAGCATTGTGCTCTAGGAGCCTATTCCATGTCGGCGCCCAGAATTTGGTAACGATACTTCTTCCCGTCCCAGAAGATGACCGATGAGGTCGCTTCGCCTTCTCCCTGCTCTTCCATGTAAACGCCAAGAACTGTTTTCTTCTTTAGAGCCAGCCTTTTTACCGTGAGGGTCTTGAACGGCAAGTTGATCAACAGGAACTTGGGCTTCGTTTTGTCGGAGCGCCAGCCTTCGGGACCCACGCCGTGAACGATCAGCAAAGAGACGCCTTTGCGGTCCGGCACATCTGAGGCAAAAGTCGATGTGACCTTAACATTTCCGAAACCGAGAAAAGTGTTGTAGGGATCCGCTACCAGAAAGCCGTACTCAGCCTGATCGGCCATGGGATTCTTGCAGCGCCCAGCGACTACCAGATCATCGACTCCGTCGCCGTCGAGATCGCCAACAAACTGCGGAGGACCGCTCAGCAGCGAACAGTTATCGCCGAATTCTTTGTGGATGTATTCATCGGTCACAGCAGGAACCGGCGACTTGGCATGAGCTGGCGGCGGAGGTTGCGGTTTTTTATCGGCAGCGAGCGTTTCGGAACCACCAAGAACCACGAGCAATGCGAGCAAAATGCGTAAGTGGGCCATCCGGGAGTACGACATACTCCTAACTGTAGTCTCGATTTTTCATCCAGGGTATAGACACAGATGATAACCGGTAACCGAAGTACTCACCCCGTGCGGAAATGTTCCCAGCCCAGCACCTTCAACTTGCTGACTTCGCCTCGATTCATGAGAAGGACTTTCTTGCTTCGCGTAATGCGCCCGACGCGAGTAATCGGAACTCCAGCAATACGAGATGGTATGCGCTTGCTACGGGGCGCCGTGAACAGCAGTTCGTAATCTTCACCACCATGCAGGGCCAACTGCAGATCGACTTCCCGCTTCGGCCTGCCGACTCTAGCGCGGGGGATGAGTTCGGCTTGTACTTCGGCCCCCACGCCGCTCTCTTCGCAGAGGTGCTCCAGGTCGGTCGAGAGGCCGTCGCTGGTGTCGATCATTGCGGTGGCCAAGCCTTTCTCGCGAAGCAAGCGGCCAAGTTCGAGACGCGGTTCCGGAAAGAAATGACGTGGATAATCCTGTGGGTTTGATTTTCTTGCTAAACCCTTTCGTGTTTCCTTCTGCATCAACCGAACTACAGCCGCCGAGCCGCCCAGTTCGCCGCTGACATAAATAAGATCGCCAACACGCGCTCCTGAGCGTAGCACTGCCTTCCCTTTGGGAACGGTTCCCAACACAACAATGTCAGCCAGAATCCCATGCGGCGACTCAGCCGTATCGCCACCTGCCAAAGTAACTCCATTGCTCGAGGCTAGACTTATCAAACTACGGACAAAGCGCTTCACCCAGCCCGGCGGCAGGTCCCGAGGCAGCGCTAACGACAGAAACGCGGCAACCGGATTTCCTCCCATGGCAGCGATATCGCTCAAACCGCGGGCTAGGCAGCGGTAGCCCACAGACTCCGGAGAATGCCAGTCGCGGCGGAAATGAATTCCCTCTAACGAAAAGTCGGTAGTGACCAGAGCGTCGTTTTCCGTGCGCCGCGTACCGGAAACTCGCACTACGGCACAGTCGTCTCCGATGCCAATGGGAACCGCCGGATTCTTGGCGGACCTCGCCAGCCGGCGAACTTGAGCAATCAGAGCTTTTTCGGCAATCTCCACGGCAACCAATATAAGCGACGCCGATCTACCCGCGCAGCCCTCCGTTCTTCTGGTGTTTCAGCACACTAGGCCCATGGAACCTCGTATAGGCCTCCTGGCCACTCTGCCCTCATGCCCTAGTGCTGCGGTAACATGCCGGCAGACGCATGTGGTTACCCTGCCTTAAGTAACGGTTAATGACTCTTAGCGTCGTTGACAGGGGGGACCTACTTTGCTACCTTTTACCTGACATTCACAAATACTCTGGCCGAGCGAAGTTGAGGAACCTTAGAGCAAGCTAAGTTCTGCATCTTGTGTGAATTGCAGACGAACGTTTTTAGCTTGATTTCGGTTCTAGTTAAAGAAGGGCGCGTTAAGATTTTCCATTCCCAAATGGGAAGCGCAGGCCCGATCAGGCGTCCGAACAGGCTTTCTGCAACCTTAGAACTTTGCCTGGAATTCCGGACCTGATCTTTCAAGTCGAAAGAAGGAAGCATTTGCAAAAGCGTTTCTACATCCTATTTGTGGCCCGGGGAGACGACGGGCAGCTGAAAAAGATCTCCATTCCTGTCCATTATTTATACGTGTTTGTTGTGGGGGCCGCCATTGGATTTCTAAGCCTGACCGGTATTGCCAGCTCATACACCCGTATGTTGCTGAAGGTTTCGCACTATAACGAACTCCGCACCGAGAAAGAGCAGTTGAAAGATCGTTATTCACGGCTCGAAGAGGTCGCCAAGGAGCGCGATGTTCAGGTCGCTTCTCTGGGTTCGATCGCCAGCGAAGTATCCGCACTTTACGGCTTGAAGTCTCAGCCGACGCTGGTCACAGCCTCGCAGTTGGAAATTCAGGATGCTGACGTAACTTCTTCTTTGGATCAGCTTAGCGCGCTGCGCACCTCAGCACTTACCGGCGCCGCCTCGGTTGGCATCAGCCTGGGCATGACTCGCAATGCTACGACAGCCGACTGGGTTCGGGCCAACTCCGCTCCTAACCTGTGGCCGGTCGATGGTCAGGTCACCGCCAGCTTCGGTGAGCGTATTGATCCCTTCAACGGGGAAGGCGCGTTTCACAGTGGGGTAGATATCGGCAGCGGTTACGGCCACGCGATCATTGCACCGGCCGATGGCGTAATTACTTTCGCTGATTTCATGGGCGGATACGGCAAGCTCATCATGATGGATCATGGCCATGGTATTTCGACTCGTTATGGCCACCTTTCCGGCTTCGCGGTCACGCCCGGACAGCAAGTCCACCGTGGGGACACGATCGGCTATATTGGCCTCAGCGGACGCTCTACTGGTCCTCATCTTCACTACGAAGTTCGCATTAACGACACTCCCGTCAATCCTTACAAGTATCTGCGCATGACCATCGCGCACAGTGGCGGCTTCCAGCCCGGCAGCTAGTGGGTACACCAGTTCTCTGTCTCGGTCTCCTGTCTACGAACTGGATGCTGTAAATGCCTCCTTTGGGCCTTGCGCGAATCCTTAGCGATCTTCGCGTTTAAAGTTATTCCCCACCCGGCATCCACCGGCACCTCTTGCACTCTTTCCCTCGCTAGACTACGTTCATGTGGATAGAAAAGAGAAAGGCTTCTGTTCCTGTTCCCTGACGTCGGCATGGTGCGCGGTTTCTGGGAACCGAGAACCGAGAACTGCCCCATGACTAGCTTCTTCCACTCGGTACGTGAAGACATTGCTGCCGTATTCGAGTCGGATCCTGCTGCGCGCTCTTACATCGAGGTCCTTGTCTGCTATCCGGGCCTGCATGCTGTCTGGGCGCATCACCTGAGCCATTGGCTGTGGCGCCATGGCATGCGCTTCCCGGCAAGATTCAACTCGCAAGTGGCGCGCCTGCTCACTGGCATTGAGATTCATCCCGGCGCTGAGATTGGACGCCGCCTGTTCATCGACCACGGCATGGGTACCGTGATCGGCGAGACCGCCATCATAGGGGACGACGTCACGCTTTATCAGGGCGTGACGCTGGGTGGAACGGGCAAGGAAAAAGGCAAGCGCCATCCTACCGTGGGCAACAATGTTGCGATCGGCTCCGGCGCCAAGTTGCTGGGCAACATCACAATCGGGGACAACTGCCGCGTGGGCGCGGGTTCCGTGGTGCTGCGCAGCGTGCCCCCCAACTCCACCATCGTCGGTGTACCTGGACACATCGTTCTGCGCGACGGCAAACGCGTAGTCATCACCGACCCCAAGGACATCCGCGATCCGCTCTCCGACGTAATTATAAAGTTAGCCGCTGAAGTGCACGAGCTGCGCGAAAAGCTTCAACATCACTCACACGAAGCCTTGGGCGCCGAGCCAGAGGTATCGATCGATGAAGCGAAATCGACTCCGAACCTCTCTGCCCAAGAGTTGTTTCAGGACGATTATCTGGACTTCCAGATCTGAACAGCAGTGTCCAGTGAGCAATGGTCAGGTAAAAAACCGCCGAGTTCTTGGTTTTTACTGGCTCCTGACCACTGACCACTGCTACTGCCTCAATCCCATCCAGCTCTCCGACACTACCAGTGAGTTTCCCGGATTGTGCGGATCGTACTTTACCGATGTGGGTAGCCCCAGTCGGCAGGAATGCAGGTTGATCCACTGCCGTAGATAGGTGACGTCTTGCGAGCATTCATACGAAACACCGGCAACGTCGTATTTGTAGATGAGTAGCACGGCAGCGGGCTGACCCTCGTATGCGGCCATCTCCTGCACATCTATAACAGTTCCGTCAGTGATGCGCCCAATGCCGTCAAGCCACGTGCGGCGCTCGCGTTCCAGTTCTGCTGGCCCCTTGGGCTTTCGCCGCAGTAGCGCGTAACCTCCAACTGCAATGGCAGTGCCACCGGCAATAATCAGCGAATACAGTCGCAATGAATCCATACTGAAGATGAATGAGAAGTAGCGCTATCAACTTGGCTTTCGTTATCAGAATATGACGGAAAGTCCGTCTGCGGAAGTGGGCGCGAGGTTACCGATGTGCGAGGCTGTGGAAAACTGATGAGTGCGAAACCAACTATTTCTGCTTACAAACAAACTCCCGAGCCAACCCGCCGAAGTCGCCCTCGGCCGATTGCCCGAATTGATCATCGTGGTGCGTCTTCTTGCTTACCACCAGTTTGCCGCTGCGGTCGCGCGAATAGAGCCATTCGGAGTTGGCTACCGCACCTCCGCTCACGCAATTGAAACGCACTCGCGCGCGTAGTTCCACAAACGGGCCTCCCTGCTGTAGCTTGACGGGTTCTTTGTATTGCACACGCACCCAAGCGGTGCGCAGGCCGTTCTTCTGAGCGGTAACGGAGCTGACTAAAACCTGATCTCCGCCAGGGGTCGCACCGATTTGTCGCCAGTCTCCCGCGGCGAACGCTGCCAGGCCCACCAGCACAACCGGTGCCAACACCACGGCCATAAAAATACACAGACCCTTTTTAAAAGGGGTCACGGATGAACTCATAAGCACGCCGGAGACACTTTGGGGCAAAAACTGATTTCTGTCAACTGTGGCCCCGCGTGGGTGACGAGATTACGGTACAAAGCACAAGCCATCCTCTGCTATCGTTGTTCCTTGGGCGCAGCAATCACGTTCATGCAAATTCTTCACAGCATCAATATGAATTCGGCAATCGGACCGCTCTTTCTGGCCGCTTCTGCCCGGGGACTGGTTGCCTTGGAGTTCGACGCCCGCTTGCCCGGACAGCAATCGATCCGTCCGAATCCACGCCATCTGCGGGAAGAGCGGCAGGACGTTCGATTCGAAGATTCTCCACGCCGCATGCAGCCTTACCAAATCGAGCTCGAAGAATATTTTTCAGGCGGGCGGCGCGCGTTCAACTTTCCGGTCGATTTGCGCGGCACGGATTTTCAGCTTGCCTGCTGGCGAGCGCTGCTGGCAATTCCCTACGGAGAAACTCGCAGTTACGCGGCCATCGCCCGCGCGGTGGGCAAGCCAACCGCGTTCCGTGCCGTAGGCATGGCCAACAACCGCAACCCGATCGCAATCGTAGTTCCGTGCCATCGAGTGATCGCTTCTGATGGCTCTCTCTGCGGTTATGGTGGCGGCCTCGACGTAAAGCGAAAACTCCTGGAACTCGAAGGCGCGCTGAGCGGGACGCTGGCGGCGTAGAAATTGTTGATTTTTGATTGTTGATTGAAAAACACCGACCTGTGGGCTTCAATCAACAATCAAAAATCATCAATCAACAATTCCTCTCCTTGACGACTCAAACAAAATCCTCCGCGCTCCAGAAGGCCAGCCTCTTCTATCTCGTCTTCGTAATGTTCTCCTACACCACCGGAGGCCCGTTTGGTCTGGAAGACATGGTCAGCACTTCCGGCCCAGGCCTAACCCTGATTTATCTTTTGGTGCTGCCGTTTTTCTGGTGCATCCCGGTGTCGCTGGTCTCGGCTGAACTCACCACCGCGATGCCGGTCGAGGGCGGATTCTATCGCTGGACTCGCGCGGCTTTCGGAGATTTCTGGGGATTCCTTGCCGGATGGTGGAACTGGTCGGCTTCATTTCTGCTGGGCGGTGCGTATGCAGTTCTCTTCACAGATTATCTCGTCTACTACTTCCCCGGAATCACGGGCTGGAAACATTATCTGGTTTCCGTCGGCCTGATCGCGGCCATTGCATGGATCAACGTGCGCGGCATTCAGATGGTAGGCAAGGTGGCGACGGCGCTGGAGATCTTCATTTTCGTGCCTGTGATGACGATGATCGTAATGGCGCTCCTGCGCTGGCACCATAATCCGTTCGTCCCGTTCATCCCGCCGCATCAGCCGACATTCAAAATCTTCGGCGTAGGGCTCGCGCTGGGCCTGTGGCTCTATTCCGGATACGAGCAGCTTTCAACCGTGGCGGAAGAAGTGGAGAATCCGCAGCGCGCTTATCCGCGAGCGCTGGCGATGGTGGTACCACTTTCGATTGCCGCTTACTTTTTGCCAACGCTGGCAGGTTTGGCTTCGGCGGGTAACTGGCAGCAGTGGCATACCGGATATTTCTCCGAGGCAGCGAAAATTATTGGTGGGCCCTGGCTGGGCACATGGATGACGCTCGCAGCCATGGTGGGCAACGTCGCACTGCTGAACAGCACAGTGCTCACAACCACGCGCATGCCTTTTTCCATGGCCGAAGACGGATACCTTTCAACCGCACTTACACGAAAGCATTCGCGGTACGGAACCCCTTGGCTGGCCATTGTTGTCTCCTCGGTTATTTACGCGTTGCTGGCGTGGCAGAGTCTCGCCCAGCTTATCTCGGTGTACATCTGGCTGCGCTCCGCCACCACGGTGCTGACGGTGCTTTCAGCATGGAAGCTGCGCCGTAGTCGGCCGGAAATGCCGCGCTCATTTCTAATTCCCGGCGGGCAGATGGGATTGATTTATGTGGTGGCTGCTCCAGTGACAATGGCTCTGGTTGCACTGCTGGGGAGCGACAGGTTTGGTTTGATCGGCGGCGCGATTGCCATGGTTCTGGGGCCGACTGTGTATCTAATTATTGCATTAACTCGCGGATAGATATACAATTGAGGATGTATATCCAAGGAGGCCTATGCAGGTTTCGAAGTGGGGAAATAGTCTTGCGATTCGCTTGCCTGCCGCAATCGTACAAGCGCTTGCACTGAAAGAGGGCGACGACATCGAGATTCGAGTCGCGGGGGAGAAAGCCTTTGAAGTGAGTCGCGACCGCAGCCGGGAAAAAGCGCTGGAGCGTCTGCGAAAGCTGCAACGCCCCCTGCCAGCAGGATTTGTCTTCGACCGCGACGACATCTATGAGCGGTAGGGCGTTCTTCGATACCAACATTTTGATTTACAGTCTGGGTGCGAAGGATCCTCGCGGGCGCCGGGCTGAGCAGTTGTTGTTGGAGGGTGGTGTAGTCAGTGTGCAGGTTCTGAACGAGTTCTCGGATGTCGCACGCCGCAAGATTCGGATGTCCTGGAACGACGTAAGGCAAGCGCTCCGGGAAATTCAGTTCCTCTGCCCCGATCCGGCCCCGATCACGACGGACACCCACGAACACGCGTTAATGATCGCGGAAAGTCACGGCATTCGGATTTACGATGCGCTGATTCTCGCCTCCGCGTTGGGGGCTAATTGCACCACCTTGTATTCCGAGGATTTGCAGGACGGGCAGGTCATCGAGAAACGATTAACTATTCGAAACCCGTTCTCATCCTGACCCACGCAACCACAGCAAACGTCCCCATGATGAGCACTGAAACCAAGGCGCAAGCAAGCGTTATATCGCTCACTTTCCACTGCACTCCGGTCGCGTCGTAAACGGTAGCGACCCGATCCTGCGGAATAGCAATCAGGATGTTCCCTGCTGCAGAAACTCCGTAGAAGATAACCGCCATCCGCCAATAGCGGGCAGGCAATCGATTCACCGCAGCAGAGCGACGCAGCAAGTAAAACGAAAACAACTGAAAGATGACGTATACCGTGAGAAACCATCCAATAAAGTTGCTCACGGGCACGCCAAAGTAGGCTCCTCCTCGCACCCAGACCCATGCGTGCAAGATCGTGGACCATACCGGATCCATTGAAAGATCCCAGGCGACCATGACGAAGGATGCCACAACAGGAAGGGTAACTATGCGGAATCTCTCGAGACTCTGCAGGTTTCCTAGAATTAAACGGGCCAGCGTCCAAGAAAGATAAGCCATCCCTAAATACGCTAGTCCAAGCATGATGGGCACTACAGAAAGTTTGGGTCCCATCACGTCTGTGAAGTAATATCGTCCAAAAGGAAAGCCGGCGCGGACGCCCAGATTCTCAAAAATGTTCCCGACGATAAAGCAGATGGCGAAGAAAATCAGGATGCTGCGTATTCGGTAGATCAAGGTGCCGTGAATCAGAGCAAAGACGATCGGCGGAAACACATGCAATGCAACCACGCCCCACATTGGGACCTTGCCCGGCCAGACTTGCAGGATGCGGGCGAGAGCGTAGAGCGCAACGAGGCTCCAGAGTAGGAGATAGGTTCCGATTTCGTTCTTCGGGAGTGTCCTGGAAGGTTGCGGTGCCACAGAACTCCTGCGGTCCGGATCTCGAACTAACTCACCCAATCCAGAAACTTGTACCACGCCCCGGCGAACGGCAGAAACCACGGCTTGCCGTTGTACAAGCCAAGAGGCGCGCCGGGGAATGGAATGCCTACAAAAGGATTGTCAGGTTTGTCGCCTGCGATTAACTCGGCCATCCTCTGGCCTTGATATGTGGCCATGGCAACGCCGTGTCCGGCGTAGCCGACAGCATAGTACATGCCATCGATCTGTCCTGCGTGGGGCATGATGTCGAAAGCAAAGTCGAGAGTTCCACCCCATACATATTCAACTTTCGTATCGCGCAGTTGCGGATAAACATCGATCATGCCGCGGCGCAGAATTTCGGCGCTGCGAGGGATGGTCTGGGCGTTCTCGGGAAAGAACGCTGCACGGCCGCCGAACAACATCCGGCGATCCGGCGTCAGCCGGTAGTAGTAAAGATAATTCTTCGAGTCGTAGATCATGCGATTGCGCGGGCTCAGCTCGTACGCCAGCGCTTCCGGAAGGACTTCAGTCGTAATAATGAACGACCCAATCGGAATCAGTTTTTTTCGTAGAGCGGGGGTTGCGCCGGAAGTATAGCCGCTGGTTCCGACGAAGACTTCCCGCGCCCACAAAGAGCCGCGCGAGGTAGTGATCTTCCACCCCGATTCGCCCTGATTCGATTCGCGTTGCAAATCATTGACTCGCGTGTGCTCGAAAACCTCCGCGCCCGCGTTCATCGCGGCGCGCCCTAAACCGGCGACGTAGCGTGCGGGGTTCGCACCCGCGCTGACTTCGTCGACCATGCCGCCAAAATAAATATCGGAGCCGATCTCCGCACTCAACTCATTTTTCTGAACGACGCGCAACTGATGATTGAACTCGCGTGCGATCACCTCCGCCTGCCGCGCATAATCGTCGAAATGCTTCTGCTTGCACGCCACTTCCAGATGGCCGCAGCGGGAGAAGTTGCAGTCGATGGCTTCTTCGCGGACGATCTGCCCGACGCAATCGAGGCTCGCCAGCGATGCTGCGTACATCCGCTGGGTGCGCTCGCGGCCATGCATCGAAATCAGCTGGTTCACGCCCAACTTCATTCCGGTGAGGACCATGCCGCCATTGCGGGAGCTGGCGCCCCATCCAATGGTTTCGGCTTCGAGCACGGCCACTTTCGCGCCACGCTTCGCCAGCGTGCGCGCAGCCGAGAGACCGGTGAAGCCGGCACCGAGGACAGCGACATCCACTCGATCCGGAAGCGGGCGGGATTCTGTCTTAGGGAATTCGGTTGTGGTCAGCCAGTAGTTAAGCTCTTGAATGTCGCAAGTCCTCCGAAGCATTTGAGCTTCGCGCTACTTCTGCACAGGGGGCACGTACTCTTTCGGTACAGCCGAGCCCTCTCCAAAGAAAAATTGATCCAGCTGTTTCACGATCACTTCCTGATCTTCGCGTCGAGCCGGATTCAGCCGGTATTCGTTGAGCAGCATCTTGCAGTGTTCCGTCCACATTCTCCAGGCTTCCTGGCTAACGTTGTCATAAACCTTGCGGCCCAGATCATTGTCGAAAGGCGGTTCGTCCAGCCCGGGCAATTCTCTTTTCAATTTCACGCAAAAAACTGTGTGCGCCATAGACTTCCTTCAATCGGAAAAATTTATCAATCCAAGATTACTACACCGGACCACGGCTGAGGAACGACCGCACGAATGAAATGCATTTCCAGTCAAGCGTTTTTGCCCGAGGAGACCTGTGCATGCCGCTCCATCCGCAGCCACACGATGCCCACCAGTGCCCAAACAGCCAGCAACGGAATCAAACTCTGGAGTCCCCGCAGTCCCGCCGACTCGCCCAGATTGAATGCACCGTAGTTGTCGCTCGAACCCGTCTCCGCCAAAGTGAGCATTGATCCGTGGTTCAACGACATTTGCCCCGACCAGAATGCCGGCCATACCGAATGAATCATTGGGCATGAATCCTGCACGGCGAGTTGCGGGTTGGTCGAAACCACCATCAGAGCCGAGAGTATGCTGCAAGCCGCGAGCACGGCGAGCACCGCGCGCCATGTGGCAGTGGCGGAAGTCCAGACCGCGGCGAGTCCGAGGCAAAGTAGCGGGATCGCTGCTCCCGCATACCGCGGACCGAACGATAATCCTGCCTGCCATTGGTAGAAGGAGGCATTGAACAAGAAATAATAAATAACGATAACAACAGCAGCCAATGCAGCCGGTCGAGTGCGTTTATCTTTCCAAAGAAAGCCGAGCCCTATGGGAGCGGCGGCTGTGACCGGCGCCGCAAAAAACAAACCCCGACGGCATCCGAAAAGAATTTTAAGCAATACATCGATGTGAGGATAAGTAAGGCCAAGGTATCCGCGCTGGTGCATGAAGACGAACGAGTGCGGGTCGTAATACGAATAACTAGGACGCAAGATCGAGCCGAAGGCGGCGTGCAAATAGATCGCCAGTACAGCTACACAAGCGAATGTGCCGGCCCCAACCCCCGCCACAACGCGCAAGCGCTGCCCGCGTCCTTGCGGCCAGGCCTGATACAACGCGAAGCACGCTAACACCACAGCCGCCGGCGCTGCAGGATATTCCGTGACCACCGCCCAACCAGCAGCCAGCCCAACAGCCAACGCCAAAAGAAATTCCATCCGGGGCCTTGCTCGGCCGCCTAACTTTAGCGCTGCTGCGAATCCGAACAGCAGGCAAGCTCCCACCAATGCGTGCGCCCACAATACAACTGAGTAAGCCCAAAGCGGTGTGCCCAAGCCCATACAGAGGGCTGCGAACGCCGCTCCCGCAGGACTGCTCCCAAGCCGCAACGCTACAAAAAACAGGCATACGCACGCGAGCGCCGTCGGCAAAGCCACAGCGCCCAGCGTGGCCGCAGAGGAGGCAACAATTTCCCCACGTGGTGATTCCGGGTTTATTCCGGAAGCGCGCAGTGCGGCTCGAGCCATTGCCGCGAATGGCAGCGCGAGAAATACCAGGCCTGGGGCTTTATCGGAGTAGTAGTGTCCATCGAAATGCGCTTTATCTTCGGTATTCTCGTGATAGGAGTCAATGCGCAACGTGTGCTGTTCGAAAATGGCGCGCAGCAAGTCGAAGCGCGAATTCTGATTCCATCCACCCCCGCCGTAAAAATAGGCG
Organism: Candidatus Acidiferrum sp.; assembly: GCA_035602195.1. Taxonomy (GTDB): domain Bacteria; phylum Acidobacteriota; class Terriglobia; order Terriglobales; family Acidobacteriaceae; genus Sulfotelmatobacter. The sequence goes on from DATNMU010000294.1 coordinate 14,419, forward strand.
AACGAAACGAATGCGACCGCTCCAACCAGAAACGCTCGCTTCCAATTATTGGAATCTCGATGAGGAGAAGTTTCCATGAATAGGCGGCGACTCGCGGCCTCTAAGCGGCGGCAGGATCGCTAGCGAAAGCCGCGTTACGTTACGGGTTCGGCGTGACCAGCCCATAATCCTTGAGGATCTGTGCCATCTGCTCAGCCACTATCGACAAGCGCTCCGGCTTAGTTGATGCCGATGTCGCCTTCCCTTTTACCGCAATGTACACCGCGTTATAGGTTTCGTCGCCGAGATTTTCGACCTTGTGCTTGACCGGCTGGAACCATCGAGATTCGCCGGCCTTGGCATACACTTCCTGAACCTTACCGTTTTGATCGGTGAACTTGAGGTGCCCGCCGGTGAGATTGACCACAACTCCACCCGGATGGTCATGCAGTTCAGATTTTTCGTGAGGGCCGTAGTGGATGTCAATTACCACCACATGGTCATTTTCAAAATGCAGTTTGTAATGCTTGGGTTCCACCTTGGTTGGATCTTGTGCCGCGGCAACATTCACCATCAGACACAGCATCACGGCTGCGCAGAAAAATCTGCACAACATGGAGCGAGCCTCCTGATTGGACTGATAATTTCTTACAGCAGACTGAACGAACGCTACTCTCGCCGCACAGAACCTGTCAACGGATTCGAAGACCGGGCTGCCTCAAAGTGGTTACTCGGGCAGCCCAGTCCGAGGCTTCGGCGATCGGGCTTCGGCAAAAGCCTTCAAGTTCTTACTTGTTCGGCTGTTGCTTTTCCGGAGCCTTGTCCTTACTCTTGTCCTCGATGGAAAGCAGCTCCACTTCAAAAATGAGCGTGGAGTCAGGGCCAATCTCGGGAGCCGGGCCGCGCTCTCCATACGCCAGATCGGCCGGAACAAAAAGCTGCCACTTGGAACCGACCGGCATGAGCTGAAGCGCTTCTGTCCATCCCTTGATGACTCCCGTTACGGGGAAGGTGGCGGGCTGGCCGCGCTTATAGGAACTGTCGAACTCTGTCCCATTGATTAGCGTGCCGCGATAGTTGCAAACCACTGAGTCCGTCGCCGTGGGCTTCGGTCCGCTGCCCGCCTTCAGGATTTTGTATTCCAAACCGCTGGGCAGCGTGACCACGCCGTCTTTGGCTTTATTAGCGGCGAGAAACGCATCGCCTTCTTTTTTGTTGGCCGCGCCTTCCATTTGCATCTTCTCTTGCTGCTTGTTGCGCAGGTCGTTTTGCACTTCGACGATCGCAGCCTGCGCTTCTTGGTCCGTCAGAAGAGTCTTGCCGCCGGCCAAGCTGTCTTTTAACCCGCGCGCCAGAATGTTCGCATCCACGGGAACCTCCTGTTTATGCAGACTTGCTCCCATCCGCATTCCCAACGCATAACTAAACTTCTCTTTTGAAGTTTTCAGTGTGAGCGGAGTCGCTGTCTTTGCCGCGGCAGCCGGTCGTTTCGCCGCTGGGGTCTGATCTTTAGTGGAAGTAGCGCCATTGGAAGAGGTTCTTGGAGTTGTCGCCGCCGGAGCATCTTGCGCCAGGCAATTGCCTAACAGCAGAGCTCCAGCAGCCAATATATGAACAGCTTTTGTCGAAGATTTTTGCATGCAAGTATTGTCACATTGGATCGATATCTCCGCAAACCGCGCTTCGGCCGGCCACCGGACGCCAGAGAACAAAATCTTGTGATACCCTGCGTCTCGACGAGGGCCGAAACATGCATGGTTATGATCGAGTTTGGAAGATGGTGTTTACAGCTCTTACGCTATTTTGCACGTCAGCCGCTCTAGCGCAACAAGCAGCGCATCCGCTTACCCCCAAAGAGGGCGACTACGTTTCGCACGATTTCCATTTCAAATCTGGCGAAGCGCTTTCTGAACTGCGCCTTCATTACTCAACCTTCGGAACTCCGGTGCGTGACGCGAAAGGGCGCGTGACCAATGCCGTAATGCTCTTGCATGGAACTACCGGCTCTGGAACGCAATTTCTTTCGCCTCAGTTTGCGGGCGTGCTGTTTGGTCCAGGACAACTGCTCGATGTAGCCCACTATTACGTCATTCTCCCGGACAACATCGGCCACGGAAAATCCACCAAGCCGGGCGACGGAATGCACGCCCACTTTCCGCAATATGACTACGACGACATGGTCGCGGCGCAGCACGAGTTGCTGGAAAAAGGACTCGCTGTCAATCACCTGAGACTGATTCTCGGCACTTCGATGGGCTGTATGCATGCCTGGATGTGGGGCGAAAGCTACCCTGATTTTATGGACGCACTCATGCCGCTGGCCTGCCAGCCGGTAGCGATCGCGGGACGGAATCGAATCTGGCGAAAAATGACGATCGACGCCATTCGCGACGATCCAGAGTGGAAGAGCGGAGACTACACTTCCCAGCCTTTGAACGCGCTCAAAATCGCGGGAGAGATGTTCCAAATCGCCTCGGGTTCGGCTCTGCAAATGCAGAAGCAATTTCCCACGCGTGAAGAAACGGATATGGCAAACGTGGAATTCGTAAAGCGCTTCAGCGCAGGTCACGATGCCAACGATCTCCTATACGCGCTCAACGCTTCGCGGAACTATGATCCTTCAGCGCAGCTGGAGAAGACTGCAGTGCCCGTGATGTTCGTGAACACGGCGGACGACTTCATCAACCCTCCGGAACTCGGAATCGCTGAACGCGAGATCAAACGAGTGAAGAAAGGCAAGTTCGTCCTGATCCCCGTCTCCGATCAAACCCAGGGTCACGGCACGCACACGAAAGCCGCAGTGTGGCAGCAATATCTGAAAGAGTTGCTGGAAGAATCCCAACATTGAGGAGGAGCGGGTTTCAGGAGGATTGGTGGGCCCGCAAGGATTTGAACCTTGGACCAATGGATTATGAGTCCACTGCTCTAACCGCTGAGCTACGGGCCCGATTGCCGGACGTGAAAACATTTTACAGTACCGTGATACAAAGTCCTGCCGCGCGCCTCTCTGGCGGCGTGACAGAATAGAGTTATGGCGCTCCCATACGGGTTTTCTACTCCCGATTTTCTCTATGGAACAGCCTGGAAGGAAGAGCGCACCGCCGCACTGGTGGAACTGGCGCTCCGCATGGGATTTCGTGGAATCGATACCGCCAACCAGCGGCGCCATTATTTCGAAGCGGGAGTCGGCCAGGGATTGGCCGCTGCCTATCGCGCAGGAACGGTAACGCGAGCGGATCTTTTTTTACAGACGAAGTTTACTTACCGGCGTGGGCAAGATGACCGGCTGCCCTACGATCCAGCGGAGAGTCTTCCTATTCAAGTTTCGCAGTCGCTGGCGAGTTCGCTTGATCACCTGGGTACTGATTACGTGGACAGTTTCGTGCTGCATGGGCCTTCCGGGCAGTATTGGGCAGAAGCGGATGCCGAAGTGTGGGAAGCGATGGGGAAGGAGCGCGATCGCGGGCGTACCCGACTGCTCGGCGTGAGCAATGTTTCGTTGTGGCATTTGCAACAGATGGGAGCTCAGGGCGGTGAACTTCCTGCGTTCGTGCAAAATCGCTGTTATGCGCGGCTCGGCTGGGATCGCGACGTGCGATTGTTTTGTCGAGAACGGAATATCGTGTATCAGGGGTTCTCGCTGCTCACCGCGAACCAGGAAGTGCTGCGGCATCCGTTTATCGCTGATTTGGCGCGGCGCGCAAACGCAACTCCGGCGCAGGTTATATTCGCCTTCGCGCGCGCGGTGGGAATGCTACCGCTGACGGGAACTTCCAACGCGGAGCACATGAAGGAGGATCTGGCTGGCCTTGGACTTGCGCTTTCGGCCGATGCAGTACCGGCGATTGAAGCATTGGCCGTCCCGTAGGCCACGCTCAGCCCACTCCCGCGCAGACTCAGGGACCGCCACCCACTCCTATACCGGAGTCTTATTTTTCATCTTTGGTTGTCTTGCAAACCAGCTTGGTGTGTCCCGTTTTTGAATCGATCACAGTGGTGAGGGGCTGGCAGCTGCAGGTCACGGTATTGCTATTTTCCTGCTTGACGACCACACAATGTTCGATCAGTTCGGCCGTGGCTGGCGGCAACTGGCTCCGTGTGGGAGGCGGGGTTGCCGCAACGGGCTGCTTCTTCGCTGCACAACCAGCGAGAAGGAGGCAAAATATGAGGCCGACTTTCCTCATGCCTCTGTTTTCGCCCTCTCTCGGTCGCCTGTCGATGGCAATCTTGGTTACACCCGAAGCGAAAATCCCCTTGCTCACGCAGTCGCGACACAGTTTAATAAACGCTCTTTGCAACCCTTACCGGAAAATGTAATCAAGGTCTACAATTTCTGCGCGGGGGGAAGGTATATGTCTTTACGCAAACTGTTCTTATTCATCTTCGCGGCCGCGCTTACCCTTTCGGCAACCGTGGGAACGCTGAACGTTCAGATACACGAATATGAAGTGCCAACGCCGAAGTCGCGTCCGCACGATCCCGCAGTCGCTCCTGATGGCTCGCTTTGGTACACCGGGCAAGGCGCGAATAAGCTTGGCCGGCTCGATCCTAGGACGGGAGAGTTTAAAGAATATCCGTTGAAGACACCGAATTCCGGTCCCCACGGCCTGGTCGCGGATAAGAATGGCAGCATTTGGTTCACTGCCATCTCGGCCGGATATGTCGGGAAGCTGGATCCAAAGAGCGGTGAGATCGCAGAATATCGTCCGCAGGATGGGACGAAGATTGATCCGCACACGCCGGTTTTCGACCACGACGGGATTTTGTGGTTTACCAACGAAGAGACCAACTATATCGGGCGACTCGATCCAAACACCGGCAAAATAAATTTGATAAAAGTGCCCACGCCCCACGCGGTGCCTTACGGCATCGTCATCTTGCCGAACAATGCACCGTTCTTTTGCGAATTCGGCGCGAACAAGCTGGCGAGTGTTGAGCCGGGCACGATGAAAATTCGCGAATACACCCTGCCGTCGGCGGAAGCTCATCCGCGACGCATCGCGCTTGCACCCGATGGAACTATATATTACAGCGACTACGCGCGCGGATATTTGGGGCATTTCGATCCATCGGCGGGAAAGCTGTCCAAAGAATGGCCTTCGCCTGGCGGTGCGGAATCCGAACCCTATGGAATCGCGATTACGAACGATGGCGAGGTTTGGTACAGCGAGTCGGGAATGCAGCCGAACACGCTGGTCAGATTCGATCCCAAATCGGAGAGCTTCAGCACGAAAGCGATTCCGTCCGGCGGTGGCGTGGTGCGCAACATGGTCGCGACTCCCAATCGGCGGCTCTACCTTGCGTGCAGTGGAGTGAATAAAGTGGCGGTGGTCGATCTGAAATAAGATCTGAACAAATAAGATTTGAACAACTAAATAGATTCGTCCGCTCCGAAGGCGGATCTATTTCGCGTCGAGGTTAGCGAGTGCCTCGTTCGTTGTGATGAATCTGGCGCCAAGAGTTTGCAGTTCAGCGATGGCGCGCCGGCCATCTTCGGCTTTCAAGGTTTCGATTGCATCCTGCACCACAAAAACTCGGCACCCCCGTTCCAGTAATCCCTTCGCAGCCAACCGAACACAGTATTCCGTCACCACTCCGAACACAACAAATCCGGCTTCCTTAGGCAGTCGTTTTACAAGTTCGTCAGCGTGCCGGCTTTCAAAGATATCGAGCGTTTGCTTTTCAAGCAGGATTTGCTGGGATTGGCTAAGGTCGCCCGGCAACGCGGCATTGGTATCGTTCGGCACTATGAGTACTTGTTCCGTCAATGCCTCCGGAACATAGGCGGCGCCGGGTGTGCCCTTCACGCAGTGTGCCGGAAACGTCTTGAACTCAGGATCGTTCTTCGTGTGATAACAACCGTGCGAAACCAGGAAAACGCGGCCTTGGCGGGCTGCGTCAGTCAACCGGCGAATATTCGGCAGCAATCTTTCCGCACCGGGCACGTAAAGCTTGCCGCCCGGAAGCATGAAGTCCGATTGAGTATCAACTTCCCAGAAGATGAAATTGCGAGACACCATTGCGGATCTGCCTGATCGATGCTCCCGCACGCATTTCCGGCCAGAAGCCATTGCCGCGAGTGAACCGTCGGCGGGAACTTAATTCTCATACAGACAACTGGGATTTGTACAGCAATGTGCTGCACTGCAGCACACAACATTTGTACAAACTGATTACATCCCGGTGACAAACGCGAATCTTGCCGACTGTAGCATCCAGCAGCAGTCAGGGTAATGGGTTCCAGATTCAAGTCCAGGGATGAACCCGCTCCTGCCTTCCACATTGCAAAAGGAGATTTTTATGCAGCGACACCGGATTGGCCTCGCTTGCCTTGGCTTCGCGTTGATGTTGGCTACGACCGCGGCTTCGGCTCAATATCGTCTCACCAACCTCAGTTCAAATCAGGTAAAAGCAGCGCGACACGATGATCCACTCTTGGTAAATGCTTGGGGCCTGGTGCATGCCCCGGGTTCACCGTGGTGGGTCAGCGACAACAATTCTGGATGGGCTACGCTTTACGATGCCGATGGAAATCTGATTCAGCAACTAAAGGTGCTGATTCCCACGGCTGGAGAAAATGGACCCGGCTCGCCAACCGGCGTCGTAGCCAACGGGTCAAAAGAGTTCCAAGTGCAGGGTTGGCCATCAATCTTTTTGTTCGCCACACTGGACGGAACCATCAGTGGTTGGGCGCCGCAGTCAAACTTTAACGACGCCATTGTGGCGGTAAACAACTCATCGCAAGGGGCGGTCTACACTGGCCTCGCGATTACGAGCAACCCTTCGGGCAATCGCATATACGCCGCCGATATGGCGAACAACGAAGTAGCTGTTTTCGACGGAAACTTTAATCCGCTGCCCCCTATTACCAATCCCTTGGTACCCGCCGGCTTTGCGCCCTTCGGCATCCGCGACATCGGCGGGATGGTCTATGTGACCTATGCCAATGTCGCCGGAGGCGACGGTGGCTTCGTGGATGTGTTTCATGAGGATGGAACCCCCGTCACCCCGGGAAAGCACTTGCTGCAAGGGGCGCCGCTCAACCAGCCCTGGGGAATTGCAGTAGCCCCAGCCAACTTTGGACCTTTGAGCAACACCCTGTTGATCTCAAACAATGTCAATAGTGGGACTATTAATGCGTTCAATCCGTCGTCGACCCACCCGTTCGTAGGACACGTTAGGGACGAAAACGGCGTACCAATTTTCATCGACCAGCTTTGGGGAATTGATTTCGGCGACGGCGCCAAGGGTGGTAAGAACGGCAACCCGAATCAGCTGTTCTTTACTGCCGGACCTGCAAATAACGTCGCGGGGACGTTCGGCCTTATCGCGTTTAAGCCACAGTAGCTTTAGCGTTCGCGGTAAATCCGAGGCAGACAAGCCAGATGAGAGGCCAGTCTGTTGGGCAATTGTCCGGTTACGGGTTCGGATCCTGCAGAGTCTGAACCAACGACAGCAGACTGGTCTCTAAGGCGTGCTTACTGGCTTCAGGCAGCTCGATGAAACGAAAAGGCTGCAGCCATCCCTGCGTGGCCCACATGGGAAACATGATTTCTGCTCTTTCGCGGATCGTGATGTTGCCGAGGTGGAAAATCAGCTCAACTTTAAGCTTTTCGTCGAGTGGCTTCTCGAGATGAACCAGACCGCCGCTGGTGGAAAGCTGATGCAATTTGCCGCGGATCTGGCGCTGGTTTGGGAGTCGAATCAGCGTGAGTACAGAGCCACGCAGTTTGACGCGAAATGGGCGGTCCTGCCGTACAAACTTCGACGAAGACGCATCCACCGCCGCGGATTCTGGCATATTGGACATCGTGCTGCGAGTATGCCACCTAGGAAACCCCTGGACGAGATTACGAAAGAGCGGCACACTACCAACTTTTGGGGCCGCGACGCAGCAGCGCCCAGATCCCACCGCTATTTCCGGCCAGAATGGGACTTGCCGCGCTCGGTAAACAGGTTATAGGGCCACACATCCTTGCCCTTCGCCGAGGTCATAGTCACGTCGCTGGTCGCAGTGGCTGCGCTGGCGGTAGAAGAGACTTTCCAATCCTCAGGAGGATCGGTGATCCCCCACACATTTTCCTGATTGTAAAGCGCAACGCCGATCAAAAACTGCTTGCCATCAGTTCCCAGCGGCAAACAGCTGGCAACGCGGCCGGATACGCTTCCCCCGCTTGGCAGGTCGCCCAACAGCACTGGCGTTTCGAGCGGCAAAGCTTGTGAGGTGCGAAATCCGCAACCTTGCGGACTCACCACAAGCGCCACACACTCCTCGGAGAAGGGATGCCTACGATCCATGCTGGTGACGATCATGGGAATCTCCACCCGCAATCGTGTGCAGCGGCGGCTCGTTTTGGGTGTGTGTATCTCCATCTGCAGGCATTTCGTGAGACGGCGTTTGCGTAATGCTCTAGTTTGGCAGAATTGGGGTTATCCCAAGCAGGAGGAAGGTGCAACAGAAGATGACGAAAGTAACCTAGAGTGCGAGTTTGGGATTGCCTGTTAGCATGACGAATACCGTGAGTCTACGATTTCCCGTTTCGCGCCCCTCAGCCGGAACTGCTGCCGCTGAATGCGAGTGGAGCTTCTTGCTTGCCGCCAGTTCCCTCAATCCTGACACGCAGCAGTGGTCCCGCCTCCGTTGTGTGCTCGACAAGCTTGTATGGGAAGCTCTGCTTCGTCTCGCCAACGATCATGGCACTTCTTCTCTGCTCTATCAGAACTGTTTGAAATTGCATGACGCCGTTCCTCCCGCGGCACTGGCGGAGCTTAGACAACGCCACGAAACCAACGTTCACAAGTCTCTTTTTTTCTCGCGGGAGCTGATCCGAATTCTGGACTGCCTTGATGGCCTAGGCGTTGAAACCATTCCCTATAAGGGCGTAGTGCTGTCAGAGGTGTATTACGGTGATATGGCGATGCGCCAGTCGGGGGATATCGATTTATTCGTTCGCAGCAGCGACGTTGCCCGCATCAAAGAGTCAGTTCTGGCTCTCGGATACGCGCCGCGCGTCTCGATACCCGATGCCGCATGGCAAAATTACTTGGCTTCGGGATACGAGTGCACCTTTGATGGTCCCGCCGGACAAAATTTCCTGGAATTGCAGTGGGCGCTGCAACCGCGTTTCTATTCCGTCGATTTCGACATGGATGAACTATTTCAGCGCGCGGTGAATGTGACGGTTGCGGACCGCAGCATGAAGACACTCTCACCCGAAGATTTGCTGCTGGTGCTGTCGGTGCACGCTGCCAAACATGTTTGGGAACGCTTGATCTGGCTTTGCGACATCGCCCGCATCTTAAAACTGGAACATTTGGATTGGGCTGCGGTGCAATCCCGATCGCGAGAAACTGGTGTAGAACGGATTCTGCACATCACTTTGCTCCTAACCAATCGCTTTCTGGCAGAGCCGATTCCTAAATCGATCGAAAGAGCGGTTTTGGTGGATCAAAATGCGCGGATTTTAGCAGATGAAATTGCTGCTGCCGTCAGAGGCGGAGTTTCTTATGAAGAGCAGCAGCTTTCTTACTTTCGCCTCATGATGCGGCTTCGTGAGCGCAAGGCCGATCGAGTCCGCTTCCTTACGCGGCTCACGTTCACCCCAGGCCCCGGTGAGTGGCATGCCATTCGACTGCAAAAAGTTTTGTTTCCGCTCTATCGAGTGGTGCGTTTGGCGCGCCTTGCTTCACGGTTCGCACGACAGTAGTTAAACGCACGCACACTCTGCTGCCTCAGCACGACAATCGTTATAACTAGCGGCTCGCAAGACCTCCAGAAATTTCTCCGCCGTCCATAGTGTAAACGTGTCCGGTGGCGTAGGCTGCATCGTCGGAAGCTAGAAATGCAAACAGCGCGGCGATCTCTTCTGGCTGGGCATGCCGTCGCAAGGGAATCTTCCGATTCACCTCCTCAAGCATGGCGTCAGTGTATTCGGCCCGCTGCATCGGGGTGAGTACATATCCCGGAGCGACAGCGCAAACGCGAACTTTCGGCGCAAGCTCGAGTGCCATCGACCGAGTGAGCTCGATCACGCCCGCCTTGGTCGCATTGTAGTCCGCGTAGTAGGGATAGCCCATAACTCCGTTGGTGGAAGCGGTTTGCAGGATCACACCGCTGCCGCGCTCCATCATGTGACGGGCTGCAGTTTGTGCGACATAGAAAACTCCAGTTAGATTTACCGCGATCACCTTGTCCCACTCTTCCGGAGTAATGTCGAGGAAATTGTGGCGGATGCTGATGCCGGCGTTGTTGATGAGGATATCGACCCCATCCATGACTCGAACCGCGTTGGCGAATGCAGCTTCCACCTGCATGAGGTCGGTGACGTCGGCCACGATCGCTTCGGAGAGTGGCGGCAGTTCGCGACGAATCGCTTCGCACGCTTTACCGTCCCGATCGAGGACGCAGACTTTCGCTCCTTCTTCCAAAAAGCGCGCAGCCGTGGCCGCGCCAATTCCGCTGGCGCCTCCTGTGATAAGAACTCGTTTGTCTTTTAGTCCGCGCATGCAACTCTCAGATCTTTCTTCTTAATTCGTATGAGATCTACACAAATGAACGAATTGATGAATTCTTTTCTACGCGAATCTCATCTTAACCTTGTGGCGGAAATAAGTGTAGAAAGCAGTATTCGTGCGGCTGAACAAGACGAGTCTGTTTCTCCAACAGGCGAACAGGCGGGGGACTTCAAGCCCGCACACGTTTGGTTGATGGCATTCAGTGTCGGCGCCATAGTCGCCAATATCTATTACATCCAGCCACTGCTGGCCACTATTGCGGCAAGCTTTCGCATTTCTGTGACCCAGGTGGGCGCTGTCGCGATGCTCACGCAGTTTGGAACCGCGCTCGGGATGTTGGTCTTCGTACCATTGGGAGATACGAAGGAGCGTCGCACATTGATCGTGAGCCTGCTGATCGCGCAATCGATCTGCCTGGCGCTGATGGCCAGCGCGCGAAATTTTCCCTGGCTGGCGCTGGCAAGTTTTGGCATCGGAGTCACCGCCGCGACGGTGCACGTCATCGTGCCATTCGCAGCTCACCTTGCCTCTCCCGAGCGCCGTGGGGCTACGGTGGGAGGCGTTCTTGCCGGCCTGCTGTTTGGAATTTTGCTAGCCAGAACGTTCAGCGGTCTCTTGTCCGCGTGGGCTGGATGGCGATTAATTTACTGGTTGGCTGCCGGCCTGATGCTACTGTTGGCAGCACTAATCCGATGGGCGTTACCCGTTAGTCAGCCGGAATTGCAACTTTCGTGGCCGAACTTAATTCGTTCTACCTTGGTTCTTGTCGAGGAGCAACCGGTACTGCGAGAGGCGGCTACGTTGGGTGCGGTTTTTTTCTGCGCCTTCAGCGCATTTTGGACGACGCTGGTATTTTTCCTGGAAACGCCGCCCTATCACTACGGAAGCGGCGTCGCCGGCCTGTTCGGTTTGGTTGGCGCGGCGGGCGCGCTTTGTGCTCCGCTCGTCGGCCGCATGGCAGACCGCTATGGCGCAAGACGAAATCTTCTTATCTCTCTACTGGCGACGCTACTCTCTTTTGTGATCCTCTACGTGTTTGGCAAACATATGCTCGGACTAATCTCGGGAGTAATCCTGCTCGACATTGGCGTGCAGTCTGGACACGTCTCAAATCAAACGCGAATCTATAGCCTTCTGCCAGAAGCTCGCAGTCGCATGAATATGGTTTACATGGTCAGTTACTTTATGGCTGGAGCGCTGGGTTCGTACGCGGGATCGGTGCTCTGGCAGCGGTTCGGATGGGCGGGAGTCTGTGGATTAGGATGTGGTTTGTTAGTGGCCGGGTGTCTTGTCTACGTCGCTGGAAATGGGTCGAGTGCCGAGCCAAACAATTCTCGAAATTTTTCTCCTGTTGATACCCGGTCGGGGTAGATACGTCCCTCTGCGGTTTGTCGATCGGCAGCTTTTGCGAAGTCGTTAAATCGGTTTCCCGCGGAAAAAATAGATAAGTTCGATGATCAGGATGATCACCACCAGCAGTTCCAGCACGAAAGCACGGCTTTGGTTAAATTCATCAACCATGAAGCGATAAAGCTCTTCCGCGGTCTGCAGTTTTTTCTCCACCAAATCTTTGTAATCCGGTACGCCAACTTTCGAAGCGGCCAGTTTGTATAGGCGGGCGGAGAACATGTCGCTGAGAAACTTGATGGCATTATCGGCGCGTTCGGTCAGCTCTCCAACGTCGAGCAGCACAGTGTGCAGGGCCGAAGCGGCGCGTGCGGTGCGCCAGCGAGTCCACAAGCCGCGGCCTCCGCGATCGAGGAAGTCGTAAACTTTTTCCAACTCCCTGGTAAGCAAATCGTCGTAGTGCCGAAACTCCAGCAACTGCGAGTTGGCGTATTGCAGCAATTGGATCGCTGTCTCGGCGCCAGCCGGCGTGTCGTAGATAAAAGCGGCGTTCCATCCGATAACCGCCAGATCGTGGGGATAATACGAAATTCGTGACTGCAGAATTTCCTGGCGTTCGCCGTCGGAAAGCGGCTGCGACTCGCCACGCACCACCTGCGAAATAAATCCCCCGTGAGATGCCAGCACATCGGCGGCGGAAGGCGAGCCGGCGATCTCGCGCAGGTGAAAAATAAAATAATCTTCCTTCAGCCACTCATTGGTATAGGGCTTGACCAGTGCGGGCGCGGCAAGCTCGAGTTTCTGCTTAACGATGCGCGTGGCCAGACTTTCGAAATTGGTGTCCCAAACCCAGCGGCTGGAAAGTTGAACCAGCTTGTCCCAGTCTCCCGAAAACGGCAACTCGAAGATGACGCTGACCACTCCATAATCGAAGTATTTGATGTCGCCCTGCAACCGCTCGCCGCTTTCAAGAACGAGGGGATCAAGCGCCTCTTCAACTGGCGGACGCTGATAACGGACGTACCCGGGCGCGAGGTGTTTGAAGCTGGCATCAACGGTGCGGGCGCCGAGGATCTCGCGAAGCTGATCGAGCCGAATTTCCTCGCACACATCGAACTGGATCAGGACCAGGACTGAGCCGCAAAGCGGGGCGTTGGCGGGCTTGGCTGCCACCAGCGTGGGCAGGGCTTCGGCGGGGACCTTGCCGACCGTGATTGTCGTTTCATGATCCATGGATTCGGCCGTAACCTTCGCACCCCCTAGTAATCTTCACGGCGCCTAAATGTGTACTTAACCATGCAAGTGCTTATGGCCCGCCGGAGGGTAGCCCGGTACGAATCACCCATCCGAGTGATCGCCGATCACGCAGTCGCTTACGCTTATTCTCCCAGAACCGCACTGATCTGGCGAGTGGCGAAGCCTGAGGCCCATCCACAAAATCTAGTTAAATGCTGCAAAATCAATGACTTCTAGATAATTTCCATAACAGGAGACCGCCTACTAAAGCTCCAACTCCCAGGCCCGCCAGCTTCATCGACTGAGAGACCTCGGCATCGCGCTTGCGAATACGTGCGGACTCCGCATAGGGGTGAGATTCAGACTCGTAGTTTTCTTCGCTACTCAGCCCCATGTGCAGAACTTCCGCCAGATGCAGAGCATGGCGAGTCGAACCCTGAGCGATCTGTTCGCGGCAACTGAAACCGTCGGCGATGATCAACCAATCTGGCGGAGCTTTTCGGACAGCAGGCAGAAGTTCAAGCTCGCCTATGGCCATCGAGACGTCGTACTTTTCACGCTCGAAGCCGAAGGAGCCCGCCATGCCGCAACAACCGGGAGCAGGGCTTTGGAAATCGATGCCGAGCCGCCGCAGCACCGACTCTTCCGCCGTCATCTTCATGAGCGATTTGTGATGGCAGTGTCCGTGCAGCAGCGCTTTTCGGTTCATCCGAGGCAGCGAAAAGCTTTTGGCCTTGGTTTCGAGGAATTCGCTCAGCAGGAACGTCTGCCGCGAGAGAGCTCGGGCGCGCTCATCGTATGGAAATAGATTTACCAGCTCGTCGCGAAAAACGGCAACGCAGCTGGGCTCAAGCCCGACAATAGGAACACCGGCTTCAATTTCAGCAGACAGTTCATCGAGAATGCGAAGCAGAAGCGATTGGGCGCGGTCGAGCATTCCATGGTCATAGAGCGGCCGTCCGCAACACAGATTAGCCTTCGGAACGATAACGCGGAATCCCGCCGCTTCCAGAACGTCAACTGCCGCCTTCGCTGTACCAGTCAGAAAATAATTGTTGAATGTATCAGGCCAAAGAACGACAGGAGGCGCTTCGACGTTGCGCTGCCAGGTGATATTGCCCTGTGATTTTTTATTCCCCTTGGCTTCGCGTCGCCAAAACCAGCTCTTGAAAGTCTCCGGCGCGAACGCAGGGATTGACCGCTGCTGAGGCATTCCAGCCACCAGTTTCGAAATGTCGCGGACGAACGGAAGCTGAGTAGTCAAATTGACGAGGCCAGGCGCGTGCGATGCCAGCCCCGCCCACAGGTCGATATTGCCGAAGGCATAAGCGCTGCGCGGACGCATCCGGCCTTCGTAGTAGTGAGAAAGAAATTCGGATTTATAGCTCGCAACGTCGACTCCCACCGGGCAATCGCTTTTACATCCCTTGCACGCGAGGCAGAGATCGAGCGACCTCTTCACTTCCTCACTGCGCCAGCCATCGCGGATGACTTCGCCTTGCGTCATCTCCCACAGAAGATGGGCCCGGCCGCGCGTGGAATGCTCCTCTTCGTGCGTGGCGCGATAGCTGGGGCACATGACGCCACCTTCTTCGCGACGGCATTTGCCCACTCCAACGCAACGCAACGTAGCTTCCGCCAGGCTGCCATGATCCGCGACGAATTTAAAATTGGTTTCCGGTTGCCACGGAGAATATTCCGCTCCCAGGCGAAGATTTTCATCCAGCTTGTAGGGCTCGATCAGCTTGCCCGGGTTCATCTTCCATTCCGGATCCCACGCTGACTTGAATTCGCGGAAGGCTTGCACAAGTTCAGGACCGAACATCTTCGGAAGTAACTCGCCACGCGACTGGCCGTCGCCGTGCTCGCCGGAAATGGAGCCACCGTAGCTCACCACGAGATCGGCAGCCTGCTCCATAAACTTCCGGAACTTGGCGATGCCATCTTTCGATTGCAGGTCGAAATTGATTCGCGTGTGCACGCAGCCATGGCCGAAGTGCCCGTAGAGCGAGCCTTTGTAGCCGTAAGCAGCCATCATGATGCGCAGATCACGAAGATAACCGCCGAGTTTCTCTGGCGCGACCGCGGCATCTTCCCATCCTTCCCAGTTCAACGGCTCGCCCGCAACATGAGAGGTCGCCCCTAAGGCTGACTCGCGAACTTCCCACACGCGTTTAATCTTCTGCTTGTCGGTATACAACTGCATGTTAGGCGCAATCGCACTGCGGCCGAGCGCCTGCATCAGGCCGCGGGCTTGAGATTCGGCCTCTGCGAGGGCGGAAGCTCCAAACTCGATCATCAGCCACCCTCCGCCTTCGGGCAGCAAGGCTAGTCCTTCGGAGTTAATGCCTTTTTTGCGCGTGTAGCTGACCAGGAGATCGTCGAAGCCCTCCAGGCCGATGGGCTTATGCTTCATGATTTCGGGAACGTGGTCGGCACACTGATAAATGTCGGGGTAAGCCACCACCAGCAGCACGCGCTCGGGCGGACTCTGCACCAGGCGGCAGGTCGCTTCCAGAATGGTTACGCAGGTTCCTTCGGAGCCGACGAGCGAGCGCGCAACATTAAAGCCGTTTTCGGGCAAAAGATAATTCAGGTTGTAGCCGGAAACGCGGCGCGGGATATTCGGGAAACGCTTGCGGACCAAGTCGCCGTAGTTGGAGGCAATCGTTTGCAGCTTGCTATAGATTTCGCCACGGCGTGAGTTTTCAGCGCAACTGCGTTTTAGTTCCTTGCTGGTAGTCGCGCCAACCTTCATGCGCAGACCGTCGTAGGTAAGGACTTCCAGTTCCTCTATGTTGTCGTCGGTCTTGCCGGCCATGACCGAATGGACGCCGCAGGAATTGTTCCCGATCATGCCGCCGAGAGTGCAGCGATCGTGCGTCGCCGGATCGGGCGCGAAAGTGAGGTGGTGTTTTTCGGCCGCCGCGCGCAGCGTATCGAGTACCACCCCGGGCTGCACCCGGGCAATGCGGCGAGCGGGATCGACTTCCAGAATCCGCGCCATGTATTTGGAAAAATCGAGAATGACAGCGACGTTGCAGCATTGTCCGGCGAGTGACGTGCCACCCCCGCGGCAAAGCAGCGGTGCGCCGAATTCGCGGCACAACGCTACCGTCGCCAAAACATCGTCCGCATCGTGCGGCAGCACAACGCCGATAGGAACCTGCCGGTAGTTGGAGCCGTCCGTGGCGTAGAGAGCGCGCGTTCCGCGGTCAAAGCGAATTTCCCCGCGAATCTGGCCGCGCAGTGCGTGGGCTAAAGATTCCCCATCGACCTTCGCGGTCTTCGACGCGTGAGCAAGTTCTGCGTGGCTTGCCATGAGTGCCTTGAATTATTGCAGAAGCTGGTTCCGCTGGGATTAAGCCCAAAGCCATTTATCGGACAGAAGCTCTAGCTCCAGGGCCGCGTCGCGTAGTCGGTCATGGTCAATCCCAATAACAGGAGCAGGAAGAACAGTGCTCCCACTACCACCATCTTGGTGAGCTTCTCGCTGGCATGCCAGACATGCATGAAGAAGAGTGCGACCAAAGTGGCTTTCACCGTGGCGATGCCGAGTGCCACGGGCGCATTGAACCGCCCCAGATCTAATGTCGCGGCGAATACGGTGAGGCCGGTGCCAAGCAGCAATGCGAAAAATACTGCGAAATACATTTTCAAGGGCGACGAAGATGAATGTGCAGACATGCAAGCCTCACGGGTGCCGGTCGATCAGATAGAGCAACGGAAAAAGATAGATCCAGACAATGTCGACGAAGTGCCAGTACAGACCGCCAATCTCGACGGGAGTGTTGTATTCAGGTGTGAAGCGTCCCTTCCACGCCATGGTCAGGAGCCAGGTAAAGATGCCGAGACCGATGATCATGTGCAGCGCGTGCAGTCCCGTCATGACGAAGTAAAGCGAGAAAAATATCTGCGCGTGGCTGGGATTTGCGTACTGGCCAGCATGCCCGGGAATCGGCTCGTTCTGGAAACTAAACGATGCGCCCGGTACGTGATGCTCAACAAACTTGTCGCGGTACTCGATGCCCTTAATGCCGAGGAACGTGAGACCCAGAAGCATGGTGACGATGAGGCTGCCGATCAGTAGGGTGCGGCGGGCGGTCTGCGCCGCCCACACGGCCAGCACCACGGTCAAACTGCTGCAGATGAGAACGGCAGTGTTGGTGGCGCCGTAGCCCATGTTGATGGTTTTGCTGGCGGCAGCGAAGTCTCCGAAATACCATCGTCGATAAATCAAATAGGCGCAGAACAGCCCGCCGAAAAACATTATTTCGGTCGCCAAAAACACCCACATGCCGAGGCTCGATGCATCGCGCTGCTGCTCCGAATCAGCGAAGTGATGCAACAGCTCCGGGTGGTGCTCCTCTTCGCGATGAAGGCCGACAACCGTGCTATCGGGCAACCGGGACCTCCTCTTTGTGGGGTGCATCCAACTCCTCGTAGTTGTAGGCCTCCCAGGTCACGACGGGTTCTTCATCAAAGTTAAAGGTCGGCGGCGGAGAAGACGTCTTCCACTCCAACCCCGCGGCATTCCAAGGATTGTCCGAAGCAGGCTTGCCGTAACGCATGGACCACAGGAAATAAACCATCGGCAGCAGATATCCCACGCCAAGCACCGTAGCTCCAGCCGTCGACAGTACATTCAGCACCTGGAATTCGGGCATGTGGCTGTAATCGTAATAGCGGCGCGGCATTCCCATGTAGCCAAGCAGGAATTGCGGGAAGAAAGTCAGGTTGAAACCGACGAATACGATCAGCGCGGCCAGACGCGCCCAGCCTTCGGGGTAAAGGCGTCCGGAGATTTTCGGCCACCAGAAATGCATTCCGCCCAGATAACCCATCACCGCGCCTCCCACCATGATGTAGTGGAAGTGAGCGACCACGAAATAAGTATCAGTAACATGAACGTCGATGCCTAGCGCCGCGAGGAAGAGTCCGGTGAGTCCGCCAATGGTGAACAGCCCGAGAAAACCGAAGGCGTAGAGCATGGGCGCATCGTAGTGGATGGAACCTTTGTAAAGAGTCGCGGTCCAGTTGAAGACCTTAATGGCGGAGGGCAGCGCCACCGCATAGCTCAGGAAAGAAAATACCAGCGCCGCATAGACGGACATTCCCGCCACGAACATATGGTGCGCCCAGACCAGGAAGCCGAACACTGCAATGGCGATCGATGAGAATGCGACAAAGCTATAACCGAAAATGCGTTTGCGCGAGAAGCAGGCAATGATCTCGGTCACAACGCCCATCGAAGGCAGAATCATAATGTAGACGGCCGGATGGGAATAGAACCAGAACAGGTGCTGGAACAGAAGCGGGTCGCCGCCGAGCCTGGGATCGAAGATACCAAGGTGCAGCGCTCGCTCCGCCGCTACCATCACAATAGTGACGGCGATTACTGGCGTGCCCAGCAACTGAATGATGCTGGTCGCGTAGTGCGCCCAAATGAACAGCGGTAGCCGCGACCAGGTCATGCCCGGAGCGCGCATGCGGTGGATCGTCACCACAAAATTCAACCCCGTGAGAATGGAAGAAAATCCCACCACGAAGATCGCGAGCCCGGCTTCAACAATTTTCGTGTTGGTAAAGTTTGTGCTGAACGGTGCATAAAACGTCCAACCAGTATCGACGCCGCCGGTGAGCATGCAGTGCAGCATCATGACGCCGCCGATGATGTACAGATACCAGCTCAGCAAGTTGATGCGGGGAAACGCCAGATCCTTGGCCCCAATCATCATGGGCACAAGAAAATTCCCCAGCACGGCGGGAATGGAGGGAATCAGAAAAAAGAAAACCATGACCATGCCGTGCATGGTGAAAAGCTTGTTATAAGTATCGGCCTGCACCAGGTCGCCCGCCGGCGTAAGCAGTTCGAGGCGGATCAGCAACGCGAAAAATCCGCCGATGAAGAAGAAGAAAGTGATCGAGACAAGATAAAGCAGGGCGATGCGTTTGTGGTCGGTGGTGAGCAGCCACGACCACACACCGTACTCCTTGTTCAAATAATTCTCGCGTTCGACGGGTTGAGGAATCGCGGTCTCCATACTCATTGCACCTGACTTCCATTGGTTTGAACCGTTGGCGCGGCTGCGGGCATGGCTGCGCTGGCGCTGGCTTTCGCGCCTTCATCCGGCTTGCTGGCTGAGATCGATTTGATGTAGGCGACCAGCGCATTCACCTGCTCTTCGCTGACCAAGCCCTGAAAAGTTGGCATAATCGGCTGGAATCCCTTGACCCGCTTGGCACCGGGATCGAGAATGCACTCGCGAAGATAGTTTTCATCTGCGGTCACAGTGCGCCCGTCTTCGAGTTGCACTGGCTTGCCGAAAACTCCCTTCAAGTTAGGACCACGTCCCTGCATATCCGAGCGGTGGCAAGTCACGCAGCCGAGTTCGGCGAAAATTTTCTCGCCCGATGCCGAGAGCGGACCCGTCGAGCCCCCATTCACCCACGCTTCGTATTGCGCCGGTTCCTGCACTACGATGTCGCCCACCATTCCCGAATGCTGCGTACCGCAATACTCCGCGCAAAACAAATGGTAGACGCCCGGCTTCGTTGCACGGAACCACTCGACCGTATAGCGGCCCGGCAGCACGTCCTGCTTGATGCGGAATGCGGGAATAAAAAAACTATGAATCACATCCTGCGAAGTCATGATCAATTTGACGTCGCGACCCACGGGAACGTGTAATTCGTTGATTTCGCGCTGACCTTCCGCGTGTTCCACCTTCCACATCCACTGCTTAGCCACGACGTAGACTTCAGTCGCGTCGGCTGGCGGAATGCGCTCTTTGAAGTAGACCACCGCGCCCCAGGCAAAGATGACCATAAAAATCAAGAACGGGATTGCGCTCCAGGTGACTTCCAGAGCGGTAGAACCTTCGATCTGCTCGGCACGGACGCCGGGACGATAGCGGAAGCGAGCGGCGAAGTACACCACGAAGCCGAAGACCAGCAAAGTCATCATCCCGCAGACGATGAGCAGGAAAATATAAAGAGCGTCCACGTGGCCTGCCAGAGTGGAAGCCTGCTGCGGCCATAAGGGAAAATTATTGAGCATACCGTGTCTTCGTCGCCGTCTTTCGAGTTACAGACCGATCCAGCCTCCACAAGATAAACAATAAACCGCCGAGCAACAGAATCGTCGCGGCCGCGGCTACCCGCAGTACGTTGCCTACCAGGGCCCCGTACTTACCCGTTTCAGGGTCATAGTGATAGCAGTAGAGAAGCACCGCGTCGACTGCGTTACCGATTTTTCCCTGCGAAGCTTCCACCAGCCCCATACGCAAGTCTTTCGGAGGGAAATCCACTCCATAAAAGTAGCGCGAGATGCGGCCTTGCGGCGTGAGCACCATGATCGCCGTGGCGTGCGCGTACTGATTCGTCTTGGCATCGTACTGATACTGGAACCCGACAGCCCTGGTGAGCGCATTGATTGAGTCGGCCTGTCCAGTCAGGAAGTGCCAGCCTGCGGCGGCGTTGGCGCGGCCGTAGCGGCCCACGTAGTCTTTCTTCTTAGCGGCAGCCATCTCCGGAGTTTCGCGCGGATCAAAGCTGACGGTAATCACATTAAATTCGTTGCCCACATCGAACTTCACTAGTCGCATGGCGCTCGATAGACCAGCCAATGCTTCGCCACACAGCATGGTGCAGTTGTAATAAACCAGGTTGAGAATCAGAGGCTTCCGCCCAAAGTAATCGCCGAGCTTAACCACTCTGCCGCTTTCATCGCGAAAGATGAGATCGGGCGGAACCTGGGCGTTAAGGTGTTGCTCGATGCCGACGTTCTCCAGGCGCGGAGGACGGGTGTTCGCCGGAGGCGACATTACGCCGTTATTCATCTGCGCGAAGGCCGCCGGGGCGAGCAAGGCCGCCAGCAGGACGGTCGCGATAGACATCGAAATGTTATTTTTGCAGTTCACTTTTTTATAGCTTTCGCGTTTTTAGCCTTAGTCGCTGTCTGACTCGTATCGGATTGTTGACCGCTCGCCGCGCTTGCGGCGGAGCTTGCGGCAGATCCACCCTGCGGCCGCACCGGAAGCCCTCGCTCTGCGATCAAATTCATGGCTCGCTCAATCGGGATGTGAACAATGCCGGCTTTTTCGTCTACCCAGCCGTAACCGTTGAGTTCTTTCTCTTCGTTCATGCGAATATCGTTCAACTGCCCGCGTTCGTCCTCTTCCAGCTTGGGGCTGGGGAAGACGGATTGAGGATACCCGGGCGAAACGTGCACCGAATCCTTCGGAACATTTGCTACCAAAGGATTCAACTCGGGCTGCGATGCCCTCTCACGGCGGTCCAGATAAGCATAGAGGCCCAGAAGAGCGAAGATGCAGAGAACGGTTACCACTACCAGAGCGAGCAAGAAGTAGAGAACGCCGGAGGGCTGAAGGTCCTGGCGTTCGTAGCTTCCGTGGCCGGAGGCGGGTTCGTGTTTGCTGGTCTCGTCAATCATCAAGTTACTCAATGCTGGTGTGCCGGCTCCAGAACCTCATGAACGTCGGTGTCATATGCAGGCAGAAGCGGCAGCGAAGCCAGGTTGCGGAAAAAACACCAGAGCCAGATTCCGCCGATTGCGATGGGCACAGCGATGTCGGCAATCGTCACAGTCAGAGTTTTCGAAAAATTGGGCTCGATAATCCAGAACAAATCGAGATAGCGCATCATCATCAGCCATACCGCGACCCAAACCAGCTTTCGAATGTTTCGTTTGAAAGGCCGTGACAGCAGAGTGGCAAACGGAATCGCGAAGTGGAAGAGAACCAGAATCAATCCAATCGAGCCCCACCCTCCACTCAGGCGTTTGAGATAAAAAGTAATCTCTGACGGCAAGTTTCCCGCCCAGATGATGAGCCACTGCGAAAACGAGAAGTACGCCCACACCATGATGAAAGTCAGCATCCACTTGCCGTGATCGTGGACGAAATCGGGCTTCAGCAGTTCCGACATGGGTTTGTAGTTGAACAGAATTCGTTCGACAACCACGGCGAAGCACATCGCGGAGAGCACTTCGCCAATGAGAATGATCAGTCCGAAGATAGTCGAAATCCAACTGGGGTCGAGCGACATAATCCAGTCGATCGCGGCGAAGGAGATGGTGAACCCGTAAAGGATCAGGCCGGGACCGCTGACTGCCTTGAAACGCCCGCTGTTGTCGGGAGCATTGGGGCGATCGGTTTCCTTGGACCACTTCGACAATAGGAACGACAGCACGTTCCACACGGCAAAATAAAATATGGCGCGAATAATGAAGCCGTTCACCGTGAGATAGGTCTGCGTAATCTGTTCGAGATGCTCGCGCAGATGCTTATCTTGAATATTGGCGAGCGGCTGCGCCCAGATGTATAAGCGACGAATGCCGAATGTGATCGGTACAAATAACAGCGCCAGCAGCGGCAGCGTGCGCATGGCCGCGCCCAGAATCCGCCGGATTATGGTTCCCCACCCGCCGCCCGTCAGATGACGAATCATGAGAATCGCCATCGATCCGAGCGCCACGCCCAGCCAGCACATAAAACCCAGCAGATAGGCTCGGTAGAACTCGTCGGGCCGGACAAAAGCCAGTACGACGGAGATCACAGCAAACACGCCGCCTATGACGAGCGAGCGCTGCGCTATTTTTTTTACAATCGGAGGCGCCGTCAAATCGAGTTGTGGAGTGGCCGCGGCGCTCATTTATGTTCCTCAGAGTGGGAAGTGGTTTCGGAATCGATTTCTGGAAGCGTCGCACCCGAACCCGGCTGTCCGCGGAACTGCGGAGGCTCCGATGGCACGGCTTGACCGGCGGGAACATCTGCCTTCGTCGCATTCTGACTCAACTGCAGCGCTCGTATGTAAGCGACAACCTTCCACCGATCTGCCGGAATAATCTGCGAAGCGTAATCGGGCATGATGCCAAAACCGTTCGTCATCACGTCGTAAAAATACCCCAAAGGCGCTTTCTGCAAGCGCTCAATGTGATACGACGGCGGCTTGCGCGAGAATCCCCGCGAGGGAATAAAACCATTGCCGTCGCCGGTTCGCGAGTGACAGGGAGCGCAATAAATGTTGTAGCGCTCGCGTCCGCGCTCGAGTACTTCCTTGGTCACCGGAAACGGCATGTAGTCGCCGGGACTGCTGCCCGCTCTGCCGGTATAGAAATAAGTGTCTTCACGCAATTGCCCCCGCGCCACAGTTCCCTCGACCGGTGGACGCTCCGAACGCTGGTCGGAGAAGAAGTCGCTGCGGGAAAGCGGATTCTGCTTGGGCTGGACCTGCATGTCGAGGCGGCAGGCAGAGAACAGCGCGACCGTCGACAGCAGAATCCCCACCGTCAAAACATCCCAAGCATGAGTCATCCGTGGAATCCCACTCTTGCGCAAAGGACGCGCAAGAATGGGGCACCCAGGACTCGATGAGACGGCGGTAGTCTGGCGGAGACGCAGCATCTAGCTGGGCACCTCCGAAAGTGATCGCGGTTGCAGGCTGGCAAGAAAATCGCGCGTGCCCGCTGGATCGTATTTCTTATCGGAGGAAAACACGATCAGGAAAAACCGGTCTTTGGAGGCCATCGCAAAGCGGGGTACGTTGAACACGGGATGGTAGGGCATGGGCAAGCCGTTAAGCGCCAGCATGCCGAAAACCGCCGAGACTCCGGCGAACAAAATCGTCATCTCGAAGGTGATCACAATAAACGCCGGCCAGGAATGCGGAGGCTTGCCCCCAATGTTAAGCGGATAGTCGACCGCAGACATCCAGTACTGCATCAAGTAGCCAGTGAGTCCGCCGATGATGCCTCCGATCAAAACGACCAGCGGCACCTCGTCGTGATGGAAACCGATTTCTTCAGCCAAGCCCTCAATCGGAAATGGACTGTAAGCGTCGATCTTTTTGTAACCAGCCTGATGCGTAAGTTTCGCCGCCTCCACCAACGCGGTTGCGGAATCGAACTCCGCCATGATTCCGTAAATGCGTTCGCGCTTCATTCCGCTTTGACCTCCGCTTCCGGCAGGAGAGTGCGCATCTCAAAAATGGAGATCGCGGGCAGAAGCCGCAGGAACAGGAACATAGCCGCCAGAAACATGCCGATGGTGCCGATGTAGGTCATCCAATCCCAGCGTGTGGGGTAATACATTCCCCACGAAGAGGTGAGGAAGTCGCGGTGCAGGCTGACGACGACGATGATGAAACGCTCGAGCCACATCCCTACTAAGATCACACCGGAGACCAGGAACAACGCCACCGGACTGGTGCGGAGCTTGCGAATCCACAGCACCTGCGGAATAAAAATGTTGCATGCGAGCAAAGCCCAGTAAGGAACAGCGTAAGGCCCGTGCAGGCGATTCCAGATCGTAAACGCGTCGTAGCGGTCGCCGCTGTACCAGCCCATGAAGGCCTCGATACCGTAGCCGTAAGCGACGATCAGCCCGGTCGCCAGCATCACTTTTGCCGAGTTTTGCAGATGGCGCGCGGTAATGAAATCTTCCAGGCCGTAAATCTTGCGGATGGGAATCGCCAGCATCAACACCATCGCAAATCCGGAATAGATAGCGCCCGCGACGAAGTAAGGCGGAAAGATGGTCGTGTGCCAGCCCGGAACGATGCCGATGGCGAAGTCGAAGCTGACAACCGTGTGCACCGAGAGCACGAGCGGCGTGGCCAATCCTGCCAACAGCAGATAGGCGGTTTCGTAGCGATGCCAGTGGCGTGCCGATCCGCGCCAGCCCATCGAGAGCATGCCGTAGATCATTCGGGCTGCGGGATTGGTAGCGCGATCGCGCAGCGTCGCCATGTCGGGAATCAGGCCGATGAACCAGAACAGCGCCGAAATTGTCGCGTAAGTGGAGACGGCGAAAACATCCCATATCAGCGGACTGCGGAATTGCGGCCACACCCCCATCGTGCTGGGATAAGGAAACAGCCAGTACGCCAGCCACGGACGGCCCACGTGAATGCCAGGAAAAATTCCGGCGCAGGCCACGGCAAATAGCGTCATGGCTTCGGCAAAGCGGTTGATGGAATTCCGCCACGATTGCCGTAGAAGGAGAAGGATAGCCGAGATCAATGTGCCTGCGTGGCCGATGCCGATCCACCAGACGAAGTTGACGATGGCGAAGCCCCATCCAATCGGGATGGTCACACCCCAGATGCCGACGCCTTTCAGGAAAAGGTAGCCGATGGCATAGAGCATCATCATCGTCAGCATGAATGCGATACCGAAGCCCAGAAACCAGCCATTCGACGCGGGACGTGTCAGCACGATGGCGCCGATTTTTTCGGTGACCGTGCCGAAGGTGTAGCCCGGCCCGATAACCGGGGTCTCTTTCGCGTTCACTGTCGTTTTGTATTGCTCGTCCATCTACGACTTCAACTCCGGATTCGGATTGCTCACTTCCGCGAGATACGTGGTCCGCGGACGGGTATTCAATTCTCCCAGCAGACTGTAGTTCCGAGACTGCGCTTTCAATTTTGAAACTCTGCTGTTCGGGTCGTTGATGTTCCCGAAGATGATCGCGCCCGCCGGACAAGACTGCTGGCACGCCGTCTGCAACTCCTCTGGGTGATCGCTGTCGTTGATCTTGCGGTCTTCGCGCTCGGCGTCGATGCGGCGCTCGTTGATGCGCTGCACGCAGTAGGTACACTTCTCCATCACGCCGCGGCTGCGCACGCTGACGTCAGGATTGCGCATCATCTTGTATTGCGGCGTCTCCCAATCCTGAAACAACAGGAAGTTGAATCGCCGAACTTTGTAAGGACAATTGTTCGAGCAATAGCGCGTCCCCACGCAGCGGTTGTAGACCATATCGTTCAGGCCTTCGCTCGTGTGGTTGGTCGCGCCCACGGGGCAGACCACTTCGCAAGGCGCGTTCTCGCATTGCATGCAGGGCACCGGCTGGAAAAATGCTTTGGGATTATCGCGGTCGCCCTGATAGTAGGCGTCGACGCGAATCCAGTGCATGTGGCGGCCGATGACAGTTTGTTCTTTGCCCACGACGGCGATGTTGTTCTCCGACTGGCAGGCCACCATGCAGTTGTTGCAGCCCACGCAGGAGTTCAGGTCGATCGCCATGCCCCACGCGTAGTCTTCTTCTTTGTAGGGATAAGGCTTGTAGAGCGTGAGTCCGGGCGCGGGCTCTTCTTCTTGCGCGAAGTTCGGCTCTTTGCGGTATTCATCGAGCGTAGTTTCGCGGACCAGCGGACGATGGCCGCCATCGGGCGTGTCCATGCTCTGGTAGCCCTGGGTTGAAGCGAGCTTGTAAGTTTCGCCAGTCTTGCGGATTTGCAGGCCGGTGGCGATCCACGGCGCGGCGGTGGTGCGCAGCGCGTAGGCGTCGAAGCCCTGCGCGGTGCCGACGCGACCGGCGCGACGGCGGCCGTAGCCTAACGTCACGGTGACGGAATTGTCGGGATGGCCGGCTTGAATCCAGACGGGGCCCTTAACTTTCTTGCCGTTTAATTCCAACTCGACAACGTCTTCGACTTTGATCTGCAGCCGCTCCGCCATCTTGGGACCGATGAGCACGGCGTTGTCCCATGTAAGCTTGTTCATCGGCTTGGGCAGCTCTTGCAGCCAGCCGTTGTTGGAGAATTGTCCGTCGTAGATGGTGGGATCGCGGCGGATGTTGAGCTCGATGGCGTTGGCGGTAGCGTCCGGTGATGCTGGTGCGAAAATTCCGGCTTTCGCCGTCACAGATTTCGCGGCCAAGGCTGTGCCTTCGATCCAGCCGTCATGCAGCGACTTGCGCCAGAAGGAATCGAAGTCCGCGCCAGCGTGCTGCTTCTGCCAGTACGCGCGTACGAGGTCATAGCCCGTTGTGTCGGCTTGACCAGAAAGCAGTGCAACAAATTCCACCGCGCTCTTGCCGTTATACAGCGGGGCAATCAGCGGCTGAATGATACTGACCGTGCCGTCGTAAGCGCGAGCATCGCCCCAAGCCTCGAGTTCGTGTGCTTGGTTGACGTGCCACTGACAGAGCTCGGCGGTTTCGTTCTGATAAAGACCAAGGTGGACGCAGAGCGGAATCTTGCCGTTTTTCAGGACGTTCGCAAAATCGAGATCGGCTGGCGCGTCATAGGCTGGATTGCCTCCCAGAATAACCAGCAGATCGACTTTGCCAGCACTGATGTCGGAGACGAGATCCTTAATCGATTCGTTTTGGTTGATGGGATTCTCGTCAATCGGTTCGGAGTAGAAAACAGCCTTACCGACATTGCCGAGTTTCGCATTGAGCGCGTGCGCCAGCGCATGGACCGCAGGCGACTGATGATCCCCAGCAATTACCATGCTGGCGTCCTGGTGAGACTGGAGATCCATTGCTGCAGCGGACAAGACCCGTCCGTAGTCGACACCGACGCTCGCTACCGGAAACATCTCACGCATGGCGGGATATGATTCCATTTGTTCCGCCAACATGCGGATATCGCTCGCCTTAACTCCAATGCGATGATCCGCCTTCGCGCCGGTCGTCGTCGGCGTGCTCTCGATCACATACAGCCGGTTCATATTGCCGTCGGAATTGCGGCGCTTGGCGAAGTCGCGGATGTAGCGGACATTCCCCGGAAAACCCGCATACAGGAAATCGGCATCAAGCGAGACGATTACGTCGGCCTTTTCGAAATCGTAGCGGGTCTCGACCGGCTGGCCGAAGGCCAGCTTCGCGCCCTCGAGCACGTTGTCGCGATTGACCGGCTCGTACACATGCCACCTGGCCTGCGGATAAATCTTCAGGAAGCCGCGCATCTGATCGGCAAGCGTGGGCGAAGAGATGGTGTGCGTAAGAATGCGGATGCCCGCGCCCTGCAGTCCCTTCTGCGCACTGAGCGGCCCGCGAATCGCAGTCATGAATGATTGCCACGACCGCTGGTCTCCCATCGACATCACGCTCTGCGAGCGGTCGGGATCGTACATGCCAAGAATCGAGGCCTGCGCGAAAATATCGGTGCCGCCGAGCGACGCCGGATGCTGATCGTTGCCCTCAATCTTGGTCGGACGCCCAAGATGGCTTTCGACCAGGATGGGGCTGGCGTACCCGCCCAGCGTCATCGCAGTGGCGTAGAACTGGGGGCGGCCGGGAATAATGTCTTCCGGTTGGCGGACGTAAGGAACGATGGGTTCGAGCGGCAGGCGCACGCATCCGGTCATCCCGGCCAGCGCCATGGACGCGCCCATCACTTTCAGAAAGCCGCGCCGCGAAACGGAATCAACCCACTCAGACGCGCCTTTGGGAAACTCCCGGTGCAGCGCCTCCTGAAAAGCGGGGCTGCCAGCAAGTTCTTCGAGGCTGCGCCAGTACTCCGGGCCAGCCTTCTCGCTAGCCTCGTTGATCTGGGAGCGGAGGGAGTCGAGATCGAGTTTGCCTTTTTTCGAGGGGCAAACGTCTTCGCGTTTGTCGATTTTGTTCTGCTCTTCCATTCTTTCGCCCCTTCGGGGCTTATTCCTAATCTTGCTTGTCACCCACGGCTTGCGCCGTGGGCTGCAATCCTTCGCCGCTTCGCGGCTGCTCAGCTCCGGTTTTGGGTGGCGCAGCGCTTCTAGCGCTGCGAATCTGCACCCACTGCCTTCAGCGGTCTCAGCCGCCGAGGTACCTCAGAGGCTGAAGCCTCTCGTTGACTCAATCTCAATCGCAGGCCTGAAGGCCCGCGCCACCCAAAATCCCCTTCACCGATGACACGTGCTGCAACTCGTAATGTCTTTCACACTGCGAACGTTGTACTTCTTCACCAGCACCGAACCCAGATCGGCCTGATCGGTAAACCTCTGGCCATCCACCACCACGGGATTCGCGCTGGTGGGCTGCTGGTAGCGCATATTGAACACCTGATCCCGCGGCCGCAGATTATTCTGCGGCGCGCGATGGCAGTCCAGGCACCATTCCATCTGCAGCGTCGCCTGCTGGTACATCAGCGGCATCTGGTCGACGGGGCCGTGGCAAGTGTTGCAGCCCACACCCTTATTGACATGAATGCTGTGGTTAAAAAAGACAAAGTCGGGAAGCTGGTTCACCCGCGTCCATTGCAGCGACTCGCCCGAGCGGTAACTCGCTCGCACCGGCTCCAGCAACTGCGCGTTTGTCCAGATCTGCGAATGGCAGTTCATGCACGTCTTAGTGGGAGGAATTCCGGCGAAGCTCGAGGTCTCAACCGAAGTGTGGCAGTAGCGGCAGTCGATGCCGAGTCCGGCGACGTGATGCTGATGGCTGAAAGGCACGGGCTGCGGCTTGCGCACTCCAGCATAGGTGACGTAAGGCGAACGCTGAACCTCCATCGCCACCCAACCGAGAGCGGCCACCACGAAGACCGCGCCAAAAATCGTGGCGCGCGATAGTGTATTCGTGCTGCGATGAAAAATCTGCGGCATGCTCCGTACGAACTTTCAGAAACTACGAATGAGACTCTTGCAGATCCCCGTTTGTAGAAGCGTGATGGTTACGACGCAAATGAGAACCACCCACAGAAGCTCTTGCGTCACCTATGAGAACAGGAGATTATAAATATTTCGGGCCTGGTTGTCGCGCAATTTGGCAACAAGCACTCAAAAAAATACAAAACTGAAATTTATTCCGATTTCCACGAAGAGTTGTCAAAATGGGCACTGTCTCTGTCCCTAGCGTTTCTTAACGCAAATTCATCACCAGCAGTTTTGGTTCGGTCATTTCCTCGATCGCGTAGCGCAGCCCTTCGCGTCCTAAACCAGAGTCCTTGACGCCCCCGTAAGGCATTTGATCGATGCGGAACGACGGAATATCGCCCGCAATCAGCCCACCCACTTCCAGTTCGTCAAACGCCTGGAAAAGAAGTTTGACATCGCGAGTGAACAATCCTGCCTGCAGTCCATAGTTGGAGTTATTAATACGGCGCAGCGCCTCATCGAAATTGCGGTAGGGCTCGACTGTCACGACCGGCCCGAAAATTTCCTGGCAATTCACTTTCATGTCAGCCTTGGTTCCGGTCAGAACCGTGGGGTCGACGACCGAGCCGTTTCGACCGCCGCCGCACAACAAGCGCGCACCAGAACGAACCGCCTCGTCCACCCAGTTAGTTACACGGATCGCGTCACTTTCGCGGATCAGCGGGCCAACGTCGGTGGATTCTTCCATGGGGTCCCCGGTCTTCAACTGCTTCGCGCCCTCCACAAAAAGATCGACAAACTTGCCGTAGATCGATTCCTCCACCAGAATTCGCTGCACCGAAATGCAGGTTTGTCCCGCATAGCCGAATCCGCCCGCAACGCAGCGCTCCGCGGCATAAGAAAGGTCGGCGTCGCTGTGCACGATGGCGCCCGCGTTTCCACCCAGTTCCAGTGCGACTTTCTTTTTTCCAGCACGGCGTTTGATGTCCCAGCCTACGGGCACGCTGCCGGTGAAGCTGATCAGTTTGATTCGTTCGTCGGTGACGAGAAGACCGGCATCGTCATTCGAAAGCGGCAGCACGTTCAGGCCGCCATCAGGCCAGCCCGCTTGCTGCACGCATTCGGCCAGCAACAGCGAACACAGCGGCGTCTGCGGCGCGGGTTTCAACACCATCGAGCACCCCGCGGCAATCGCCGGAGCAACCTTGTGAGCAACAAGATTCAAGGGAAAATTAAAAGGCGTGATCCCGGCAATGGGACCGAGGGGAAATCGCTTCACGATGCCCCATCGCCCCGCGGTGAATTCCTGCCAGTCGAGAGGAAGATATTCGCCGTAAATGCGCGTGGTCTCCTCGGCGGCGACGTTGAAAATGAAGACGGCACGATCCACCTCGATGCGCGCCAGTTTGATGGGCTTGCCGGCCTCTTGCGCCAGGGTTCGCGAGAATTCGTCGCGGCGCTCCGCAATGGCCTGCGCAACGCGCCGCAGCACGCGTTGGCGCTCGAAAGCGGGCAGGCGCCGTGTCGTGCCAAATGCTTTTACGGAGGCGGCGATAGCAGCTTCGGCATGCTCGCGGCGCGCCTGCACGACCCGCGCGATGACGCTGCCGTCGAAGGGCGCACGGACCTCGACAGTATCCCCGTCTTCGATCCATCGGCCGTCGACAAAAAAACCGTGGGTGGCGATTGGGGCGAGCGTCATTTCCGGCATTTGTGGAGCCTCCGGGTGGGCCAAACATTTTTGATTATAGGCCCTGGCTTGCGGTTGCTTTTTTATGGCGCAAAATCATTCACTACCGACCAGTTTCACGAAGCTCAATTCTATGGGAGGTCCCGTCGTGATACTTCGTGTTCTTCGTGGTTCATCAAGGTTCTTCCAGACAGTGCACTACAATGAGGTCACTCGGAAACGATGCCCACTTTGGAAAATATCACCGACCTGGCTCCGCGTTTGCGGCGGAAGGAGATTTCTCCCGTCGAGTTGACCCAAGCTTGCCTGAATCGCATCGAGCAACAGAATCCCGCTCTCAATGCTTTCATCACGGTCACAGCGGAATCTGCGATGAGCGAGGCCCGAACTGCGGAGATCGAAATCGGCCGCGGAGATTGGCGAGGCCCGCTGCACGGCATTCCCATCGCCCTGAAAGACATTATCGAT
This sequence comes from Candidatus Acidiferrum sp., assembly GCA_035602195.1. Lineage (GTDB taxonomy): Bacteria > Acidobacteriota > Terriglobia > Terriglobales > Acidobacteriaceae > Sulfotelmatobacter. The sequence goes on from DATNMU010000294.1 coordinate 45,981, forward strand.
ACCGCGGGCACGCGCACCACGGCAGCCAGCGCACTCTTCGAACACAGAGTTCCAGCCGAGGATGCCGAAGTGGTGCGGCGGCTGCGGCAGGCGGGCGCAGTGATTCTGGGAAAAAACAATCTTCATGAATTTGCATACGGCGGCAGTTCCCTGATCAGCTTTTTCGGCGATGTTCGTAATCCGCGCAACCATGAGCACATTGCCGGAGGGTCGTCCGGCGGGTCGGCGGCCGCAGTTGCCGCTGGGCTTTGTTATGCGGCAATTGGTACCGATACTGCCGGTTCGATTCGCGAACCGGCATCCCTGTGCGGATGCGTGGGCATCAAGCCAACCTACGGTCGCGTCTCGGGGCGCGGCGTGATCCCGCTTTCGTGGTCGCTCGACCATATTGGCCCCCTGACCATGACCGTAGCTGATGCCGCTATCTTGCTGCAGTCCATTGCGGGATACGATGCGCTCGATGTTGGCAGCGCGAATCTCCCGATATCGGATTATGTTTCCAGTCTGCGCGAAGGAACGAAGAAACTTCGCGTCGGAATTCCGCGCAGGTTTTTCTATGACGATCTCGACAATGAAGTGCGCACTGCGATGGACAAGGCTCTGGCCGTGATCGGCACGCTCGTCGCCGACGTCCGGGAAATCGAGATCGAGGTACCTACCGACCGCATCGTGCAAGGCGCTGAAGCATATGCTTATCATGCCGAAAACGTCGCCCAGCGGCCCGAGTCTTACCATCCGGAAACACTGCGGCGTATTCGCTCGGGCGAGAAATTTTCCGCAGCGGAATACATTCACCGCCGTCGCGAACTCGAGGGGGTACGGCGCCGGGCTCACAGTTTTTTCGTCGACGTTGATTTGCTGGTCACCCCGACGACGCCAATACCGGCGCCGGCTGTCGCCGGCCTGAAAAAAGACCCTGCTGCACTTCGGCCAGCGGAGCTTGTACTGCTGCGAAATACTCGCCCCTTCAACACGTGGGGATTGCCGGCAATCTCACTGCCCTGTGGCTTTACGAAGAGCGGCCTGCCGATCGGACTGCAGATCGCGGGCCCACACTGGCGCGAGGACCTGGTGTTTCGCCTGGCTCACGCCTACGAACAGGCATCGAAGTGACATGGAACTGCGAGGGCCTGTCGCCCGGATTCTCCAGCCTTCTATGTAAACGTAGGGAAACTCTTCCCTAGACGCAATCCCTGGACCGGTTCCCGGCATCCTAGTTCCGCGCAATTGCTGAGGGCGAACCTGCCCGGCCTTGCGCACGAATTCTTTTTGCTGGAGAGACCTACCGCCGAAAGGCAGAAAATAGTTTCGTAAAGGCTGGTGCAGCTGAGAGGACTCGCGCCAGTTTCAACTCGTGTCACCTCCGAGTGACACGAGGGACCTTGGCTCGTGATTGCGCTACCAGCACAGCAAACGGTAACCAGGGGCCCTCGCTCTGTTCGAATGACAAATCTAACGGCACCGCTCAGTCCACCGTCCGCACATCATCCGGCAGCATCAGTACGAATGTGCAGCTTCCGGTGGTCGTGGAGCAGGAAAGAGTTCCGCGGCGCAGGACTTTCAGAGGGGTGTCGTCAGGAAACGTCAACCGGTACTCGGCAGTGCGCAGAGCCTCGGTGAAGATTTTCAGTTTCTCGTCTCCGCTGACGAATTTCACAGCCTCCGCTTTTGCGGGCGTACCAGCACCGCCGCTCAGCAGAACGAAGAATTCCGCAGTGCCAGTTGCTTTCGCCTTGCCTAGATTAATCGTACGCAGTGACTGCAGATCAGGCTTGCCATTCTTTGCAGCATCGTTGAGTTTGGCATCATTTTTTACCAGTGCTTCAATTCTGTCATGCGTTTCAGGAATCGGACGCAATCCGGTAGCAGCCAACTGGTAGGTGCTAAGGGCGCGATCTTTCTTGCCCTCTTTTTCATAGATCTGCCCGAGATGATCGCCGACTTCGCCGTGCTGCCCAAGTCCCCAGGCGGCTGCGACATATTTTTCAGCCTTGTCGAGATTGCCCTCGCTGAAATAAACCCAGCCCAGCGTGTCCCAGTAGGCAATGAGCGACGGAACCAGAGGCAACTCCTGCTGCGTAAGCCGATCGAGCGTCAGATTGCGTAGCGCCGCCGTGGTGGCCGACACCGCCGATTCGGCATATTGCTGCGCCCGGTCCAGATGAGTTTTTTTCAGCGAGAGCTGATACGCAATATTGTTCCAAACCAGCGGCGTCGCCGAAATTTCTACCGCATGGTCGAAGGTGGAGAGAGCTTTATCGTCCTGCCCAAGGTTAAGGTATGCATCACCCAGACTCACTTGCAACTCTGGATTATCCGGCGTCAGCGATGCGGCCTTTTCCAATTCGGGCACAGCCGAGTCATACTTATGCCATTCGGAATACATCGCGCCCAGGCCGGCATGGGCGGATTTGTCGAGCGGATTGATCTCGATTTGCTTGTTGAAAGCAATCACGGCCTCGTCGTACTTGCGCTCCTGCCAGTAAGCTCGCGCCAAAGCGTTGTAGGCATACTCGTCGTAAGGATTAATCTCAATCTGCTTGTTTAGGGCGGCGATGGCATTGTCGTCCTCGCGCGTTCCTAAGTAGGCTGCACCCAGAAGGTTCCAGGCGTACTTGTTTTTCGGTTCGACTTCGGTGGCGCGCTTGAGGAGCTGAATCGCCATCGTCAGATTGCCGCTATTCATGGCGGCACGGCCGCTTTCGACCAAATCATCCGCCTTCATGTCGGATGGCGGAGTAGGCGGCCCGGCGACTGTATTTTCGACAGAGAGAACTTGAGCTAGATCATACCCAACCGCGTGGCGAAAGGATTGATAGTCCTCGGCGCGCGGCGCTGGAATTTCATCCTGACGCAGCACCAGCGTTCTTGCCGCGCTGAAGGTATTACCTTCCAACTTGTAGGTTGCCTGGTAGTCCGCGTAATCGCGCTTAAGCGAAAAGGGCAGAGGCGCACGCGCGGTGTACTTGGCGGGCAGTTCGAGTTTAATTTTGTAAGCGTATGCCGCTTTGGGCCCGAGCTTCAGCGGTTCGGCATCGGCGTCGCTATCATCGCTAACTCCAAGGTCGGGCAAATTGAACTGACAGAGCGGCAATAGGAAATCGGACTTTTTCTTGGACCAATCGAGAAAATTCGGCTTGGCCACATCGTAAGCCATGGTGAAGGGCTCGCGGGTTGCCGCCGGATCGCTGATCTTCAGGTGTGTCACCTCGCCGCCCATTCCGGCGTTGACGCTTTCGACCACGCGCTGCCACTGCGACTCCGGCACCCGGCGGAAGATGGAACGCAACATCAGTTCTTCATCGCCGCGGAAGGTGTAATGCACGTGCACTTCAAGTTTGCCGATTTCATTTATTTTTCCCTCGACCTGAGAGATCTCGCTGTCGGGCATGGGCGTATCGGAGGGCGTGTCTTCCAGGTGCGGACTGCCCTCGACAGGAATGACAAGCGCAAGTTTGCTCCGCAGCGAATAAGCCAGCAGGCGGAACGGAGCCACCTCGCTGGTTGTATCCATCCACACTTCTTCCTTGCCCGTTGGCAGCATCGTGATCACGTGGTCGAACTGCGAGGGCGAGGGTACGTCAGGATCGAGTTTGCGGCTTGAATTAATAAGAACAGAAGACGCGTGCAGCCCTTCGGCCTCCAGCAGCGAGGCCAGCAGCGTGTGTTTGTCTTTGCAGTCGCCGTACTGGTTATGCAGAACATCGCCGGCGGCATGCGGCTGGTAGCGGCCCAGGCCGAGCGACAAACTTACATAACGAAAATTTTTCGCGACAAAATCGTAAAGCGCCTCAGTCTTGTCCAAATCGTTGTCGAGGCCCTTGGTCAACTCGGCAGCCTTCGCGCGGACTTCCGGCGAGGGCGCGCGCCGGTCTTTATCGAGGGAGGCATACCAGCGCCCGATCTGTTCCCAACTCACGAAGGTGGTCAACTGAACGTCGGGGCGTTCTTCGTCTGATTTTTTCTTCTTTTTCTTCTTGTCTTTGTTTTTGTCTTTATCATTCGCGTCGTCTTCGCGCTCCAGATGGGAACTGCTCCAGTGGTAAATGCGGCGTCCGTTCGCTTCTGAAATTTTGGGGTCCATGCCCGGCTTGGTTTTCAATTTGAGCGCACGATCGGCGGGAACATCGACGTCGACTTCTTCATCCAGCATGATATTGCTCTTGTCGAAATCGTAGTCTGCCCAGAACTGACCCGCTGCCAGTGGCGTGTGGATCGCCGTGATCATGTCGTATTCCAACACTTCGCCGGGGCGCAATCCGGGCACGGTGATGTGCTTCTGCCGGTAGTCCGTGTAAACTGGAGCCTCGCGCTCGACCGGCGCCGTCAGGTCCTGTACCGAATCTTCGCCCGCTTTCACAACGCTGCCATCCGCCTTGACCACGCGCACATAACCAATTTCCACGCGCTCGTTTGCCGAGTTATAGCCGATCTGAATCTGCCCCCACTGCTGCACTCCGGCCTCGCTTTGCACCTTGATACGAGCGACCGTCTCCCGCCGTCCCGTACCATCACTTTCAAAACGGTAGGTTGACCGGTATTGCTCCACGACAAAAGCTTCCTGCGAATAGTCGTGCTTGGGCATCTCCGTTTTCGAAGCGGCAGGGTCCTCGGGCCTGGAATCGCTGACCTTCGCCCCTTCTTTTACCTTCCCTGGGACGGTCGAACTGCTGGGAGTTTGGCCCGTCTGTGCAGAAGCCACGCCGGAGAACGTCAACCCGCAGACGATAAGAAATGGCAGAAAAAGACTACGCATAGGCTAATAGTAAGGCCTGGGAGGTTCGTAGCCAAAGGTTACCGGTGCCCGATGCTCATGTGGGGGGCAGCCGCCCTCAGCTGTCAGGGCGACGACTGTATGCCACTTTGTGACAAACATCACATTTCACCCCTCAGATTTTGAGACATTCCTCAAATTTTTCGCCCCGTCAACCTGAAAACAGTAGTAGAATTCCGCTTCAGATAGTCTTGTCCGGCCACGACGCCGGGCAGGCGTGACGCATAACGTAATTGCGCCACGATCCTTCCGTTCGGAGGTTTTCTGGCATGGAAGATCGGGCCCCTGTCTCTTTGGTTTCTCAGCAATCCCCTCAGTCGGCATCCAATCGGCGTTTTGCCGGTCGCGGCGCGTGGGTTCTCACCGCTTACGGTATCTCCGGGCTGGCTCTTTTCGGAGTTCTCGCATACTTCTTCTCGGATTTTATCGCCCATTAGTTGGCTGTCGGTCCGGCGGAACGGGCGCAAGCGTCCGTGGAAGCAGTGCGAGTGTATTTAAACGTCTCATTCTAGAACCCAAGATTCGCCTCGTTCGCAGCGTGTTACAATGAGCGACCTTGGAAGTTGATGTCTTCCAAGGAATCCAGCGTTTCCCACACTGAAGAGACCGCCAGAATCCGTGGCTAAGAACCCTACCCCCGCTCCTGTTACCTACGCCGACGCCGGTGTGGATATCGACCGCGCCACTCGCACCAAGCAGCGCATCAAGTATCTGGCGCATAAGACCTTTACCCGTGGGGTACTCAGCGAAATTGGCGGTTTTGGTGGTCTTTTCGCAGTGGATAAGACCAAGTACGTTGACCCGGTGCTGGTATCGAGTGTCGACGGCGTGGGGACCAAGCTGAAAATCGCCTTCGAAATGGGTCTACACTCTACCGTTGGCGCAGACCTGGTGAACCACTGCGTGAACGACATCGCCGTGCAAGGCGCCGCCCCATTATTTTTCATGGACTACCTGGCGACCGGAAAGCTGGAGCCGACCATCGCTGAGAAAGTAGTGGAAGGCATTGCAGACGCCTGCAAGCACAATGGCTGCGCCCTGATCGGCGGCGAGACCGCCGAGATGCCCGGATTCTATCCCGATGGCGAGTACGACTTAGCAGGGTTCATCGTGGGTGTGGTCGAACGCGACCGGATCATCACCGGTAAGGACGTTCAGATCGGCGATGTGGTACTCGGCATGGCCTCCAATGGCCTGCACACCAATGGCTATTCGTTGGCCCGAAAGCTGCTGTTCGAAGTGGCCCACTACTCGCCCGACGATTACGTCAATGAAATTAAGAATAAAGTCGGCAACGAGCTGATGCGCACCCACAAAAGTTATTGGCCGGCGCTCAGAAAACTTATTGACGCACAATGCGTCTCTGCCCTGGCTCACATCACCGGCGGAGGCATCACAGAAAATCTACCCCGCGTGCTGCCCCGCGGAACCGCGGCCGCGATTGATCTCGGCTCCTGGACAATACCTCCCTTGTTCGAACACTTGCGGGAACTAGGAAATGTTCCGCAAGAGGAAATGCTTCATACTTTCAACATGGGCCTGGGCATGCTGCTGGTGGTGCCGCTGGCGAAATTCAAGAAAACTCAGTCCGTCCTGGAGCGTGTTGGAGAAAAGGCCGTGACCATCGGCCGCATCGTCAAAGGCGAGCGCAAAGTAATCTACAACTGAAAAAATGATAGTTGCTAATCGCCATCGCTAACTGCTACTTGCTGAGCGGCGGTTTTCAATCAAGAACCAGCAATCAATCATGCACTCCATAGGCATTCTGCTCTCAGGGCGCGGCTCGAACTTCGTCGCTATCGCCGACAGCATCGACGCGGGTCGCATCGCGAACGCGCGCATCGCCGTCGTCATCTCCAACAAAGCTGACGCACTGGGCATCGAGACGGCGCGACAGCGCGGCCTGAATGCGGTTGTAATTCCTTCCAAAGGCAAGTCGCGTGAAGAACACGACCGCGAAGTTGTCGCCACGCTGAAGCAGCACAACGTCGAACTCGTTTGCCTCGCGGGATATATGCGCCTGCTCTCGCCCTGGTTCGTGCAGCAGTTCCCCCGCCGAATACTCAACATCCATCCCTCGCTGCTTCCCGCTTTTCCCGGCCTCGAAGCGCAGGAACAGGCTTTCGCTTACGGCGTAAAGGTCTCCGGCTGCACCGTCCATTTTGTCGACGAAGAACTCGATCACGGACCCATCATTGTGCAGAAAACCATCCACGTGCTGGAGACCGACGATGAGCACATGCTGAGCGCGCGCATTCTGGAGCAAGAACACCTCGCGTACACGGAAGCCATCAATCTTGTGCTCAGCGGACAATTTGAAGTCGTGGGGCGCCGTTACAAAAAGCGCAATTGAAGGGATGACTCCGCTGGGCGGCGCAGCTGGGGCAGTTGTCCCCACCTGAGATTGAAATGGCTAGACTTGTGGCGTGACGCTCTTCGCCATCCTAACAATTGGCAGGCGCTCTCCATTTCCTAAAGGAACTTCCAGATTTTCCAGCGCCGCATATCCTTTCGCCTTGTAAAACTCCACGCCGCTCAAGGTCGCGCCCATCTCCAACTGAGTAAAACCCGCTTGTCGCGCCGCATTCTCGCACGCCTCGAGAATCAAGCCACCAATGCCCCTCCGCGCCCACTTCGGATGCACAAAGAACGCACGAATCTTGGCTGCATCGTGGACCGGATTCAGAAGTGAGTCTTGACGTGCCACATATTGATCGCCGCCATAGAGTGTGGTTCGCTTGCTCCATCCCCCACAGCCAACAATTTCTGCACTGTTGTGTGCGTCCAGGGCTTCCGCCACCAGATAAGTTCCATCCGCGATAAGCTGGCTATCCACGCCGTAAACAGATTCCAGTGCACCTTCAATCTGCGCTGGCGAATAGTCGCCGGCCTGCAACCCGCGCACCGAGGCCTCGATCACTTCCCGCAGGCGCGGCACATCTGCCGTAGTCGCCTCTCGTATATGAATGTTCGTCACCACTGCTTCTCTCTCCACGTTTGCGGCCATTCTAACTGCTGCATTCTGACTTCTGCGTTCTGTATTCCTTATAATGTCCTTTCTCATGCAAACCTTCGCATCCGTCGACGAACAGCTGACCTATCTCAGGAAAGGCTCCGCGGAAATCATCCGCGAGTCGGACCTCCGCGCCAAACTGGAGAAGTCCCGCGTCACCGGCAAACCGCTACGCGTTAAGCTCGGCATGGACCCGACTGCCCCTGACTTGCACCTTGGTCACACCGTAGTTCTGCGCAAGCTCAAACATTTTCAGGATCTCGGGCATACCGCAATTTTTCTGATCGGCGATTTTACCGGGATGATCGGCGACCCCACCGGCCGCTCCGCCACGCGGCCCCCACTGACGCGCGAGCAGATTGAAGAGAACGCCGAAACCTACAAGGCGCAAGTCTTCAAGATTCTCGATCCGCAGAAAACGGTGGTCGATTTCAACCGCCGCTGGATGGGCAAGTTTACTTCCGACGACTTTGTACGCCTGATGGCCAAGTACACCGTCTCACAACTGCTGGAACGCGAAGATTTTCACAAGCGATTCCGCGATGAGAAGCCCATCTCGCTACACGAGTTGCTCTACCCGCTGGTGCAGGGCTATGACTCGGTCGCCCTTGAAGCAGACGTAGAACTCGGCGGCACCGACCAGAAATTTAATTTGCTGGTCGGCCGCGAGTTGCAGCGCGCCTATGGCCAGGAGTCGCAAGTGGTTCTTACCACGCCGATCCTTGAAGGCCTCGACGGTGTGCAGAAAATGTCGAAGTCGCTGGGGAATGCTATCGGCATCCACGAACCACCGCTGGAAATGTACGGCAAGATCATGAGTATCTCCGACCCGATGATGTGGCGTTACTACGAACTCCTCACTGACGTGCAAGTCGCTGACATCGAAAAAATGAAGCGGGATGTCAACAGCGGCCAACTGCACCCCATGCGAGCTAAACGCGACCTCGCGTCGAGAATCGTCCGTGATTTCTACGGCGTTGACGCTGCGGATTCCGCGGACAAGGATTGGGTCCAGATCTTCCAGAAGAAAGAAGTGCCTAAAATAGTCGACCAAACACCCGTATTAGGCAGTAAGGTGAAGGGAAGAAGTCTGCAAGAACTTCCTCCCGAAAAACGAGAGAATGCTCCGATATTCGGGCACAAGGGCATCAAGCTGAGCTATCGGGATGTTGCGTTTCAATTGGGGGGACAAGGGCTTGGCAAAAGCTACCCGGGCATCAAGCTTGATCATGTGATCGCGCAAGCAGGCTTCGTGGCATCGGTGTCTGAAGGAAATCGAAAAATCAGGGAAGGTGCAGTAAGGATCGGTGACAACGTCGAGACTAGCCCCTTGATCTTCGTTGAGTCTCTCCCGACTGAACTTCCGATTCGTGTTGGACGGCAAGTGAAGAATGTCACGATCACACTTGACAATGCCGATCTATAGTTCTGTAGGGCCGAAAAACCTCCTCCTACAAATCCCTTATGACATGGCCCCCTCCTGTGTCTGTATTGTCTTTCTGGTGTTTCCTGCTACTCTCAACCGCGCACATGCGCGCCGCCGCCATCTTCGGGCTGGGATGTTCTCCGAAACACCTCGATCCTTTCCGAATCGATAACAGCATCGACTGGCGGATCGGAATGCCGGCCGCCGCAGACGAGGCCGACGTTATCCTGATCTTCGGCGGCGACGGCACCATTCACCGCCATCTCAACCAATTGGTAAAACTTGGACTTCCGCTTCTCGTTGTTCCTGCCGGAAGTGGCAACGATTTCGCCAGCGCCCTGGGACTGGCTCGCGTCCGCGATTCGCTCGTGGCGTGGCGGCGATTTTACGCGAGACAGGACAATGTATCCGGGATCGACTTGGGAGTTGTGACACCTCTGGCAGTCGCGGGCGGGGCGCCCGCGCCACACGGCTGCTATTTCTGCAGCGTGGCAGGCGTAGGCCTCGACGCCGAAGTCAGCCGCCGCGCCCAGGCCTTGCCGCGATGGCTGCGCGCACATGGCGGCTACGCGCTGACTCTGGCGCCAACAATTTTTCGTTTTGCCTCAGTTCCCGTGAAAATTCTCGCGCTCGACGAATCCGGCCAATGGACCACGCGCAGCGACCAGCCCACACTCCTCGCAGCCTTCGGCAACTCTTCCACATACGGCGGGGGTATGAAGATCGCGCCACACGCGCGATTGGACGACGGCCAGCTCGACGTCTGCGTGATCGCTGGCGTTAATCCCTTCAAACTGTTCTACATGTTCCCCACAGTCTATTTTGGCCGGCATCTGACCATCCGAGGCGTAGAGTCCTTTCAGGCGGCACGCCTTCGTGTCGAAACCGAAACGTCGCTCGATATTTATGCCGACGGCGAATTCGTTTGCCAAACTCCAGTCGAGCTGTCTCTTCATCCTCGGGCGCTAAAAGTGCTTACGCCCCGCCCCCAGTGCTAAACTTTCTTCATGCCCGAAAAACGTTCCCGCACTCTGCTCTGGATTCTGATCGGTGGAGGAGCATTCTTCCTTTTCGTGCTAGCCGTGTTTTCGCTGGTTTATCTCACCATGCGCGCGGGCAGCAACCAGGCTGCCTTCGGAGGCTTCGGCGACCGCCTCGGCGTAGTCGACCTCGACGGTGTGATCCTCTCGCCGCAGCCGGTGGTCGAGCAGTTGAAAAAGTTCGCCGACGATTCTTCTATCAAAGCGATCATTCTGCACGTCAACTCGCCAGGCGGCGGCGTGGCTGCCTCTGAAGAAATCTATCGTGAGGTCAAACGCGTTCGCGAAGAGAAGAAAAAACAGGTCGTGGTTTCCATCGAAACCGTGGGAGCTAGCGGCGCCTATTACATCGCTTCCGCCTCGAACAAAATTTATGCCGACAAGGGCAGCATCGTTGGCTCGATTGGAGTAATCGCCGAGTGGTTCAACTATGGCGACCTGCTCAAGTGGGCCAAGCTCAAAAGCATCGTGCTCAAGACCGGCGAATTTAAAGACACCGGAAACCCCACCCGCGACCTCACTCCCGCCGAACAGGCTTACATGCAATCGCTTATCGATAACATGTTCGGGCAGTTCGTGCATGCCGTCGCCGACGGCCGCGGCATGAAGTTCGAAGATGTAAAGTCAATCGCCAACGGCAAAGTCTGGACCGGCGAACAGGCCCTCTCGATGAGGCTGATCGACAATGTCGGCGATTTCGAGGCAGCCGTGAAAGACACGGCCAAATCCGTAGGCATCTCCGGCGAACCCACACTTGTGCATCCCGAGAAAGATCGGCGCACTTTATTGGACTTAATGCTCGGTGACATCTCGCAGTATCTTCCCGACCGCGAGAAAATGCTCGAACAGCAGGTGGGGTTTTATTATCTCTGGAAGTAGTTGAATCTGAGGCTGTGGTGTTGGATCTCAGGGGTTAGGGATTCAGTCGATTGCGCCGGCCCCCCAGCGCCCAACACGTGCCTCCCCAGTTTTGAGACGTGCTTCCCAAGACTGGGACTTGCGCACAACCCCTGAAATTTGAGAAGGTTATGAGATATTGCTGACGATTCGACCGTGACCGTCAAGAGTATTGGCTACTTCTTAAGAAAAAAGCCCGAACCGGAGCGAAGAGGGATCATGACAAAAGCCGATCTGATCGATGAAGTCTCACGTTTAGCGGAACTTACGCGCAAAGACAGCGAAGTCATTGTGGAAACCATCTTTGACAGCGTGGTGCGCTCCCTGCGCGCGGGCGACAAAATTGAGATCCGCGGCTTTGGCAGCTTCCGAACCCGCCAACGCAAGCCGCGCACCGGCCGCAACCCCAAGACCGGCGAAAAGGTCGAAGTGCCGGCTAAAAAGATTCCTTTCTTCAAACCCAGCAAGGAGTTAAAAGACCTGGTGAACGTGGGAATTGCTGACGCGGGTGCAACTCCTACGCCCGCGAGTGCACCGCCTACCGCGTAGAACTCGATTCAGGTAAGAAGGCAGAGTTCAGAAGTAAAAGCGAATGGGTTCTTGCTTTTCGATTCTAAATTCTGCCTTCTTACTTCTGATTTCTGCCTTCCCCACGGATTCCCGCGACGCCCATCATCCGCCCCGTCTTGCCCCTTTCCGCACGATAAGAAAACAGCAAGTCCGGCCGGCAGTTGGTGCACAGCAGTGAGGCTTCGATATTTTTGGCCAGTACGCCCGCCGCCAACAACTGTTGTCGGTTAGCCTCCACCAAATTCAGGAAAATCTTCTTCGGCAAAACACTGTGGCCGGGAGGACGCGCGGTAAGGAACAGCATCGGATATTTGTCGCGCACCGGATCCCGCCCTTCGATCTCATGAAAGAGCTTTGCGGCATACGCGAACTGCGATTCAAATCTCTCGCGGACTTCGACGCCAACCTCATAACAGCACTCATGAATTCCCGGACCAATTGCGGCCCTTAGATCGAGAGCGCGGCTTCCGAAGTGGCGATGCATCTCGCCCACTCCCTTTTCGACAATGCGTTTCACCGTGCCTCGCCAACCCGCGTGAAAAACTCCCACGGCGCGTCGTTTTGCATCGACAAGAATAATCGGCAGGCAGTCGGCAGCTTGAATGCCCAGCAGCAACCCCGGAGTCGCAGTGATCAGGCCATCGCCAACCAATTGCGCTTCCGGCACCGACTCGACCAGGTGGATGACATCGGAATGAATCTGACGCAATGTAATCAGTGATCGGCGGGAAAACTTCCCGGGCTGACCAGCGTCTACTACATCCAGAAGGGCGGCGCGGTTGCGCTCCACCGCAGCTTTTGAATCGTCTTTCGTGAAGCCCAGGTTAAGCGCTCGATCCCCATACGCGCCGGAGAATCCCCCCAGACGCGTCGAAAATCCGTGAACCAGCCAGGAAAACCCGTTCAGCTTCGCAGCTCGGAGAACATCGATCTTATTGGAAAGGGCGCGGCTTCTAGCAGCGCCGCCGTCGGCAGATAACTTTCCGGACTTTAGCCGCTGGGGAACTCGCCCCTTTCCTCTGGAAACTGCAAAAGGTTTCGTCACGTATCCATGTTACCCGAAGGACTTACCCTCGCACCCGGCCGGCCAAGCACTCCCGCACGCCCGCCAGAAATTTCTTCTTGTCTGCTTTCATCAACCGGACCAGCGCCTGATTTCCCGTCTCTTCGTGCGCCGCGGCCCACAACACCATCTCGGTAAGCACCGGCGCCAGGTCGATCCCCTTTGCCGTCAGTGAATAGATAACCTTGCGTCCGTCCGCTGGATCCGCTTTTGAAGTAATGATTCCGTAAGCGACAAGCTTCTGCAATCGATCAGCAAGAATATTTGTCGCAATGCCTTCGTAGCACTCCAGAAATTCCTTATATGTGCGGAATCCGCGTAGCATCATGTCGCGAATGATCAGCAGCGACCAGCGGTCTCCCAGCATTTCTATTGAAGCGTTGAGCGGACACTCCGACCGGCGCTTGACTTTGCGCTTTCCTGGCACGAACTTACACTAACATAATATTACTTGCAATTCACAAGTAATCTAAGATAGATTTTCTGGCGGAGAGAATTTCCGCTTCACTCCCAAGGAGACGACGCCATGCAGATGAGTCCTTATCTCCATTTCGACGGCAATTGCGAGGCCGCGTTCAAGTTTTACGAGAAGGCTCTAGGAGCTAAAATTGAATCCATGTTTCCGCACGAAGGCACGCCGGCAGCCGAGCACGTGCCCCCGGAGTGGCGCAAAAAGATCATGCACGCGCGCCTGACCGTGGGCGGCCAGCGGCTGATGGGCTCTGACGTCCCCCCGGATCACTACAAGAAACCCCAAGGCTTTTCCGTGAGCCTCGGCATCAAGGATCAGGCGGAGGCGGAACGGATATTTCATGCCTTGGAAGAAAAAGGGACGGTTACGATGCTGCTCCAGCAGACCTTCTGGGCGGTGCGATTTGGTATGCTGATCGATCAGTTCGGCATCCCATGGATGATTAACTGTGGACCGGACGCGTAAGAAGGAGAATGTCATGAGTAAAGTTAGGGTTCTGGTGGGTACGCGCAAAGGCGCATTCATCCTGACTGCGGACGGAAAACGCGACAAGTGGGAGGTCAGCGGCCCGCACTTCGCCGGCTGGGAAATGTATCACCTCAAGGGATCGCCCGCCGACCCCAATCGCCTGTACGCATCGCAAACCAGCGGCTGGTTCGGACAAATCATTCAGCGCTCCGACGACGGCGGCAAAACATGGCACCAGCCCGGCGCCCCCGCCGGACAAGCCCTGCCTGCCGGTGGAGGCCCGCCGAAGGCCGCCGCCAATAAATTCGTTTACGATGCTTCCGACGAAACCGGAAAAGCCCTCACCACGCATCAGTGGTATGACGGCACCCAACACCCTTGGGAGTTCAAGCGCGTCTGGCACATCGAGCCTTCGCTGAAAGATCCTGACACCGTATACGCCGGCGTGGAAGATGCCGCCATTTTTCGCTCCACCGACGGCGGCGAGAACTGGAAGGAGCTTTCCGGATTGCGCGGCCACGGCACTGGCCCCGAGTGGCAGCCCGGCGCGGGCGGCCTTTGCCTGCACACCATCATTCTCGATCCCAGCAATCCCCAGCGCATGTTCATCGCAATCTCCGCCGCCGGAGCCTTCCGCACCGATGATGGCGGCAAGAGCTGGAAGCCCATCAATCAAGGTCTGAGGTCACAATACATTCCCGATCCCAAAGCCGAAATCGGCCATTGCGTCCACCACATTGCCATGCACCCGTCGCGCCCTGGTGTTCTCTTCATGCAAAAACACTGGGATGTGATGCGCAGCGACAATGCCGGCGATTTGTGGAAAGAAATCAGCGGCAACCTGCCCTCCGATTTCGGATTCGTGATCGATGTGCACGCTCACGAGCCCGAGACAATCTACGTTGTCCCCATCAAAAGCGATGGTGAGCACTTCGTTCCAGAAGGCAAGCTGCGCGTCTACCGCAGCCGCACGGGTGGCAACGAGTGGGAGCCTCTAACCAAAGGCCTGCCGCAAAAAGACTGCTACGTGAACGTGCTGCGCGACGCCATGGCAGTAGACTCTCTGGATAAGTGCGGCGTGTATTTCGGCACCAGCGGCGGGCAGGTCTACGCCTCGGCTGATGCCGGGGATAGCTGGTCGCCAATCGTCCGCGACCTTCCCGCCGTGCTATCCGTCGAGGTCCAAACGCTGGGATGAGTATCAGGTCGCGACTGGAACGTTTGGCCCTGATACAACAAGCTGATGCTCGAAGAATGCAGCACGATTTATTTCGAGACCACATGGTCCCGACCGACGTAGGGTTTCCGAATTTTGTGAGGCGCGAGCAGATCCGAGAAGCTCAGGCCAAACCGCTGATTTAGCCTAGCCGCCGCATTCCAAAGGAGCTCGCGGGCGGCGTAAGAAGGCGCTTCGAATCCTCGGGCTCCGCCCTCGATCTGCCAAATGAGCTCGTCAGTGGCGTTATCGATTTCGAAGTGTGCGCCAACATCCGAGGCGTGAGCCATGGACGAAGTGAAGCGGTAAAGCGTCGCGTACATAGCGTCGCCTCGAAGGGCCTTCACTGCCTCTTGTAAATTGCGTTTGCCGGACCAGTGACGGCTGAAGTCTGTTCCTGGCGGAAGTCTGTTCGTCCATGTTGCCAGGCCTTCGCTCGCCTGTTTCAATATCCCTTTCGTGACCTTTCGTTTCAAACCCGGGGTATTCTTCCACTCGTTCAGCATTTTGATATCCTGAGCGATCGAATGAGCGTTGTAGATCATCACCCGCTCTCCTGACTTACTCTGCAGAATAAAGGCGATGGCTACATAGGTTTCCATTAGTACACGCGTCAGCGCGTTGGCATCCTGGATCAGGCCCCGTTCGCACAGAATCTGTACAGCCCGGAATGTCTTGCAAGCCTTCGTCATAAGCCCAATAATGGTCTGTATCACGGCACTGTTTAGGCCGCGCCTTCGAATTGTCCAGGATCCAGCCGACATCATCGCGACTACTGCATCGTGCAGCCCCGTCATCGCATCGAGTTCAGCGCGATACCTCGCGGCGATGTCCGCCATCACTTCTGCTTCATGAGGGAGAGTCATCCGCCGTCATTTTACGAAAAATAGCCCCTTTTGACGTACCACTTGTATGCCAAGAATGAAGCACGATGTTCATGCAACCGTCGGATGTGCCGTGCTGGAATGATTTGGATGAGCTGCAGAGGCTGGCTTGAACAGAGTGGATGAATCTCAGGATGCTCGGCTGACGTCGGTCCCGACTCTAATGAGGGGCGCTTCCGAAGCCGGAACGCCTTTCGCCTGAGCAATGGCCGCAATCTGCGCCCCATTTGCGTTCACGGAGAGCGGCGCCCACGAGCGCAGCGTGGTCCCTGAATTGCCGGTCTGAATCGTAAAATCGCCGCCGAGTTCCTTGATGCGTTCGCGAATACCCACCAATCCCACCCCGGAACCGGTTCCGGTTCGCTGCAAACGGTCCATCACGGCTTGAGGAAGACCACGGCCGAAATCCTTAATCTCTAGAAGGGCACACGTCAAGCCGTTCGAATTTCAGGTAGTGTCCTAATAGTACTAATAGGACACTACCGAATTTCACTTCTACGCTGGGACTCGCCGAGTGCCGATGCGCATTGGTCAACCCTTCCATTGCGGATTAGCACTCAGGGGATTACTGTAGGCTGAAATGCTTGGCCGGGGGTGACTACGAAAATGGCTTCCAGCACAATCCGCGTGGCACTTCCGCAGCACCTGCGAACGCTGGCAGGCGTAGGCGCCGAAGTGACGCTCCAGTTGACCGGATGGCCGACGCAGCGATCTGTTCTTGACGCTCTCGAGGCTCAGTATCCGATGTTGCGCGGCACCATCCGCGATCAAGTCACCCAGCAACGCCGGCCCTTCTTGCGCTTCTTCGCCTGCGAGGAAGACCTCTCTCACGAACCACCGGACAGCCCCCTGCCCGACGCTATCGCCTCAGGCGCTGAACCGTTTCTTATCATTGGCGCCATCGCCGGAGGAGGGGATTGAGGGATGCGGACATTAAGTTGAGGTCGGCCGCACGTGGTAACATTTTTCTTGTGCCCCTCACCGACACAAGCCCTTCCGCACAAAGCGTCCAGCTCAACATTCAGCAGTCCATGAGCGGAGAGCAACGACTACTTCTAGCATTTGAGATGAGTGTATTCGCTCGGGAGCTCACCAAAGCCCGGATTCAGCGAGAGCATCCAGAGTGGCATGCGTCGCAGGTCTTCTTGGAGCTCATCCGGTTGGCATTCTTACCCGCATCTATGCCAGCGCACCTGCGATGAGCGCCCCTGAAGTCATCCAAAGAATCACGTCCGCTCTGGTTCGGGCTGGCATCAACTACATGCTTACCGGCTCTTTTGCCAGCGCCTATTACGGTGCACCGCGTTCCACACAGGACATTGATCTCGTTATCGACGCTACACCACAGCAATTGCAGGCGTTCATTCAAAGCTTGGCGATTCATAAGTATTACGCCGACACGGACGCGGCCCTGGACGCTCACAAACGACAATCGTTGTTTAACCTAATTGATTTGGACACTGGTTGGAAAATTGACCTCATCATTCTCAAATCGCGCGCCTTCAGCCAAGAGGAATTCAGGCGTCGGCAATTGGTGAATTTGCAAGACGCTGAGCTTTTCGTGGCCAGTGCCGAGGACATAATCGTCGCCGCTAGAATGGTCAAAGCTGGCGCAATCCCAAAGACAGATCGAGGACGTGAGCGCCATTTTAAGGGCACGATGGGATTCGTTGGACCACACTTATCTCGGAAAGTGGATAGCTGAGCTAGGCCTGGAGGAAGGCTTGAACGAAGCTCGCCGAACAGCCAGTATTTCTGAGCAGACATAGTCTGTCTTGTCCTGGCTGCTCCATTTGCCCCGCCAGCGTTCGTCCGCTATAGTTTTCCTATCCATGTTCGAAGATTTCACTGCCACTGACCGCTGGACCAAAAAGCCGGTTCACTGTGTCTATCAAGCCCTGATCGTCGCCATCGCAACGCGCCACGCCGATGCCGTTGACATAAAATTTCTGGTCGACGGACGAACCGTATGGGTCGCCCTGCCGCACCCGGCGTGGGTCGAGTACAAGAAGCGCACTGGCAAGTTCATCACCGATTCGTTGGCCGTGGAAATTGCCGGGCACTATTTGAAATCCGCGCTGGAAGCGGGCGAAGGCCTGGGTCGCGAAATGTACTCCCTTACCGTCGAAGAAACGCTGGCTCATCTCGAAGCCGTCGTCACCGCGATGCAGGCGCTAGCCCCCGCATAGCTGGGGCGCCAGCCCGGGCTCGATTCCGAGTCACTTCTGCATCGCTTGTTTGGCTGCGTCACGCCCGGAGCGGACGCAATCCGGAACGCCGATTCCGCGATAACCATTGCCGGCAAGAGCGAGTCCCGGCAGTTGCTGGCGCAGGCGCTCGATGCGCTCCAGTCGTTCGAGGTGTCCAACACCGTACTGCGCCATGGCCGACTTCCATTTATAGACGCGCGCGAACAGAGGTCTCGCCCGCAGCCCTAGAATCTGCTGCAGCTCATTGCGAACAATGGCGATAATTTCGTCGTCGGAAAGCTTCCAGATATTTTCCGCCCTCGCTCCCGCAAAAAAACAACGCAGCAGGGCGCGATCGTCAGGCGCGCGATGCGGGAATTTATTGTGAACGAAAGTTGCGGCCAGAAGACGCTTGCCTTCGCTGCGCGGCACCAGAAATCCGAAGCCCGGCGGAAGCGACTGGCGTACATCGCGGTCGTAGCCCAACCCCACAGTGATGGAAGAACTATAACCAATGCCACCGAGCTCCGCGGATAACTCTGGGCTGCAAACCGACAGAAGTTTTGCCGAAGCCAGAGCAGGCAGTGCGACGATGACCCTGTCGAAATTGTCGGACTTCGCTCCTGTCGAGACCTTCCATCCCTGGGCGACGGGCTGAATGGCATGTACAGCAGTGCCGGTCAGTAGCGAAGTTGGATTGAGCTTGGGCACCAGAGTCGCCGCCAGCTGCTGCATGCCGTTTTTGAGTGAAGTGAAAAGTGGAGGCGCCGGTTTGTTCGCCGGTCTCGGCATTTTTCTTCGCGCCGCCAGCATGGCGCGTCCCAAACTGCCGTGTGTGCGTTCCATCTCTGCGAATCGTGCCAACACCGCGCGCACGCTTAAACTCGTGGCTTCCCCGCCGTAGACGCCAGACAGCAGTGGGTCGGCAAGGCGATCTACCATTTCCGCCCCGTAGTGCCGCTCGACCATCGACGCCACGCTTTCATCGCCGTCAGCCGCCCGCGGGGGATGAAATAATTCCTGCGCCATGCGCAGCTTCGTGCTCCAGGAAAAAAGCGGCGAGAACCCGGTCGGCAGGATCTTCGTTGGCACCATGAACATCAGCCCATCGGGCATGGGAATCAGCCGACCGCGCACGAGTATATAAGTCTTGCGGTCCGCGTCGTTCGATCCGATGAGCTGATCGCCGAGTCCGACCTCACGGCAAAGATCGGCCGCCCACGGTTTTTCCGTTATGAACGAGTCCGGCCCGGCTTCGACGATGCATCCTTGAACGTGCTCGGTGCTGAGCACCCCACCCAGCCGGGGCGACGATTCGTAGAGTGTGTATTCGACCGCGCCCGCCTTGCGCTGTTCTTCCAGAGCGAAAGCGGCGGCCAGTCCTGAAATACCACCGCCGATAATCGCGATGCGAGTCACGGCTTCCGGCTTCCGGCTTTCCAGCTTTCAGAGCCAGGTTTCGGCGCATACTCCTGCACCAGCCGCGCCAGGTTCTTCACATTTTCCACGGGACTTTCCGGCAAGATGCCGTGCCCTAAATTGAAAATGTGGCCGGGTCGCCCGGCCGCCAATCGAAGAATTTCTTCCGCGCGAGCCTTCAACTCTTTCCAATCTGCGAAAAGCAGAACTGGATCTAAGTTCCCCTGCACCGCGCAGCGATGTTTGAGATCGCTCCAGCCTTTGTCGAGCGGGATTCGCCAGTCGAGCCCAATCACATCGGCCCCGGTCTCGTTCATCGCCGGAAGCAGCGTCGCGCTGTCGGTGCCGAAATAAATGACGGGCGCGCCGGTTTTCTGCAACCGCTTGACCAGGCTGGTCACATGTGGCAGAACGTAGCGGCGGTAATCTTCCACGCTCAGGCACCCGACCCAACTGTCGAATATCTGGATCACATCGGCACCCGCGCGTACCTGCGCCGCCGAGTATTCCGCGGTCACATCAACCAGCTTGCGCATCAACTCATCCCACGCCGCCGGAGAGTTGTACATCATCTTCTTGGCGTGCAGGTAGTGGCGCGAGCTGCCGCCTTCAATCATGTAGCTCGCCAAAGTAAACGGCGCTCCGCAAAAACCGATGACCGGAAGTTTCCCGGCAAAATGTTTCGCAACCAGGCTCACTGCCTCGGAAACATAACCGAGCTCAGCGGCGCGATCGGTGCGCAGCTGCATAATATCCTGAGCTGAGCGCACCGGCTTCTCAATCACGGGCCCTTCTCCCGCAGAGAAATGAAAGGGCAGCCCCATCACTTCCAGCGGAAGCAGAAGGTCGGCAAAAATAATCGCCGCGTCCACTCCCAGAAATTCAGCAGCCGTGATAGTCACTTCGGTGGCGAGTTCAGGCTTCTTGCAGATCTCCAGCAAGGAATGTTGCTTGCGAACGGCGCGGTACTCAGCCATGTAGCGCCCAGCCTGGCGCATAAACCAAACCGGAGTGCGCTCGACCGCTTGCGATTTGCAGGCACGAACAAAGAGTGAGTTGGGTGCAGACATGAACCGAATACTCTAGCATCTTTAACGGAATAATGCGGTGACGCAGCCCGTTCTTGTGCGAGACTAAGAATGTGAGCCGTTCAGAAATTGTGACCGAAAAACTGGAGGTGTCCGTAGCCGACGGAACGCGCATGGCCGCGTATGTTGCCCGTCCCCAGCAAAACGGCCCGCATCCCGGCCTGCTTGTGTTCCAGGAGGCATTCGGCGTTAATCATCACATTCGCAACGTGACCGAAAGATTTGCCCGCGAGGGATACGTGGCTATTGCTCCGGAACTGTTTCATCGCAGCGCGCCGCCGGGGTTTGAGGCCAGCTATACGGATTTTCCTTCTGTAATGCCACACCTGCAGGCCGTAACCGCAGAAACCGCGGAACCGGATATACGCGCAGCCTATGACTGGTTGCGTTCCAATGCGCAGGTCAAACAAAACGAGATTTCGAGCGTGGGATTCTGCCTGGGTGGTCGCGTCTCATTCATCGCCAACAGCATCGTCGCACTGCACGCTGCTGTTTCGTTCTATGGTGGAGGAATCGCTCCAGGATTGTTAAGCCGCGCTCTGAAACAGCACGCGCCGATCCTGCTGATCTGGGGTGGTTTGGACAAGCACATCACTCCCGAACATCGTCGAGCCGTCACCGATGCTTTGGGCGCGCACAACAAGATTTACGTCAACGCGGAGTTTTCCCGCGCCGATCATGGATTCTTCTGTGACGAGCGCGCCGCCTATGAACCTCACTCTGCGCGGCAAGTTTGGGCTCTCACCTTGGAGTTTCTACGTTCGTGAAGAAATTCGGTTCGCTTTTCCTGGCGGGATTTTCTCTGTTGTTCGCGACCGCAGCGTGGCAAACGCCGGCGGCGGTCCCCGAGATAAAGAAAAAGACTGCGCCAACTTTTTATAGAGACGTCCTGCCCATACTTCAGGACAAGTGCCAAAGCTGCCATCGCAGCGAAGAGCCAGCACCGATGCCCCTGAAGACCTATGAGCAAACTCGACCCTGGGCCGACAAAATTGCAACAGCCGTCGAAATGAAAATCATGCCGCCTTGGTTCGCCGATCCGCGCTATGGCCATTTTGCCAATGATCCTTCGCTAAGCGAGGAGCAAATCGCCACGGTTACCGCGTGGGCAGATGCCGGCGCGCCCGCTGGCGATCTGCATGACGCGCCCCCGCCTCGCAAATGGAGTGAAGGCTGGAATATTCCCGAGCCCGACTTTATCGCTAGAATGCCGAAACCCGTGCAGATTCCTGCACGAGGCCAAGTCGAGTACACCTACGAGATTGTGGCCACACATTTCGCGGAAGACAAATGGGTCCAAATGGCGGAGTTCAGACCTTTAAGCCCGGCCCACGTACACCATGCAGTGGTTTATATTCGGCCTCCGGATTCGACCTGGCTTCGCCATGCTCCCGTAGGCGAGCCCTTCACCGCTTCGACGTTAACCGACGAGCAAGAACGCCGCCAGGCGCACGAAACCACCAGTGATCTTTTACTTGTGTATGCGCCAGGAAGTGCGCCAGACCGCTGGGCCGATGGCATGGCAAAATTCGTCCCCGCAGGTTCCGACCTTGTGTTTCAAATGCACTACACCACCAACGGTGAAGCAGCGGCGGATGAAACCAGCGTTGGCATGGTATTTGCCAAGACTCCGCCGCGGCAGCGCGTGATAACCTTGCAGTTGAATAATCATGCGCTGATAATCCCGCCGGAAGCAGACAATTTTCGCGTGGAGGTCGCCGGCACCCTGCCCAATGACGCAACTCTGTTAAGCCTCTTCCCCCACATGCATCTTCGCGGCAAGCGCTTTGAATATGACATCATTCACGACGACGGAAGTGTAGAAACTCTCCTACGGGTGAATTATCACTTTCACTGGCAGTTGAGCTACAAGCTGGCCAAGCCCCGAGAACTAAAAGCCGGGACCAGATTGCGAGCCGTAGCCTGGTATGACAATTCGAAGAATAATCCCCACAACCCCGACCCGGAAAAGACTGTGACTTGGGGTGACCAGACTTCGGACGAAATGATGGTGGGGTTCTTTGACGTGGCCGTGCCGGCAGCTATGGACAAGTGGAAGTTTTTTATCCGCCATCAGAATAATTAGCTGTTTTCTATCGGCGCGTTGTCCCGCGATTGTTTGAAGTCTATTCTGGGGTTCGCCAGTTGCTGACTGCGACAGTATTTGTAAAACTGTGTTGGGCTCATCCACTTGACCGCCAATCCTTCTCTCACATCAGATCAGCAGCGCCAACGCCGCGGGTTCACAGTTTCCTGCTGGGCCCTGGCTGCGGTGTTCGTGGCGGTTTACGTGGGCTCAATGTTCACTCCGGGTCTGCTCGATGACGTCGACAGCAGCCATGCCGAAGCGGCGCGCGAAATGGTCGCGTCCGGCGACTACGTCACTCTGCATATCAACGGCGTGCGCTATCTGGAAAAGGCTCCCCTCCCATATTGGTTGGTAGCAGCCAGCTATAGGGTTTTCGGCGTGAACGAGTTCAGCACCCGCTTGCCAATGGTGCTCTCAATCATGCTGCTCGGTCTGCTGGCATTCGGGTGGGGCCGTCGCGCATTCGGCCAGCGGACGGGCCTCTACGCCGCGCTATTCGTCTACACCTGCGCCGGGGTATATCTTTTTACTCGCGTTTTGATTCCTGAGGTCTTGCTGAGCCTGCTGATTGCCGGCGCGCTCTATTTTTTTCTCACAGCTCTGGAGCCCGAAGCTGCTGCCTGGCGATGGTATGCGGTTTACCTGCTGGTTGGCTTGGGCGTGCTGACCAAAGGATTGATCGCACTCGTCTTTCCCTGCGGCACGACCTTTTTCTTTCTGCTGATCACCGGCGAGTGGCGGCGCTGGCGCGAGTTCCGGCTGTTTTCAGGCTTCGCTCTATTCCTCGCCGTTGCCGCACCCTGGCACATACTGGCAGGACTGAGAAATCCGGGCACGGCCCAGCATCACGGCTTTTTCTGGTTCTATTTCGTGAATGAACATTTTCTTCGCTTTCTGGGAAAGCGCTATCCCGATGATTACAGCAAGCTTCCCGCAACCTTGTACTGGAGTCTGCATCTGGTATGGCTTTTCCCCTGGGGCCTGTATTTTCCCGCAGCCCTCACGATTGCGCTGCAAGAATGGCGCACTCGCCGCAGAGCTTCTGCGCTGCTCGGCGTGAGTGCAGCGACAATGCCCTCCGATTTCGCCTCGCGAACCCGCCTGCTGTGTTGGATCTTCGCCGGCGTGATTCTAATTTTCTTTGCGCTCTCCACCAACCAGGAGTACTACACTTTCCCGGCGTATCTCCCGCTTTTGCTTTTGCTAGCGGATGGCATCGCGCAATGCGAACGTACGGAGTACGCAAGCCAAAAGCGTGCGGGTTGGCTGACCAGCTCCGCCGCGGTGTTGGCCCTGGTCGGAATCGTGGCCAGCATCATGCTCGTAGTGGGCCTATGGCAGTCACGCCATCTGCCATTCGAGCCCGACATTGGCACTCTGCTTAGCGAACAGGACACTAGCGCGTACACCCTCTCGATGCCGCACATACTCGATTTAAGCTATGCATCCTTCGCGGCACTGCGCCTGCCCGCAGCCATGGCGGCGGTCATTCTCCTGTTCGCCCCGTTGCTATCTTTTCTGCTGCGTTTGTACCGCCGGCATTACTCTGCAACCTGGGTGCTCGGCGTTGGATTCGCCCTCTTCCTGGTAGCTGCTCACATCGCGCTGGGACGCTTCGGCCCGTATCTTTCTTCAAGAGAATTGGCGCAGGCGATCGCAAGCAAGGCCCGTCCAGAAGACAAGGTAATGATTTACGGCGATCAGGCGTTTGGCTCCTCTTTGCTCTTTTACTTACGTCGCCCAATCGACCTGGTCGAGGGCCGGACGACATCCATGTGGTTCGGTTCTACTTTCGCGGACGCCCCTAATATCTATTTGAGGGCGGCAGATTTGCAGCACGACTGGGCCGGAACCGGGCGTATATTCTTGTTTGTGCCGCCTCACGAAAAAACAAAAGTGGACCGACTCTTGCCGGCGAAATACGTCATCGCCGAGCTTTCCGGCAAGTACGTATACAGTAATCAGCCATAGACTTTGACGCTCGCGACGGCCTAGCTTTGCATAACGAATCCTGATAAGAATGATAAATAGTTTCGATTTCCGCGAAGCCGGCCAACACGATACAGTGAGCGCGTGCCGAGTTGTGTTCGCATGGAGCTTCCAGGTTATCGACAAATGACAAACCCATGACGAAGATTGAAGCGGTCATCCAAAACTCCAAGCTGGAAGCGGTAAAGAGCGCACTGCAGGAGATCGGCGTTGAAGGTATGACGGTGATTGAGGTGCGGGGTCACGGCCGGCAAAAAGGCCACACCGAGGTTTATCGCGGCCGTGAATACAGCGTCGATCTTATCCCCAAAACCAAGCTGGAAGTAGTCTTGGTGGACGCGATGGTTGAAAAAGCCGTGCAGGCCATCCTGACGGCAGCGCGCACCGGCAAAATCGGCGACGGCAAGATTTTTCTTACGCGCGTGGATGAAGCCATTCGCATTCGCAACGAGGAACGGGGCGAGGGAGCGCTGTAGGCGGGATACTTGCGAATCTGGGTTTGAGAAACGCGGGACTGAGGAGCAAACAAAATTCTTACCGGGACGCTAACCGACGGCATCTTGGCTTCGCGTGTCGCCAGCGCTTTTTGCGATCATATGTGCCATGCGCGGCAAGTCGATTCATTGACCTATCGTCATGATGGCAGCGTCTTCACTCCTCAGTGAACTACGGATTTCGCTCGCCGACGAGTCGGCGCGAATTGCGCGCGACTTCGGCGCCACAGGCGAAGGCCGGGCGGCGGTTGCCCAACGAACGCGTCTGATCGAAGACATTCTCCATCGGCTCTGGCGCGATTTAGTCTCAGCTGACGAGTCCGCCCCACGCGGCTTCGCGCTCGTGGCCACGGGTGGTTTCGGCCGGGCGTGGCTGTTTCCCTACTCCGATATCGATCTCCTCTTTCTGTACGCCGGCCGCGCCGAAGAAGAAGCTCACAAAGATGCAGTTCGCCGCTTCTCTCAGGAACTTTGGGATCTGAAACTAAAGCTAAGTCCCGCCTCTCGCACTCTCGCGGAATGCGACCGCTTCGATCCCAACAATACTGAATTCACGATTTCTCTTCTCGATTGCCGCTATCTGGCCGGCGACCGCGAGCTGTTTTCCAAGCTTCATGACAAAGTGATTCCCAAGCTGGTAGCGCGCGAGTCGAAACCGCTGTTGCAGGGACTCGCCGAGGTCACGCGGGAGCGTCACGCTAAATTCGGCAATACCGTATTTCACCTCGAGCCCAACCTGAAGGAAACGCCCGGCGGCCTGCGCGATTACAACGTAGCCTGTTGGCTGACGCTCGTGTCATCCATGAGCAAGCTGGGCGATTGGCCCGACGCCAGTTCGCTGCGCGCTCCTGTACGCAAGCAGTTGGAGGCCGCTCTCGAATTCCTGATGGCCGCGCGCTGCTTCTTGCATTTCCGTCACGTCCGCGACGACAACTCTCTCAGCTGGGAGGCCCAGGACGAAGCCGCAGCGCGCAAGATCGGTGCCGCCGATGCCGCCGACCTCACCGCCGCCGACTGGATGCGCATTCACTTCGGGCACGCCCGCGCCGTGCAACGCACCGTCATGCAACTGCTGGAAGAAATCCCCGAGGCCTGGTCTTCGCTCCGTCGCCAATTTCAAGGCTGGAAGTCGCGTCCATCAAGTCCCGACTTTTCCGTGGTCGACGGCATGATTTTTCTGCAACAGTCTTCTTCTCTTCAGGACCCCGAGATGCTGCTGCGCCTGTTCCACTTCATGGCGCATCACGGACTGAAGCTAAGCGCCACCACCGAACACCGCATTGAGCAGTCGCTTCCCGCCTTGGCCGTAACTCCCCCGCGAGGCGCCGAACTATGGCTTTACCTGCAGGAAACGCTGCTGCAGCCGCACGCAGCCGAAGCCCTGCGCGCCATGCATTCACTCCGCTTGCTCACCTTGCTGCTACCAGAACTGAAACCGATCGATTCTTTGGTAGTTCGCGATTTCTACCACCGCTTCACAGTGGACGAGCACTCAATCCTCGCCATCGAGAGTCTGCATCGACTGAACCAATCGCAATCGGAGTGGGACAAGCGCTACGCCGAAGTGCTCGGCGAGCTGGAAGATCCGGAGCTTCTCTACCTCGCTCTGCTTCTTCACGACACTGGAAAAGGAGTACCGGGCGGCAATCATGTGGAAGCCAGTCTAGAGATTGCAAGCCGCTGTCTGGATCGCCTCGATGTCGAGCCGGGTGAACGCGCCGCAGTCTTGTTTCTGATAGCCAACCACCTCGAGATGTCGTCCCAATTGCGGCGTGACATTTTTAATCCTGAAACCGTCGCCGCCTTCGCCGAAAAAATGGGCACGCCCGAGCGACTAAAAATGTTGTGCCTGCTCACCTATGCCGACATTAAGGCTGTGAATCCCGAGGCCCTGACCCCATGGAAAGCCGAGAATGTTTGGCAGCTCTACATCGGCGCCGCAAATTATCTCAACCGCAGCGCAGATCAGCGAGTGCACGGCGATGGCCGCGACGAAAAGCTCGCTCGCCTACGCAGCCTGGCGCCGGCAACCGGCGCGAAGTTCAAAGACTTTATCGAAGGATTTCCCCAACGATATTTGTTGGTCCACTCCGCCGAAGAACTTATGCAGCATATGGCGATGGCCGCCGAATTCGGCCACGACCCAGTACAGGTCGATCTGAAACGTGGACGCCACTGGTACGAATTGACTCTGGTCACAAAAGACCGCCCTTCATTATTTGCCACCTTAACCGGGGTACTGGCTGCCTGGGGAATGAACATCGTGAAGGCCAACGCCTTTTCCAACCAGGCCGGGGTTGTGGTGGACAGTCTTTATTTTACCGACCGCTTTCGTACCCTCGAGCTGAATCTGTCCGAGTGGCAGCGATTCAAGCAGAGCATTACCGACGTGCTTGCCGGCGCGGCCGATCTCGACCGCATGTTGCGCGATCGTCAGCGCAGCGAAAAACTCGCGCGCATCAAGGTGATGGTCGAAACGCGCATCGACTTTGACGATGAATGCTCGTCCACCAGCACTCTCTTGCAGGTGATCGCCCAGGACCGTCCGCGGCTGCTGCACCGCATCAGTTCCTGCCTTTCCCGCCTGCGCTGCAACATTGAAATCGCCTTGATCGATACCGAAGGACAGATGGCAATCGACGCTTTCTACCTGACTTCTGCCGGCAGGAAGCTGACGCCAGACCTGCAAAAGAAAGTCGGCGCCGTCTTGTCCGAGGAATTAAAAGCCCTCGAAGCCGGACAGTAGCCTATATGGATTCGTCAAATTCCAGGTGATACCATTCCTTGCTGACACCATGATCAAACTGCGGATTCTTCTCTCACTCTTTCTTCTGTTTGTCTCATTTCTTGCAGCACAAACGCAGTCCCAACCGCCGGCCGATGCGCGGCCGATCGTCCTGCGCGCCTCCCGTCTACTCGACGTAAAGAGCGGCCATCTCATCTCCCCCGGCGAGGTTCTGGTGCAGGGCGAACGCATTGTGGAGGTCGGCACTTCCGTCAAGCATCCCGCTGACGCGGAAATCATCGACCTCGGCGACCGCACTCTGCTGCCCGGCCTCGTCGACGCCCACGTCCATCTCTTTCTGCATCCCGGCGCCGAGGACTTACAAACCATGGAGGAATCCGTTCCACAGCGCACGATCATCGCTCTAACCGCCGCACGCGACGATCTGATGGCTGGCTTCACCGCCGAGCGCGACATGGGCACCGAGGGCGCCGGCTCGGCCGATACCGCCGTTCGCAATGCGATCGACGAAGGCCTGTTTCCCGGGCCGCGCTTGCGCATCAGCGGAAATGCCATCGACATCCTGGGTGGACACGAAGACGCTATTAACTACAACCCCGCTCAGCATGTTCTTTCCAACGCCACCTACGCGAACAATAAAGAGGAGTTAGTTACCGCCATACGCCAGCAGCTAAAAGAGGGCGCGGACTTCATCAAAATCTACGAGACTGGTCCGGATATGGCCCGTAATGGCCAGTTTTCTACGGTCTACCAATACACGGAGGCCGAACTTAAATCCGCGATCGCCGAAGCCGCGCGAGTCAATAAGCGCGTTGCCGTGCATGCGACCGGCGAACCCGGCACCCTCTTCGCGGCGCGGGCCGGAGTCGCATCCATCGACCACGCCAACCAACTCGGCGACGAAACCATGGGCCTGATGCGCGAAAAGCAAATCTATGCGGTGCCCACGTTTACCATCTTCGACTATTTCGCCGATCACGCCGCTACGCCCGCTCAAGCCGCGCGTGAGCGTGAAATGCTCGACTTAAAAATAAAAGATTTCCGCAAGCAGGTCGCAGCCGGAGTTCCCATGGCCGTCGGCTCCGACGTAGGACCCTTCCCGCATGGTACGCAGGCCCGCGAGTTCGTGCTGATGGTGAAATTCGGCATGTCGCCGCTGGCCGTAATGCAGGCCGACTTACTCAACGGCGCAAAGCTCTTGGGCTGGGATGGCCAGATTGGCGCGTTGCAGGCAGGTTATCTGGCAGATGTCATTGCAGTCTCTGGCGATCCGCTACAAGACATCAGCGTGTTGCAGAAAGTGTCGTTCGTGATGAAGGGCGGCGTGATTTATAAGAAGTGAAATCCCTGAGCCTCGCATGACGACCTTCCGCCCGGCAAAGGCTTCGTATCAGGGCATGCCTTCAGGC
>DATNMU010000295.1:0-8986 GCA_035602195.1 Candidatus Acidiferrum sp.
CAGCCCTGAAAAGGCTGGCGTCGGCGGTTCAACTCCGTCCCTGGCCACCATCATTTCAAAGAACTTAGTGGCGAAGAGCGGAAATTTCCAACCCACGATCCAACCCATGATTCTCACTGAACTCCCTCTGTGAGCAGGTGAATTCTGTCCCCCATGAGCTGTTCCAGGAACTTGCCTTGCGCATCCCGCATGGAGTCCATGTCGGACTGTGCATAGAGTTCCATCGTTGTGCCAAAGTCCTCGTGCCGCAGAACACCCTGCACGGTTTTGGGGTCCACTTTCAGCTTCACCAGTGCCGTCGCCAGTGAATGGCGAAAGTTGTGAAAACCGAAGCGCCCCTTCCAGTTCGCAGGAATCACGCCGGCGCTGATGGCTGCGGGTCGCAAGTATTTCTGCACCATGATGGACGCGGACAGCGGCTTCTTGCCTCTCAGCTTTACGCTGGGAAACACATAGTCGCTTTCCTTGGCATACTTCGTTCTCTCGCGCCATGCCAGGAGGAAGCCAGCCAAAAGCGGATGCATGGGAACGGGAGCCTTTGACGCTTTCGACTTCGGCTCTTTGAATCTTCCCCACACATAAGCTCGTCTCACGTAAATCACCAACCCCTCGAAATCGAGATCCATCCACATCAAGCCCAACAGTTCTGATACGCGCAGAGCAGTGGCCGCGTCGCTTAGAGTCAACGTGCGCCTTGGCTCTGGAGTATTGAGAAGAACCTCGAACGCCTGCTTCGGCGTCATGACTATCGCCCGGTAGTCGCTCGTGGTTCGTTGGCTCACCCAGTTCATGGGATTGCCTTCCTGCTGGCGAGGGAGGAAATTGCATCGCTGCCCGTGCTTGAAGACCAGGCTCATGATGCGGCGGATTTTGTCGATCGTAGGATCGGCTAACGGTTTCACCTTCTTCTGAGCGTTCCCCTTGCGTAGTTCCCGAAACCACGCCTCGACATCCCTCGATTCCACGGCCAGAGCTGCCGATCTTCCCCAGCGCGGAATAATGCGGTTGATCAGATGTCGCTCGTAGGTCTCGATTGTTGGAAACGCTTTGGGGCGCGCCGACTCCGATTGATCGATTCTCAGCTCGTTCTGGATATAGTCTTGGCAGAGCTGACCAAACGTCCTTGGCTTCCCCTGGAAGGGTTGTAATTGGTTGATTGTTTCGCGAAGTTTCTGGCGGTCTACTTCTCTTGATGCATCCGCCGGATTGGGACCGATGTCTTTGACCAGACCGATAGGAATCGTCCGTTCGACTCGTTTTCCATCCGAGCGAGTTGCGTAATAGCGAAGTACCCACGTCAGACCATGCGCGCGGTTTTCTTTGCGAATACTGCCTAACTGATACCTGGGCATCAAACCCTCCTTGGTGGTTTGCGTGCTCCAGGTGGCCGTGTTTCGCAGCTTACCATGTAGGCGTGGAGTTCCGATAAGAGAAACCTCCAGTCCTTCTTTTCTGCCGATGGATCGAGCGCGTGACCGGGAATTTTGCCATCTCGCACTTTTTGCAACAGTGTGCGGCGCGTGATGCCTAAGAACGTAGCTGCTGTATCTCCATCAACAAAGTGTTCAAGAGTTGCGGTTGGTGCGGCTGGACCGAAGGCGTGGCTGGCTGTCATAGAGGGAACCTCAAGAAGTGCAAACGTTGCACTTGACATTAACGCAGGTGTACCAATACAGTCAACACGTAACGTTACGAAATTTAGTGAGGCTGACCCTTTGGCAGACAAGACCCCAATCCTGCAGCAGCCGGTGATCTCCATTCGCATTTCCGACGAGCTGCGCGCAAGGCTTGAAACTTTGAAGGAAATCATGGCCGCCAAGAGTGGCGAACCCGTCTCAACATCGGAGGCGGCAAAGCAGCTTCTTGAGTCCTCCAAAGAGGAGCGATTGGAGTTCGTAAATCTACTCTCAGCGCCAACCGATTCCCTGGTGAAGATTCGCGGGAAGGTCGACGCAAAGCTGCCACTTTCGCAAGCCGAATGGACCCTGGTTGCCTACTACTGTCAGCAGGGTGCGGAGCTATTTGCAAATACCGGCCAGACGGACATTTCCTATGAATCTCTCGCCGGAATTCTGGAAGCTTTCCTTGCCGTTTATGGACTGGTATCTAAACAGAGAAAGAGGGGTCCGATGGCCCCTTATCTCCTCACCAATCTGCCCTCTGAAAGGCAAACTGAAACGAAGCCTTCAGAAGAGATTGCCAACGACGATGTACGCCGGGCCGTGGACCGAACCATTCACACGCTAAAGAACGCTGACAGCGAGACTCCGCGACCGATTCATACCGCTCGCCTTCTCTACATGGTTCTTGACAACGAAAGGCTTCTAAACATCGAGAAGCTGAATGAAGCGCTGCGACCGTACTGGCCGATTCTCTGGCGCGTGTGCGCCCGTGGCCACTATCTCCGCCATGAAGAACCCCTACGGGATGGTGCATTTTGGGGTGCCGATTCTAGGTTGAGAAATCCTGGGCCATTGCCATCGTTTCAGGAAGGCGAATACCGTCTCGAATTTCATCGGGGGCCGGAGACGGAATTTTCCGTCTGGTTATATTTTCCCGGAAGGTTTGCTCTGCAATATCCGCTCTACGATTACCCGAGGATCGCGGAGCTTCGGACAATACTGGAACGGTTGGAACTGCGCGACACGCTGATCTTCTGGGAAGGCCGCTATTTCCTCGCCTCCACTTGGTTCGACGAAGAGGAAAAGGTCGGCGTCGAGTTTCGCTCTCGGGACAATGGGATCCGCATCTTGTTTCGCCACGACGATTGGCGGGCAATTCAAAGTCTGTTTCGCCGTGGCTGGCAGGCGCCAGAAGTGGTCCGTCTTTGGAATTCGTTGGCGAGGGAGTATGGCGAGCTGTGAAAAACGCGGTGCTTCGCACCGGAAGAATTGGGGACACGTCACCCCCAAATTGGGAACTGTGGAGCGCCAGACAGCGCTTCAATGTTTACGCAGGTTAACTTTCGCTGCGTCAACAGATTGGGTAAATCGCTCGATGAGCGTGGTATCGAGCGATGACGTTTGCTCGTGACAAGTTGCTTCAGAGCGCCGATCACGTAAACGCGTTGAAGCGCAAGAACTTCCTGCGAGCCCCGGTTCCGATGGTTAGTAGCCGTGAAGCTGATCGCAGCATATAGGCGAACAAGGCGGTTTTCCCAATGAGTAGTCCCCGCGTTCAAGCCAATCCGCAGTCCAGTCTTCCATTCGGGGAGGAGGCGAAGCCTCGCTTTCGCACCAAGACGGTCGCCACGCGGCTGACTCCCGGCGAACTAGCCGAGATCGAAGCAGCTGCAGAAGGGGCGGGGCAGGCTGTCTCCGAGTGGCTGCGCGAGACCGCTTTGCGTGGCGCGCGGCAGAGGCCCGCAGATCACGCCGAACTGGTGCTGGCCGAGCTCTGTGCGGTGCGTTACACGCTCCTGAATCTTTTCCATGCCGCCGCTCAGGCAGCCGCGGAAGGCAGACCACTGCTGCCCGATTCCATCCTCAAGATCCGCGACCAGTCCGATGCGCGCAAGCTCCAGCAGGCGCACAAACTGCTCGAAGACTTCCTCGCCCCGAAAGGCAAGGAGAGGAGTCAGCAGCGATGAATGCTATGCCCTTTCCCAGACGCTTTCCGTGGCTGCCTGCCCTCGGAATACTGACCTTTTCTGGAGCGCTCGTTCTGTGCAATTGGCTAGTCTGGACGCCCATCGAACGCTACTACCTGGGAACCTATTTGAAGTGCGCGTTGCTCGGGACTGACCGAGCGTCGTCGGCCGAGGTCCGATGGCTCTACAAAACCGCACCGCACGGGAAACAGGAACTGGCGCTGGAGGCCGACGTGGTTCCGGCATCTGCGGGCGGCGACCGTCGCATCCCGGTGGAGCTTTCGCCAGCGGCACGGCAGTCCGGCTGGACCGGGCTGATGCAGGAAGAGGGCGAGTGGTTCCCGACTGCCAGACTGCAAACGTTTCTGCAGGCGCAGTTCTATGCCGGAGAGAGCATCTGGAGAGTGCTGCTGACGCCTCTGCTCTGGGGAGCCGCGATGTTCTTTTTCCTACTGGCGGGGTGGAGTATGTGGCAGAGCCGGTCGCCATATCAACCGTGGGACATGGAGAGGATCGAATGGGGCAGACCTCCGCCAAGTTTGCTCCAGAGATGGCGGACAAGAACAAGAACCAAAACCAAGATGGGCAGAATTCGATTGAGACTGCCGGGATTGGCGAAGCAGAAGATGCCAGAGATTCCGCCGGAGCCAAAGCCACCAGCGCCAGCTATGGATCCCCCTGATCCGCCGAAGAAGCCCAACCAGCCGGTGCTCCCGCTCTTTGGTACGCCCAATGGCAAGCCCAAAGAAGGGTTTCGCTGGGAGGAGACGAAGGGGATCGAATGAGAGACAAATTACCAAGAATACGGGTGCTAACCCATTAACCCTCGGTGCAGTGATCGTCCCGCCGCGCCGTTTGAGGAGCCCTCCCCATGCTTACGATCTCGAAACCGCTGTCAGCCAGCCAGGCGCGTATTTACCACGCGCGCGAGTTTGTTTCGCAGGAACAGAACTACTGGAGCCGCGATCAGCAGGGCCATAGCGAATGGCAGGGCAGGCTCGCCGAGCACTGGAAGCTCGCCGGTGCAATTGACGCTGAGCACTTCGCGCGGCTGAGTGAAGGCCAGCATCCGCACACCGAAGAGCAGCTTGTCCGGCATCAGGTATCGAGAACCTACGAAGGCAAATTCGGCAAGGAAGTGACCAGCGCCGAGCATCGCGCCGGGTGGGACGCCACGTTTTCCGCGCCGAAGTCAGTGTCGCTCACCGCGCTTGTGGGCGGCGATGATGGGGTGCGAGAGGCCCATCGGGAGAGCGTTCGCATAGCGCTGCAAGAACTTGAGCGATACACGCAGGCCCGGATCGGCAATGTCCACGCCCCGGAGACGACCGGCAAATTCATTGCCGCCACCTTCGAGCACGATACCGCGCGGCCCGTCGATGGCTATGCGGCGCCGCAGCTTCATACCCATGCCGTGATCTTCAATATGACCGAGCGGGAGAACAGCCCCGAAAACGGAAAGCAGATGCGAGCTTTGCAGCCACACGAGATGTTCGTGTCCCAGCGCTACGCCACGGCGGTCTACCGATCCGAGTTGGCATTGCATCTTGAAAAGCTAGGCTACGAACTGGAGCGCGGCAAGTATGGACAGCCGGAAATCCGAGGCTATTCGAAGGAATATCTGGAGGCGTCCAGCCCGAGGCGTGAACAGATCAAGGATCATCTGCGGGAGCAAGGAATCGACGGAGCCGCGGCCGCCCAGATCGCGGCCCACCATACGCGCGACCACAAGGAACTGTTGTCGCCTGAAGAGGTGTTACAGCGGCACCGCGAACTGGCCGCACAGTATGGCCATCAGGCGGACCGCGTTGTCGCACAGGCGCGCCAACATGGTCAATACCATCTGCGGGAGCCGGAGATGCAGGCGCAGCGGGCCGTGACCTGGGCGCGCGATCATGTCTTCGAGAGATCGGCTGTACATGACCGCCGTGCGATTCTTGAAACGGCGCTCGGGCGCGGCATGGGAGAAACCACCTACGCCCAAGTCCGGCAAGAGTTCGAGCGCCGAATCGAGACCGGGGAGTTCAAGGAAGTTTCGCACATTGGCGCGGGCCAACAATACACGACCGCCGCGATGGTTCGCATGGAGCGCGAGGTCGTGGTGCGAATGCAGGAAGGCAATCGGCGCGACTACAGCGATCCGATGCTGGTCTCGTCGCAAGTGCGAATCGCCACCGAAGACCGCCACCCGGAACTGAATACTTCGCAGCGCCAGGCGGTAGACGAAATCTTTCTTTCCCGTGAGAAGGTTGTCGGCTTAGATGGCATCGCAGGCTCGGGCAAGACGACGACTCTGTCTGTTATCCGCGAAGGCGCGGAGGCCGAGGGCTACGGGGTGGAAGGTTTCGCGCCAACGTCCCGCGCGGCGCAGAAGCTCGCCGAAGCGGGCTTTGAGACATCCACGCTACAAAAGCATCTGACGCGTGGACAGCAACCAGATACCGGCGAGAAACGGCTGTATGTGCTCGATGAATCCTCGCTGGCATCGACCAGGCAAGTGCATGAGTTTGTGAACCGGCTCCATCCGAATGACCGTGTGCTGCTCGTTGGCGACCGGCGGCAACATGAGGCGGTCGAGGCCGGGCGACCCTTCGCGCAGCTCCAGGACGCCGGCATGAAGACAGTCAAGCTCGAGGAGATCGTACGTCAGAGAGACCCGGAGCTAAAACAGGTGGTCGAGCAGCTTGCGCGGGGTGAAGTCCGCGCGGCAATACAGAACCTTGACCGGCAAAGCCGAGTCCATGAGATTCAGGGCCACGATGAGCGCATCGCCGCTATTGCGAAGGAGTATGCAAAATCGCCGGGGAACACGCTGGTGGTTTCTCCCGACAATCGCTCCCGCGCAGAGATCAATCAATGTATCCATGCGGAATTGCAGCGGGGCGGCCTCGTCAGCACTGAGGAGCACAACATCAGGACGCTGGTGCCGCGGCAAGACCTCACTGGCGCTGACCGCACCTGGGCCGAGCGGTACGACGTGGGAGACATGCTGCGCTACTCGCGCACGTCGAAGGAGACCGGCATCGGGAAAGGCGAGTACGCACAGGTGAAGAGCATCGACGCCCCGAACAATCGGCTGACGGTCGAACTGCAGGACGGCACGGCGCGCACTTACGATCCACGCCGACAGCAGGGCGTCTCAGTTTTCCGCGAGGAGACGCGGAGTTTTTCAGTGGGCGACCGCATCCAATTCACCGCCCCGGCCAACGAACTGAAAGTTGCGAATCGCGAGCTGGGGACCATCGAGAGCATCAGCGAAGACGGGCGTCTGCGTGTGAAAATGGACGGGGGCCGCGCGGTCGAACTCGATCCGCGCAAGCATCCGCATCTCGACCATGGCTATGCCATGACCAGCTACTCCAGCCAGGGACAGACTGCCGACCGTGTCCTTATTCACGTGGACACCGAGTTGGGCGCTAAGGATCTACTCAATAGCCGCATGGCCTATGTCTCCGTCTCGCGCGGGGCGCACGATGCACAGCTTTTCACCAACGACCGCGAGAAGCTGCCTGCGGCGCTCGGTCACGATGTATCGCAGCAGAGTGCGCATGTGCCGGAGATCAAACCCAACCAAACGATCGCGCCGCAGCAGGAAGTCTCCCAGGGTCAACAGCAGGACCACGGCATGGGTCTCGGAATCGGCTTTTAGAACCTGCCTGCCCCCGATAAAGGCAGCGTAGCGCGGGCGCAAACTCTGTCAAGGTCGACCTGAAGGTCGCCGCTACGCGGGCCGGCACCTTGACAGGGTTTGCGCCCGCGCCAAAATCTTGCTTCCATTCCGGGGCAGGCAGTAAAGACACTCCAACAAGTTACCGCACAGCGCCGACAGCGCCGCAATTCGCGCATCCGCCTGTTTTCAGTGGTTACGCTGCAGCAACTTTCCAGCGCAGCAGCACCCATTCTGGGGTGATGTGTCACCCCTCCTCCCGCTGCCAAAGGCAGCGCACTTTTGACTTTCCCCCCGGCAGCGCACTTCGGGCAGGCAGATTACCCCCGGAACCCACCTCCGGGACCCACCAGAACCTCACCCCGTACTGTGCCGGATTCGCCACACCGCCAGCTCAGGATCGGCCACGATTCGACCCCGCAATCGGCACCGCATCGGGTAGCTAATCGGACCGAGATCAGGGCGCGGATCGGCCAGCAGATCAGGGCAGGCATCGACCAAGGGAAACGCAGATCGGCGGCTAAAGGAAAAACCTTCCCCGGACCTCAGCCGATCAGAAACTCACGCGCTAGCGGGACGGGAAACGCGAACAACAGGTACTCAGGTTCGCAGTCAGAAAAAACTCGGAACAGGCTTCACTTCGTCTTGCTCTGAGGAAGTAGAATCCATCCGCCTGACCACCCGCCAATATTGAGTTCAGGCGGGGCCTGATATGCCCAAAACAGGTGAACATCTGACTTCTTTCTGGCTTCATCAAGACCCTCAAAAATACCATCCAGATCAAGGGTCCCAGTCAGCGTCTGTCCCGGCTGGACGGAAATCTGTTTCCTTGCAGGATCCTCGACCGGAAGCACCTTTTCCAGGGCCTCGCTATCGAACTTGACTGCCACCAACACCATGCCGTATCTAGTCGCCCAGGGCAGTTGGCTTTTGTTAATCACCACACTCTGGTCAGCGCCAGATCTTAGGGTGATTTCTAATCGAAGAGGTTGCAGGGAGGCAACCTTAACTTGGATTCCTCCCCGCTCAGTTTTCTCTTGTCCGAGGCTCGGCAGAACGAATAGCAGAAGAATCAGAGCAAGCCGAGTTAGAACTCTACTGTTGTCGCTCATAGTAGCTCCGATAGTCTTCGACTTCCTTTTTGTAATTCTGGATATCCTTTTTGCAATGGTCGCACTTGGCCTTCTTGAGCGCATCTTCTAAGCAATTAATTTCGACCGTGCTCGCTGCAATTTCCCCAGCCTTTCTTTCCTGGTTGTTGGAGAAATCAACTTGGATCCCTTTAGCTACGTTACGACAGATTCCAGGGTTGGAAGCTAGCGCCTCTCGCCTGTGCTGATTTTCATGGCGCCAGATACAGTTACCGATACCGCATGATAGGTCTTGGTCTTTTGGGATCTGAATTGCGATGCCGCCAAGGCCGTTGCAAATGATAGTGTTGTCTTCGGGCGAGGCGGGCTTTCCAGTATTTCTCCACAATCCCAAAGGATCATCGAACAGAACCGGATTGTTACTCGCATATCTGTAGAAGTGCGTTCCGCCACCAAATCCAATCGGATCTTCGCTGATGAAGCGCCCAACGCTCGGATCTGACCTGCTCCCCTCTTTCCGAACAAACCTGAGTATGATTTCGTCGAAGGAAAGGGGAAGGGAGAATGTCGAAGAGCAATCACACGGAGGCGCAGATGATCGGGGCGCTGAAGCAGTTGGAGGCGGGGCGGAAGGCGGAG
>DATNMU010000296.1:0-8408 GCA_035602195.1 Candidatus Acidiferrum sp.
AGAACTTCTCGCTGCAGCGTCACCGCTTAAATGCTTCACTCGTCGATGCTAGCGTGGACCCTCACGAAATGTGGTCGTTCTTTGGTTCCAGCTTGAAGTGGGGCAAAGACGACGTCATGCCGATACCGGCAAAATTCGATCAACAAAATCCGTTCGGCGCGCCGGTGGAAACGAAAGATGATCTGGGCCGCGTGGGCGGCGGCATTCCCGTCGTGGCATTTTGGACGCGGATTATGGGCGAAGCGATTGGCCATATCGAAACGCTTCCGTTGGTTCTATCGATTCCGGTAAGCACTACCACGGATCGACGCGTGGCAGCGGCGGTAAATCTCCCCGCCAACACCACGCTGAAGCCTGGCGAAAGTTATTCGACGCCTCGAACGTTCGTGGCGGTCTATAAGGGCGATTACTACGAGCCACTGAGCATGTGGTCCAACGCCGTGGAGCGCGAAGGTCTGCCGCGGCCTACGAATAATAATGAGAACTATGCGGTGAGCTGGTGCGGCTGGGGCTACGAGTCGGATGTGACGCCCGCACAAATGCTGGCGACCGTCCCGAAACTGCAGGAGCTCGGGATTCATTGGGCAACGCTCGATGATCGATGGTTCAACAATTATGGTGATTGGCAGCCGCGGCCGGACACTTTCCCGGCTAATTCGATCAAACAAATGGTGAGCGATTTTCACGCGAAGAATATTGAGGTGCAGCTCTGGTGGCTGCCGTTAGCGGTCGAAGATGGAAAGTTCGGATACGGCGGACACCGGTACATCGTCTCGGATGTGGTGAAAGAACATCCCGATTGGCTCATCCTGAATAAAGACGGAAAGCCCGCGCGCATGACGCGCAATCTCGCGACTCTGTGCCCGGCGCTGCCGGAGGTTCAGGCCTACTATAAACAACTGACCGAACGATTCATTCACGATTGGGATTTCGATGGGCACAAGCTGGACAATATCTACGCCACGCCGCCTTGCTATAACCCGGCACATCATCACAAATCGCCGATGGACTCTGTGTATGCGATGGGGGAAGTGTACAAAATTATTTTCGAGACGACTCGTGCGCTTAAACCAGACAGCGTGACGCAAAGCTGCCCGTGCGGAACGCCGCCAAGCCTGGCGTGGTTTCGCTACATGGATCAGGCGGTGACGGCTGATCCGGTTGGTTCCGTGCAGGTGCGCCGTCGCATGAAAATGTACAAGGCGCTGCTGGGGCCGCGCGCAGCGGTGTATGGCGATCACGTGGAATTGACGCAAATTTCCGGCGTGGGCGACAACGAGCAGGATGTTGGAACCGATTTTGCTTCGACGCTCGGCACCGGCGGCGTGCTGGGAACAAAATTCACGTGGCCGGATTACGGGCCAAAGTTAAAAAATGTATTTCTCAATCCGGGCAAAGAACCTCATTGGAAAAAGTGGATAAGTTTGTACAACGACAAAATGTTGTCTAAAGGGAATTTCCTGGATTTGTATGTTTGCGGCTATGACGTGCCGGAAGGTTATGCCATCGAGAAAGATGGAAATATATTTTACGCGTTTTATAGCGCGGCTCGTTCCGCCAAGTCGCCAACCAAGCAGGAATGGAAAGGTCCCGTAGAGTTACGCGGGCTGCAATCAGCAACCTACAAGATCGTGGACTACGTAAATAATAAGGACTACGGAATCGTTAGCGGTCCGACCGTGCGAATTGATGTGGACTTCACGGGCAGCTTGTTGCTTCAGGCCACGCCGCAGGGCAATGCGGCTGCAAGCGGTAAATAACTCTCACGTTTCTGAGGGTAGCTACGATTCGAGGATCCGCTAAAGCTCACTGCTTTGCCTGCTCCCAGTTTGTTCGCAAAAAAGACTCGCGAAGAGCCGCGTCGCGAAACGCTTCTGTTCCGCCGGCGCGCATCACGGAAAGTGCTCCGGCAACATTTCCGAATTTGAGACAATCTTCTATCTTTGCGCCACGAATAAATTGATGGATAAATCCAGCGTCGAAGCTGTCTCCAGCTCCCACGGCATCCACAAAGGTATCCGTCTTCGGCGCGTCAGAAAAAGTAGCACGGCCTTGTCGAGCGATGACACCTAGCGCTCCACGTTTAATCACCACCAGCGGGGCCCTCGCAGCCAAAAATTCCGCCGCGCTGTGTACGTCGTGCGTTCGTGAAATTTTGCAGGCTTCCCGTTCATTGGGAAGCAATACGTCCACATATTTTAGAACTGGATAAAGATCCTCGCCCCATTTATCGTCAGGATCGTCGTTGGTATCTAACGAGGTGGTAAGTCCGGCGGCCTTGGCGTGCCGGAAGAGCTCAGTCATCCGAGGACGCAAGGCGCGCTGAAGGAAATAAGAGGACAAATGAAAATGCTTCGCCGCGCAGACAGAGTCTAAATCCAAATCCTCGTAGCGCATCTCCGACATGGTGCCCGGATAAGTAAGGATGTAGCGTTGTAAACCGGCCGGAAGAATTACGGTAAGGCCGGTTTGCCGCCCAGGAAACCGGCGAACCCTGGAAAGATCCACACCGCTTTCGCCCAGGCGCTCCAGGCAGATTACTCCAAGTGAATCGCTACCGATCGCGGAGCTGAAGCCGACCTGGTTGCCCAGTAAAGCAAGATTATGGGCAAAAATCGCGGAAGAACTTCCCAAAGTGACTTTTAAATCGTCCGCCAACTGTTCACGATCGAGTTGCAGATTTGGTGGAAGGCCGGACAAAATTATATCGAGGTTGAGTTCTCCCACCACCGAGACATCAAATGTGGCCAAGGACATGCCTCGTGATAGTCATCGCTAATCAAGAAGTACAACACGACTTAGATTTTTGGGAGCATCGGGGTTGAGACCTTTCTTCAGTCCGGTGTAACACCCCAGCAGTTGCCCGGGAACAATGGAGGCGGCCAGCGTGGCAATTTCCGGCACGTCCAAACCCATTTCGAACACAAGGTCGCTCGACGCGGTGATCCTTTTGTTGGCGCGATTGCACACGATGACAACTACCCCGCCGATCTCC
The DNA here is from genome assembly GCA_035602195.1 of Candidatus Acidiferrum sp. Taxonomy (GTDB): domain Bacteria; phylum Acidobacteriota; class Terriglobia; order Terriglobales; family Acidobacteriaceae; genus Sulfotelmatobacter. The sequence goes on from DATNMU010000296.1 coordinate 2,996, forward strand.
TTCATTTCGGCAAGCATTTCGCACTCGGCATGTTGTCCGCTCTCACTGATAAAGAAAGTCAGGCATGTCTCGGGACCGACAATCGCTTTTGGACCGTGGCGAAATTCCAGTGTGTGATAAGACTGGCTGAACGAGCACGACATCTCCGCAACCTTCAACGCGGCTTCGTGAGCAATGCCCAGGAAGGGCCCTTGCGCGAGGAATATGTAGTCCACAAAGGTGCGATCTTTTGTGAAAGAATTCACGCGGTCGGAAAACGACAGCAACGAGGCCTCAAAACTTCCTGCCAGCTTTTCCAGTGACGCGCAGAAACCTTCGGCGTTTTTTTTGCAACCCGCCAGATATTGCAATACCAAAAGCATGGAGGTGAACGAGCGCGTCATTACGATGCTTTTCTCATGCGCCGCCGAAAGTTGAATGGTCAACTCGCACGCGGACTCGAGTGGCGAGTTCGGAGAGCAGGTTACACCCAGGGTGGCAATGTTATGTTTCCGTCTGAGCAAGGAAGCAGCGCGCACGGCTTCCGAAGTGGTGCCGGAGCGCGAGATTACCACGGCCTGCAATTCCCGATGCGGCTGCAGATTAAGATCCGAAAATAACAAAATCTCGGACGCGGGCAAGGCCCGGGCTCTTTGTCCGCTAAGAATGGTCCAGGAAGCGGCCGCGGCTTCGGCAAGATAAAAGCTCGTGCCGCAGCCCAAGAACAACCATTCCGTTCGAGAAGAAGTCTGCTCCAAAATCGTTTGTAGCATGCGGCTGCCCTTGAAATCGGACAAGGATGCTTTCCAGGCCTGCGGTTGCGTTAAGATCTCCTGCAGCGTCGCCGATTCTTGCGCTTTGCTTCTGGTGGTTTCCATGCCGGTGGTATCCTTGGAAATCATTGCAATAAATGCGCAGGCCCGAGCTAGACCAGCGTCATTTCGATATTTGCTTCACGCAAACTTTTCAGATGCGCCTTACCGATTTTCTTGTCGGTAATCGTTTCGTGCACGGCGGATACCGGCAGGATTAGAGATAAACTGCGCCGCCCGAACTTGCTTGAATCGCAAACAACAATAGTGCGTCGAGCCGTTTTGGCCATGACGCGATTCACACGTGCTTCCAGTAGATTGGGCGTGGTTAAACCATAGCTCGTGTCGAAGCCATCCACGGCCAGAAAAAGCATGTCGGCGCTAAGCTGTCGCAGAGATTCTTCCGCCAGCGGGCCTACCAGCGAGAACGAATTTTTTCGCAGCGTTCCCCCGGTGAGGATGACTTCAACAGAGGTGCCCGCCAATTCTTCGGCAATGTTTGTGCCGTTGGTGATTACCGTAAGACTGCGAAATTGCTTACAAGCCCGAGCAATAGCGGTGGTGGTGGTTCCTGAATCCAGGATAATGACCTGACCCTCCTGAATCATGCGCACGGCTGCTGATGCGATTCGTAATTTATCGTGACGATGAAGGCGCTCCTTCTCCTGCAGCGTACGATCCTGCAGTGTACCGGTGCGAAGCGGAAGCGCGCCTCCATGAGTGCGTTCCAGTTGTCCCTGGTGGTGCAAAAATTCCAGGTCCTTGCGAATGGTAATGAGCGAGGTGCGAAAGCGGTCCGACAGGTCCCGCACCAGAACGCGTCCATCACTCTGCAATAGCTCCAGAATTCCGCGTCGGCGTTCTTCATTCAGCATCGTATAGGCTCGTCTTCATCGCTTGATACTCTGCACTTTTTCATTCCTTGTGCCACGCCATTACATTAACCTCTCGATACGCACTTGTGGTTCAAAAGCACGCACATCCCTCTCTCGCAGCTGCCCCGGCGCGTCGGCACGGCAATTCGCCGCTCCACAAGCGGTCGCTAGCCGCAAAGTTTTCTCCACATCAAATTCACGCGCCGCCGCATAAGCGAATCCAGCCATAGCGGCGTCCCCGGAGCCAACGCTAGATTTGGCGGAGAGGCTCGGGGGCTGAGCGTAATAGAAGTCTTGGCGTGCGGCGGACCGCCAGACCAAGCCCTGATGACCGAGGCTGACAGCCGCGCTCCTAGCTCCAAGTTCAATTAGCCGATGCACGGCAGCTTTCGCGGATCGGCAGTCGCGGATTTCTTCGCCAATGAGCCATTCCGCCTCTTCACGGTTGGGCTTCACAAAATCTGGTCCGGCGCTTAACGCCAGGCGCATAGGCTCTCCGCTCGTGTCCAGGAATATTTTGTGCCCGCAACGATGCGCCACTTCGATTATCTCGGCGTAGGCATTCGTGGCGGCGTCGCGCGGCAAACTGCCTGACGCGAGTACGATGCCACTTCTCTTTTCTTGAGAAAGCAATGTTGCATACGTTTCAAAAAATACTCCCCAGTATTTTTCGGCAACAGGAGCGCCAGGTTCCAGTATTTCCGTCACGCATCCATCGTCAGAAATGATTTCCAAGTTCACACGCGTGTTCTGGCCCACTCTTACAGCTTGAGTCTGTATGCTCAGATCTTCCAAACCGCGAAGCAGTTCGTCTCCGGTGCTCCCGCCTGCGAAGCCCAGCCACAAGGGGTTCGCGCCCAATGCCCGCAATGACATGGCGACATGCGCAGCCTTTCCTCCGGGATGCGCCTGCACGTCGCGTACTCGATTCGCGCTTCCGGGAACCAGTTGCGCCATCCGCATACGCTTATCGATCGCTGGATTCAAGCTCACACACCAAAACGTGCTTGAGGCCGTGTTCGACATGTCCGCTAACCGGGCACCGCGGTATCCGAAGTGCTCTCAGAGAATCGAAACCACGGTTTGGCGGATGCCAGAATCGAATTCACTCGCTGAATGTTCTTCACCCCTGCGGTGGCCAACCAATCTTCCAGCGCGCTGAGCCCTTTTTCCGCAAAAATCGGGACGCCATCCTTCCAGGTGGAACGTCCGCACAGAACGCCAGAAAAATTCGCTCCAGCCTCGGCGGCAAGTTCCAGGGTTTCGCTGAACATTTCGTTGCTCACGCCCTCGGATAAATAAATGAAAGGCTTGCTGGCCGCCGCGTCAGCGCGACGAAACAGTTCTTTGGATTGCTCGCGCGTGTACACCGCATCTGCCTGTGGCCCGGCAGCTTCGCCGACAAACGTCATGTTCACCGGCACGCCGACTTTTAAAACATCGACACCATATTGCGGTCTGGAAAATTCCTGGATGCCTTGGGTCACAATCTCAGGCTTAAGAATTGCAAACTCGCGACTCTTTTCGTCTATTTCATCGTGATAGGCGACCAACTCTAGAAAATAGGGAACATCCGCCGCAGCACATTCGGCGCCGATTCGCTCCACCCAATCGTATTTCACACGATTTATTTTCGGCGTGCTGAACGGCGAATAATACACCAGCGTTTTGACACCATTCGCGCCGGCTGCGACTAGTTTTCTTGCGGACCAACCATCGAGAACACGGGGAAGCCGTCCTGGAACAGATTTGTCGTAGCCACTTTGTTCATAGGCCAGGAGCAGCCCGGTTTTTTTCGCTCGCAAGGTGGCCGCTCGCAGACCCAACTCGGGGTCAAGCAAGATCGCACTGGCATAGGGAGTCAGCACGCGGCTTACTGCTTCCTTGTAGTCCTCCAGAATTTCGCGCGGAACCTGGCTGACTTCCAGACCCATAGCGGCCGAAAAGAGTTTTCGCAACGCGCTGCGCTGGTCGATCGCCAGCGCCGCGATTACTCCGCGATGATCGGAAACTGCTTCGAGACCTCTTCGTTTGCCAACCGAAATCTGCATTGTTTCCTTTGTCTCTGAGCGCAACGCCACTAGTCAATCGTCGGTATGCGGCTCAAACCATTGACTTCCAAAATTGTCGGCGGGCCCACGGAGGCCAATCTAGGACCCACGGATTGCCCGGGCGATGACACTCGAGGCTTGGCCGGTCAGCGTGGTTTGGCGGCAACGATAATTTCTCCCGAAGAATCCGTAACTTCTCCGAAAAGCTTACCCGTGTATGTGGATTGCGCATGTAGAGCAATCGAAGAAGCTAACATCATTGCCACACACGCGGACATACGCAAACACGTCCCGAGCGGCGCAGCCTCCATAGGACCTCTCCTTGGGCATGTTTCGAGTGCTTTCGATTTGTTTCTTTTACTTCCTAATTGTAAAGAAGTCAAGGTTCATTGACGGCCAAAGCGCGGTGCGTGGCAGGGCATCAATAATCGCTGCAAGCCACGCCAAAGCCACCTGCGATGGCGTCGCTTTTAATTCCGCCACAAGATGTCCAAATGGGCTGTCGGGGCCGCCCGGATACTGAGACCCATCGTTCGGCTGTTGACGTTTGCGCAGGGTCTGGTCAGAATCGACACGCTGAGGTCGTGCAGCCGTGGCGACGAGAATGTCGTCCATCTCGGGGCCCTCTGGATACGTGTTGGAACGGCTCCAGGAAGGTGCGGATTTCACCCTGTACCGAGGCCGACGGGACAGCGAGCCATCGCCTGTCCTCGCGATCGCACTCTCCGCAGAACGGCAATCACCGCAGAATCTCCGTCGGCTCGAACACGAATACTCGCTCGCAGCCGAACTCGATCCCGCGTGGGCAGTCAAGCCTCTGGCCCTTACTCTTCACGAAGGACGCACGATTCTCTTATTGAAAGACCCTGGCGGCGAGCCGTTGGATCGAATCCTTGAATCCGATCACGGGCAACCGCTCGATCTGACTCGCTTCCTACCCATCGCTATTGGCTTGGCTAAAGCACTCGAGATCACAAAAGTTTGTAGCGGCCTAGATTTGCAAGAGGCACGTGTTTTCGAGAGCTCCAGGGGAGGAAGATGCTCAAGATCACGAGGGCAGCAAACGGAGAAGTGGTCTTCAAGTTGAGCGGTCGAATGGGCGGAGAAAACCTAACCGAGTTGGAAACGCTCATGACTTCAGAAGCGGATGATCGCCGCATCATCCTGGACTTAAAAGATCTGACCCTGGTGGATCAAGATGCGGTTAGTTTTCTCAAGCGCTGCGAAGCGGACAACATCACCCTCAAAAATTGTCCAGCATATATCCGCGAATGGATCGCCGGAGAACGAAAGCCACGAGAAATGTAGTCGTGATTGCCGTCATCACAGGAATAAGTAAGGAGATTCAATGGCCAGCCTAAGCAAAATCATCGACGTCCACTCCCACATCATTACGAATCTCGGAGCACAGGCGCCGATGGACAAGCTGCCCACTTGGTCGATCGAGCAGTCTTTGGCACTCATGGATGCGAATGGAATCTCTGCATCAGTGTTATCGCTGCCTGATTCGGCCAGTCACGCCAAAGGACCGGAGGCCTGCCAACTCGCGAGGCGAATCAATGAACAACTGGCCGACATCGTCGCAAAACATCCCACGCGCTTCGGAGCAATGGCGACGTTACCGGCGCTGGCGGCGACAGACGGTCTGCTCGAGGAGATGGCGTACGCACTCGATACGCTGAAGCTTGACGGTGTC
>DATNMU010000297.1:0-24012 GCA_035602195.1 Candidatus Acidiferrum sp.
CAAAACATTAACTTTGACCTTCGGCTGGGTTGACGGAGTCTCAGGTGATTGCTGGGCCGCCATCGGAAGGGTAAAAAACAAACCAGCTAGGACAAAAATGGTTTTTGGGTTCACTGCGGGATTCTAAATGATGAAAGCCAAAACCTTAAACTGCGAAAGTGCAAAAGGTTTCGTTGGCGGGTGCGAAGGCGGTTAGAATTTACAACATGGCGAATCTCACTCTAGTTTACGGCATGCGGCTGCTACCTTCTGAAGATGTAGCCGAAGTGGGTCAGGCTCCGGTGAAGCTCACCAACGGGCACGTGACGCACGTCACCATGCACGTGCTCGAAGGCAGCAAAGAAGAGATTGAGAAACAGTTGCGCACCAGCCTGGAGGCGTTCTTCGACTTGTACCCGGAGATCTAAGAAACTTGGCGGTGTAACTGGACTGTTAGTTTGACGAGTCCAGTCAGGGGCTTGTGTTCGGCGGCGAATCGAATTCATGAGAAAGATTTACTGGAACTTCCGTGCACGAATGCAGGCGGCCGGTCTATGGCCGCGAGGATGGGTCGCGCGCGGCGCCTGCTACTCGCTGGGTTTGTCAGCAGCGCTCTTTGCGCTGCAGATGCTGCTGACGCCATTTGCACCGAAGTGGGCCGACAGTCTTGGGGGGTGGGTAAAGTTTCTTCTGTTTGACGCCGCGTTGCTGTTTTCCATCGTTGCTTTTCGCCAGCTCAGGCAAAAAGTCCTGTGGCGTTTGCGCAACCGGTTGATCGTAACTTATGTGTTCATCGGCGTGATTCCTGTCGTGCTGCTGATTGCGATGGCCTCCATTACGATTTATCTTTTTGCCGGACAGTTTGCCAGTTTTGTGGTGACTTCCGACATCAACTCGCAGTTGCGCAGTATGCAGGCGGTGAATGCCGCGGTCAGCAATGAACTTGCGGTGCGGATCGAGAAGGGCGAGCCACCCACGCTGGCATCTCTGGCAGGATTGAAGAAGCGTGAGCGGGCCTGGAGAAGGCGGCAAGTCACGGCCTGGCGAGGGACTAAGAGTTTGCAGCTTAGTGGGACGCAGGATAACTCAGTCGCATTTCCCGATTTTGTTAACAAAAATGACAATCCGTACGCGAAAGCGATTCGTGCGGGCGAGCCCTTCAAAGAAATCGTTCGTGACCACGATGCGTTGTATCTCCGTGTCGCTTCAGTGTTTGACGTAGGGCCGGAGAAGTTGACGGTTGTATGCAGCGAACCACTGGACCAAAACCTGGTTGCTGACATCGCCGCGAACTTAGGAGAAATAACCCTTTACGGGGCGGGAATTTCGCTCGACGATTCGCAGAGGGACGATTCGCACAGGAATGATGCGCAACGCAATCAGCAGACCCCCGATTCCGCAAACCAGGGAGGCTTTCAAACCCGTCTCTTTGCTGAGCCAGACAAGGGTGATGGCGGAAGTGCTGTGCACCAGGGAAAGACAACTGCGGGCCCGGAAAACAATCCACAGATGTTTCACCCGACGTTCACCGTAGGTTCGCTGCCAGCCCCCGCAGACGCGATGGATCGGGAAATTACGTTTGGCACGCCGCTGCAGGTGCTCGATTGGACGACGGGAGATGTGGAGCGAGCCGGCGCCCTGGTGCGAGTGCGCACGCGGCCTTCGGTGCTGTACAGCCATTTGTTTGCGGCGCTGGGCGACATCGCGCGCGGAGTTGAGTATCTGCTTTTGGCAATTTTGATCTTCTTCGCGGTGATTGAACTGGTCGCTTTAATTATTGGCACTCGAATGACGCAAACGGTTACGGGCGCAGTCGCTCAACTTTACGACGCGACCCGCAACGTAGATCGCGGCGACTTCAGCCATCGCATTCCCGTGAAGTCGGCGGATCAGTTGTCGCAACTTTCATTGTCATTCAACTCGATGACGGAGTCCATCGAGAAGCTGATCCTGGAACAAAAGGAAAAGCAGCGGCTGGAAGGGGAACTGGCGATTGCGCAGGAGGTGCAGGCGCAGCTTTTTCCGCGGCAGGTGACGGAACTGGAGTCGCTGGAGGTGCATGGCTTCTGCCGTCCGGCACGCACAGTGAGCGGGGACTATTACGACTTTTTGACGGCTAGCTCTCACAAGTTAATTCTGGCTGTCGGAGATATCAGCGGAAAGGGAATTTCTGCTGCGCTGCTGATGGCGACCATTCACTCGGCGGTGCGAGCTTACAGCGTGGAGAGTTTGCCGCAGATGCGCGAGCCGGTGGCGGTAGGCGCGGTCGCAGGAGCGGGCCGAATGATGGCGGCTTGGCCGGAGGGGATTGAAGTTTCGCCTGGCGCGCTGCTTGGTCTGCTGAATCATCAGCTCTATGAAAGCACCCCGCCGGAAAAATACGCGACTCTGTTTTTGGGGATTTACGACGGTCGGTCGCGCCGGCTGACCTATAGCAATGGCGGGCACTTGCCGCCGATCCTGATCGGCAAAGATGGACGAGTGCGGCGGCTGGAAGCGGGCGGGACCGTGGTGGGACTATTCGACAACAGGACTTATGACGAAGGTTGTGTGGAAATGCATCCCGGCGAGATTTTTCTGGCATACAGCGACGGCGTTACCGAGCCGGAGAATGAATTTGGTGAATTTGGCGAGGAGCGGTTGATTGATTTGGTAAGCGCGAACCGCACTTCTCCTCTGGTGCAGATCAGCCAGACGGTGACGTTGGCGGTCGATGACTGGATCGGCGATAACGAGCAGCCGGATGACATCACGCTGGTGCTGGCGAGGCCTAGGTAGGCGCAGCAATCAGCAATCAGCCGGATGCGTCGTGGGGTCTTGGGGACGCGCCAGAACTAGATTTTTTGTTTCTTCCACTTCCCCCGCTTAAATAGGATTGCGCTGGCTATAGCCATGGCACTCTCGGCGATGGCGATAGAAAAGAAAACTCCGTTCGAGCGCATGTGCAGCGGGATGGCCAGCCAATAGGCCAGCGGGATCTCGAACAGCCAAAATCCGAAAAAGTTCACGATGGTCGGAGTAATGGTATCGCCCGCGCCGTTGAAGGCCTGCATCATCACCATGAAATAGGCGTATCCGAGGTTGCCGTAGCTTACGATGCGAAGACAATTCGCTCCCAGACGTACGACGTCCGGATCGTGAGTGAAGAGGCGCACAATGGGGACGGAGAAGAATATGAAGACAATTCCAACCAGGCCGAGAAAAATCATGTTGTAGATGCCGGTGCGCCAGACTGCTTTCTCAGCGCGTTCGGGATGCCCCGCACCTAGATTCTGGCCGACTAACGTAGCTGCGGCGTTGCTCAATCCCCACGAAGGCAGGATTACGAAAATTACGATGCGGATCGCGATCGTGTATCCGGCGAGCGCCGCCGCCCCGAAGGTGCTTACGATGCGAACCAGCCCAATCCAGCTGGTGTGCGCGATGGCGAATTGAAGTATGCCGGTGAGCGAAACGCGCAGCAGGCGCAGAAGCACGTTTAAGCGCACATGAATCTGGCTCCTGAGAATGCGCAGACGCTCGGTGCCGCGCATGAGGCGATAGAACTGGTAGATGACGCCGATGCTGCGGCCGGTCAAAGTTGCTAAAGCCGCGCCAGTCACGCCGAGTCGGGGGAACGGTCCCCAGCCGAAAATTAGGCAGGGATCGAGGATGAGATTGATAATGTTTGAAACCCAGAGCAAACGCATGGCGATGGCGGCATCGCCGGCGCCGCGGAAGATTGCGTTGTTGAGAAACAGAAGAAGAACGGCGAAGCTTCCGCCCAGGCAAATTCTGGCGTATCCGCTGCCGGTGGAGACGATTTCAGGCGTTGCGCCCATCAGGCGCAACAAATTCGGCGCGAATAAAAAGCAGGGAATGCCGATGGCCACAGAGATGATAAGGCCAAGAGTGATCGCCTGCACGCCCGCAACGGACGCGCCTTCAGGGTCTTTTTCTCCAATGCGGCGCGCCACCATCGCAGTAGTGGACAAGCTCAGTCCCATGCCTACGGCGAAGACCAGGCTCAACATGGATTCGGTAAGGCCCACGGTGGCGACGGCATTTGCGCCGAGACGTCCTACCCAGAAAACGTCGACCACGGCGAATAAAGATTCCAGCACCATCTCCAGCACCATCGGAACCGCGAGCAGAAAGATGGCGCGGTTCAGGCTGCCGGTTGTGTAGTCCTGGTGCGAGCCGCGAATGGCTTCCAGTAGCGACGACCACAGCGTGTGCGGCTTCTCTATTGTCGTGACAGTAACGTCCATAACGTGCGGCGAACTTCTTGCGAGCGTTCGATTCTCACTTTTTCGGCACCTGCGTAACGCGGGCCGTTACGGCCATATTCTTCACCATGCCGCCGAGTACGACCGGCCCGATTGGAGTGATGAGAATGCCGCGGCTGTCAGCGCGGGGATCGTACGTGTTCTCGCTGATGGTTTCCCAATTGTGAGCGTGGAGGTCGTAAGAGAAAGTGACTTCCGAAGCACTTGTGGGCTGGCCATCATAGGCGACGCCTTTATAGTCGTGGGGCGTGGCAGTGCCACCGGAAAAGAAAATTCTGTGATCGCGGGCCGAGCCGCCGCCACCGATGGCGAAACGAGCCGGTCCCGGATGCGGCGGCAGTTTGCTCCATTCAATTTTGGTTGGGTCTTTGTGATCAATCTTGCCCAGCCAGGCCTGCTCGCAGGCTACATAGCGCGGGCCGCCTGCCGGGCCTTTTTGCGCACCATCAATCACGACCACGGATTCGCCGGCGATGCCGCCAGCGAGGCCGAAGACCGGAGTGCCGGGGAAAGGCGTGGCCTGAGTCCAGGAGTCTTTTGCGACGTCGTAGACTTGAACGTTGTTCACGGGCCCATTGGGTGAACGCCCGCCGATCAAATAGATAAAGCGCCCATGGGTTTCGCCGACTGCGGCATTATCCACGGGGACAGGAATATCTTTGGCGCGAGACCAGCGATGTGCCCCAGGCTCGTAAACGTTGACGTCAGGAACGGTGAGTTCGACACCTTGCGAATCGACCACGAAACCGCCCATAAGAACGATTAAATCTTTCACGCCGGCCGCAGAAGCTCCAAGCCGGCCGCCGACGCCGGGAACGGTGCGGCCTTCGCGCCATTTCGGATGACCCAGGTCCAAGACATAGACCTGGTTGGTGACGTCGTCCCAAGTCTTGCGGGGACCGACACCCATAAAAGAAAAAATCTCCAGGCCGTCTCTGACACTGGCGACAGCGTTGCCGGAAACAGCCGCAGGCATGGAGGGAATGTTTTTTTCGTCCGAGCCGAACGCGACCGCGACGCTAAACAGCAGAAAGATAAGAAATGGGAGTTTCCTCATTGCAGAGATATTACCCCAGCTCAGGTTTTATTCAATCAGGCTTTGCCGTGCGGCATGAATGAAGTCCGTATAGGGGGGCTGCTCGCCGCTGGAGCGCACTTGGCTGGCGATCTGCCCGCGATGATACGCCGAGTGCAGCAGCACATGGGTCAAGATGTCTTGCACGGTGTTATTCCACGACTCTCCCTTGCTGTTTTTGTAGGAGACATTCTCCGAAAGAACTGAGGAAAAAAGATGGCGGAGGTACTCGTTCCAAAAGAGAAGCGAGTTCGGAGATCTGCGCCTCGCACTGGTCGAGGGAGAAATCCGGCCAGACCGGCTGACTCTGAGTTCGCTTGCGAATACGCTCCAGCCATAGCCGCTGGGCAGAGAGAATGTGTGCGAGAAGTTGTCGCGCGCGTTCGTTTGAGTGCGCGCTGGCGCTCAACGCGGCTAACACCTCGCGGTTTGCCCAGGCATCGTAAGCAAATTGGCGACGAAGATGTTCGAGCAACCCCATAGGCTTATTAACGATCCTTTCACATTTTTCCACTAGACTGCCCCTTAAGCCAAGGGTTGAGATAGTCTGGATTGGGCGATCGAAAGCCGATTGTTTGTGTTGATATGCCTCGCAAAGCTGCTACATCGCGACCCGCAATCGATGACCTCGGCTTGACCGATGCGGATGACGCAATGCCGGACACGAGTCCGCAAGCGGCCAAGAAACCTACAAAAAAAGGAACCGGGTCGCTGGATGATCTGGCGCGCACCGGACTCCGCGCTTTTCTGATTGCACGCGACGCAGCCTTCAACGTGCGAGATCTGTTGACCCACAATTCACGCATGGCATTTCTGGCAATTAAAGAATGCGAACAAGAGCTGGATGTGATTGAGCGCTACATCGACGATCGCTTGCCGGCCGCAATCACACGCGTGAATGAAGCCCGCGCGCGGCAATTGTTGACCAGCCTGAAGTGCACTACCGATCTGGAGCGTATTGGCGATCTGATGATGAGCGTAGCCCTGCGGGTGCAGTCGCGGACAACGAAGATGGCAGCCTCCGATCTGCGCCAATTAGTGGAAATGTCAGCGATCCTGCGCGAGATGCTCGACCTGGTATATCGCGGATTCGTGGAACTCGACCTGGAGCGCGCCCGCAAGGTCTTGCAGATGGATAAGGATATTGATCGCGTCTGCCATGCGCTTTTCCAAAAGCATTTCACCGAGCAGGCGTCACAAAACAATGCTTCCAACTTCGACGTGATTTTGATGGCGCAAGCTTTGGAGCGCGCCGGGGACCACACCACCAATCTGGCAGAAGATCTCTACAGCCTGATCGAGGGCCGCAGCTTGCGGCATCAGCCGAAGAAGCGGACAGAAGCCTAGAACGGGTTCCCGAAATTCATCATCCTTTAATACGCAAGAAACATTCTCGAAACATTTCCAACCTACATTCGGAAGCAGAACCAGGCGACATGAGACTGTGGGCGTTCGGGCCAAGTCAACATCCAAGGGACGATGCACTCTCCGGTCGGAACTTACGAACCGCGCAGCGGCGCGGAAAAAGCAGTGGCATCTCGCTGCCTCGTCTTCGTCGTCGAAGACGAGGAGGACATCGCGCGGCTCATCGGTCATAATCTGCAGGCCGCAGGTTTTGATATTCGAAGCTTCGTCAGCGGGGCATCGGTGGTCTCGGAAGCCTTGCGGGAAACGCCGTCGCTTTTTCTGCTCGATGTGATGCTTCCTGGTTCTGACGGCTTTGAACTCTGCCGTCAGATCCGGCAGATCCCGACCCTTTCGTCCACGCCCATCATTTTTCTAACCGCCAAGACTGCGGAGGCAGACCGGCTAAAGGGGCTGGAGTTGGGCGGCGACGACTACATCACTAAGCCGTTCAGTCCTCGTGAACTTGTCGCGAGAGTGCGCAGCGTTCTGCGCGGAGCCCGGCAAACGCCGGCGTTGCCCGAGGTGCTTCGCCTGGGCGGTCTCGAAATTGATGCCTCGTCGATGACAGTTCAGGTGGAAGGGCGAGCGATTCTTACCACAGTACGCGAATTTCGCTTGTTGGAATATCTGGCTGCACATCGCGGGCGCGTGCTCACTCGCGATCAGTTGCTCGATGCGGTGTGGAAAGAAACTCCGTTCGTGACGCCACGTTCGATCGACGTTTACGTGCGGCGGCTGCGTGAAAAAATCGAGTCTGATCCCCGACATCCGAAATATCTGAAGACCATCCGCGGCATCGGCTATCGTTTCGAGACGGCAACGTAAGAATCGGTTCTCAGTTCTCAGTTCTCAGGTCTCAGTATCCCGTCCTCGATGGTCTCCTTTTTAAACTTCTGCGAACGATGGTTCTACTGAGAACTGCCTTTTGATTTATCCTGTCCAATCGTGTCAGAAGCCGCGACCCTCATGAATAGACCGAAACCCCTGTGGAAAGCGGACGATCAAAAAGCCCGTCTGTCCGAACTTACGGCTCAATCGGACGATTCCGCCAAAGATCATCCCTTACGGCGGGATGTGCGTTCACTCGGCGCGTTGCTGGGACGCGTATTGGTGGAGCAGGTGGGCCAGGAATTATTCGACATCGTCGAGGAGTTGCGGCGGCTAATGATTCGGCATCGCGAACGCGTGTGGCATAGTCGCGGCGGCCGCGCTCGTGATGAACTCATGGCCAAAGCTCGGGCGATTATTTCAAAAATGGACTTAACTCGCGCCTACCAGGTCACCAAGGCCTTCGCGATCTATTTCGAGTTAGCGAATCTGGCGGAGACTAACCATCGCAAGCGCCGGCGTCGCGCCCGCCAGTTAGAACGCCGAGCGTCGCTGCCCGGCTCGTTTCGCGGAACGCTGTCGCGGATGAAGCAGGCTGGAACCTCCGCCGAGAAGGCTCTCGCGGCACTTCGGCAGGTGATGGTGACGCCAGTATTCACGGCCCATCCCACGGAGGTGGCCCGCCAGACAGTGCTGCTGAAACGCCGCCGCATTGCTAAAGAATTGGAGCGGTTGGATCGTCTTCCGCTCACCATGGACGAAGCTCTGCGGTGCGAACAGATCATCCACGCTGAAATTACGTCGCTCTGGCAGACCGACGAAGTTCGACAAACTAAACCCACCGTCGATGATGAGATCCGCATGGGACTTCGCTATTTTCGGCTTGCGCTTTTTGAAACTTTGCTGCGTCTTTCCGCCGAAATCGCGGAATCGGTCAGCGAGGTTTATGGCACGGTTCTCCACCCGGCGGAGCTGTCGAACCTGGTGAGTTTTGGCTCCTGGATTGGTGGCGATCGCGACGGCAATCCGCTGGTTAAACCCAAATCAGTGAAGGATGCCCTGGAATTGGCGCGAACAGTGATTCTGCGCCAATACATCCGCGATGTGGAATTTCTAAGCGATGGTTTGAGTTCGTCTGTGCAGCAGGTGGGCGCCTCGCCTGAGATTCTTGCGCGATTGGCGCAGTATAAGGGCTCGTTGCCAGGAGCGTCGATGCTGTGGGGCACGGGAAATACGGTGGAGATTTACCGTCGCTTTTTGTCCTACGTGGTTTACCGGTTGCAGCGCACCCGGGAAGGCTCGAAGGTGCAGGATTCGTATGGGGACGCAGCGGAGTTTGAATCCGATCTCTTGATGCTGCGATCGAGCCTTGTGTCCAATCGCGGACAGCGGCTAGCCGAAGCGTTTGTCGACCCCCTTTTGCGGCAAATTCGGACGTTCGGCTTCCATCTCCAGGTTCTCGACATTCGCCAGCATGCTCGCGTGCACGCTGAGGTTCTACGCGAGATTGGCGAAAAAAAGATCGACGTAAACAAGATCGCAGCCGCGAACGTCGAGCTCAGAAACCGCAAACTACGAAAGACCGAACTAAGAAACACCGGGCCGGCCGTGGCACCAGGAGTCGCTTTAGCGGAAGACAGTCAGGGCGCTTCTTCTCAGACCATGGATTTGATCGAGACCTTCCGCATCATCCGGCAGCTCAAGCAGACTTATCCGGCAGAATCCATTCGTCAATACATCATCAGCGGCGCGGAGTCCGAGGAAGATGTGCTCAACGTGCTTCACTTTGCGAAAGCTTGTGGCGTGAATCTGGCCGGCTGTGGCAGCGACCCATTCCTGAATGGCCCGGCCGGGCACCATCGAATCTCGGGTGACCCAGGCCTGATGCCGGTTCCATTATTTGAGTCGATCGAGTCATTGCGCGCGGCCGGTGGAGTGATGGGCCGTCTGTGGCGAAGTTCGGATTATCAGCCCTTACTCGATTCCTGGGGACGCTGGCAGGAAGTGATGCTTGGCTACTCAGATTCCAATAAAGATGGGGGAATGCTGACCAGCACATGGGAGCTCTTCAAAACGCACCGCGATCTGCATCGCGTTGCCGAAAAATGCGGAGTGAAACTGCGGTTGTTCCACGGCCGCGGTGGTACCGTAGGCCGCGGCGGCGGTCCCACGCATGCCGCAATTCTGGCCCAGCCCGAAGGCTGCTTCTCCGGACGCATCCGAATTACAGAACAAGGAGAGGTTCTGAACTGGAAGTACTCCGACGTGGTGCTGGCGGAATGGAACCTGGAATTGGTGATCGCCGCCAGCCTGGAGGCGCTCACCCGCTCCGCCCCTCGGCCCTCGGATCAGACGCTCTGGGAAGAAGCAATGGAAGAAATGTCCGAGGAGGCCTACCGCGTCTACCGCCGCGATATCGCGGAGAATCCCGACATGCTGGAATATTTCGAGCAGGCCACGCCCGTGCACGAATTGGATTCCGCACGTATCGGCTCACGGCCGTCGCGCCGGACCAAAGGCCGCCGTTTAGAGGATCTGCGCGCCATTCCGTGGGTGTTCGGATGGATGCAGAGCCGCCATGCCGTACCCGCGTGGTACGGAATTGGTACCGGGCTTGAGAGTTTTGCCGGCAAAGGGAAGGGCCGGGAACGCCTGTTACGCCAAATGTTCAAACATTTCGCCCTCTTTTCCGACTTGATGCGCAACGTAGAACTCGGCATGGCGAAAGCCGATCTCCATATTGCAAAGGTTTATTCCGGGCTGGTAAAGAATGCAGCGTTGCGGACGCGCGTTTTCACCATGGTCGAAAACGAATTCTTACGGTCGCGGAGAATGATATTGCGACTTACCGGCCAACGCGATTTGCTGGCTCGCAACCGCGTAATAGCGCGATCGATTCATCTGCGAAATCCTTACGTGGATCCGATGAGCTTGATCCAGGTTGAGCTCTTGCGCCGCAAGCAGCAAGGGGAGGATCTGGAGAGACTTGAATACCCCCTTGGTGCGACCATCAACGGCATCGCTGCCGGATTGCATAACACTGGATAGGTCATGAGGTCGCCCGCTAACTATCCGCTTCAGGGCCCGTCTGTAGTATGTTGTTCTACGGTCGCGTTGTGTGCTTCGTTTGTTTCAAAAAGAAGGCTAGCTTCATCATTAACTTCTCGAAAGAGGCCAAATGTTTATTCGCGGAATTTCTTTCGTTCTCCTTCTGACTTCACCGCTAGCAGTACTGAGCCAAACTGCAACCGGCAACCCAGCCAGAACTGCGGAAGAAACAAAATCAGTTCCCAAGCTGGAACACTTTGATCCAAATCTAGTCGACCGACAGCTGAATCCGTGCGACGACTTCTACAAGTATTCGTGCAGCAAATGGCTGTCAGCGAATCCGATTCCTCCGGACCAAGTATTTTGGGGAACAGGTAGTAACCTGCAGTTGTGGAACGAAGCTGTACTGCGCGAGACCATGGAGGCAAATAGCAAGAACGATCCAAAGCGCAGTGAGGTGCAACAGAAGATTGGCGACTACTGGGCTGCCTGCATGGATGAGGGAGGCATCGAGGCGGCAGGCCTGAAGCCGCTGCAGTCGGAGTTCGATCGCATCATCGCGATCCAGTCAAAAAAAGAAATCACTGCCGAGATCGCTCATCTTCACCAGTCGTTTCCTGGCACGTGGGAGCAAGGCGACAATCAGACAAACTCGCCATTCTTCGGCTTCAGCGGACTGCAGGATTTTGACGACGCCTCCAAAGTTGTGGCGCAGATTGATCAGGGTGGCCTGAGTTTGCCCAATCGCGATTACTACATCAAGAACGATGAAAAATCGGCAGAAACTCTCAAGAAATTCCACGCACACGTACAAAGGATGCTGGTTCTGGCCGGGGAAAAAGATGCACAAGCCAGCAGCGATGCGAACGCCGTGATCGAATTAGAGACCGCGCTCGCCAAGGCGCAGATGGATAACGTCACGCGCCGCGACCCCAAGAATATCAACAATAGGATGAGCCTGGCGCAGGTCCGCGAACTGACTCCATCGATCGATTGGGACGTTTATTTGAAGGCAGTGAAGGCACCGGCAAGCGACCATTACATTGTTACGTCGCCGGATTTCTTTCGAGCCGAGGATAAATTACTGGCTGACCATTCGCTCGAGCAGTGGAAGACCTACATGCGTTGGCAAGTCATCCACCGGGCGGCGCCACTCATGACCAAAGCGATGGTGGAGGAAAATTTTGACTTCTTTGCCCGCACGCTGGCCGGACAGGAACAGAACCAACCACGCTGGCGTCGCTGTGTGCACAATGCGGACCGCGATCTGGGAGAAGCGCTCGGTCAGGCCTATGTTGATCGCGCTTTTCCTCCCGAAAGCAAGGCTCGCACTCTTGAAATGGTGCATGGAATCGAACAAGCCATGCAGGCCGACATTGAAAGCGTGAGTTGGATGACTCCTGGGACCAAGGCACAAGCGATCGTCAAGCTGAAAGGAATTGAAGACAAGATTGGATATCCCTCGCACTGGCGCGATTATTCCAGTGTGAAAATTACTCGAGACAACTATTTGGGGAATGTCGAGCAGGCATCAGCATCCGAATTCGAGCGTTGGGTGGCAAAGATCGGCAAGCCGGTAGACCGCAGCGAGTGGACCATGACGCCGGCTACGATCAATGCTTATTACGATCCGCAGTTAAACACCATTAATTTTCCCGCCGGCATTTTGCAGCCCCCTTATTTCGAAAAAAGTATGGACGACTCGGTGAACTATGGCGCCATCGGCATGGTCATTGGTCACGAACTCACCCACGGTTTCGACGATCAGGGGCGCAAATTCGACGCTCACGGCAATCTGCGCGACTGGTGGACTGCCGAGGACGCCAAACAATACGACGAACGCGGCAAGTGTATCTCCGATGAATATACGCAGGATGTTCCCGACGCGGGCCCCGGAGTCAAGCAGAATGGATTGCTGACGCAAGGTGAAGATACAGCGGACAACGGCGGAGTTCATCTGGCGCTGAACGCGCTCGAAGCTGACCTCAAGCAACGAGGAAAATCGCTGGACGACAAAGGGCCGGATGGTTGGACTTATCGCCAGCGCTTTTTTCTTTCTTACGCATATTCGTGGTGCACGAACGTGAGGCCGGAGGTGGCGCGTCTGGTGGTTACCACCAACCCGCATTCGCTGCCCATTTTCCGCATCGATAATGTGGTTTCAAATATGTCGGAATTTGCCCAGGCTTTCGGCTGCAAGGCCGGACAGAAAATGGTCCGGGCGAATGCTTGCCGAGTGTGGTGAGCGGAAGCTTTCTTAAGTGAATGGGGCCAGCTCACGAGCTGGCCCCCATTTTTATTGGTGAAACTTGGCGGCCCGGACTAGCGGTTGATGTCGTCTTTCGACTGCAAGCGCTTCACGTAGCCTTCGAGGTTGGACTTGTTAGAGTCGGGAGCCGAAGTGAGCGCGGTCTTAATTTCCTTAACCGCACTATCGTAATCACCCTGACCGCTGTAGACACGGGCCATACCGACGTGCGACGTCCATTCGTTTGGGTATTTCTTGGCGTTTGAACGATAGAGGGCGAAAGCCTCCTCTTGCTTTTTCTCGCCCTGCAACTGGCGGCCATAAAAATAAAGTTGCTGCGCTGATGCCTTCTGAACGGCTTTCTCACGAAAAGTAGATGCGTCTTCTTTCCGTCCCATGGCCGCCAGGATCAGCGACTTGTTCAGCAGATTGTCGAAGCGCTCTTCCGTCTCGATGGAATGGTCTTCATCTTTGAGCGCCTCCTCAAGATTAGTTTTGCTGGTGAGGAAGTAGTTGGCGGCATCGTCCCAGCCTTCCCAGTAATATTGATTGAGTCCGCGCAGTTGCCGCTGAAGGCTGGCTTCGACAATGTCATTCACTTTGACCGCAACTTTGAAGGGCACGGCGACCTTCTCCCAGCGCAGTGTAATCACGGCGGAATCAGGTTTCATGTCGTCGAAGTCGTAAGTGAGTGAGTCGTGGAACTCGGCAGGCTGCGGCTTCACGGTGACGCGCAATGCGTCTTCATCCTGTTTGTAGCTAAAGCTCCCCCAGGCAGTAGACATCTTCGAGAAGATCACGGTCCACTGATTTTCGCCGGGAATCATGTGCAGGCCGTAGGTGCCCTTGTCGAGCGACTGGCCTTCGATGGTGACCGGATCGGTGAAGGTGATGGTCGTATTCTCATTTGCTCCCGCGCGCCAGACTTCTCCGTAAGGAACCAGCTTGCCCCAGATTGGGCGGCCATTGGCGAGTGGCCGGTGATAGTTAACGGTGATATCGGTAATGCCAATGCGCTGCATAACCACGGCATGCTGGCTCTGCAGGGGCAGATCAAGCATTACGGTTTGCGCGTGGCAAATATTGGCCACCGACAAGAAGCTGAATAACAAAACAAGCAGACGCGTTTTGTGCATGGAGGGATCCTCGTTTCTGATGAAAGCCATCAGTCGCGAACTTGGGAGTGATTTGATGGAATGTCCGCGCCTGATTGCTGTTTGGCTTAGACGGGCGATGGATGCAGAGGTAAGCATTTCTCCGGCGGGAAGAAAAAGGTAGGGTCTTGACAATTTCCCCACCCGGGCGCAGAATTTCTCAAGGCGAATAAAAAGCGAAAACGCCTCCAGGGCTTTCTTACCCCGGCGCTCCCTGAAAATTTCCGAGGAATATATGTCTTCCGCAGTGTTTTCCACTTCGGCGGCCCTGGGCCGCCCTTTTGTCTTTGATGGTGAAGAGATGGAGGAGGTATGCTCCAAAACTTCTGAGGCACAACTTTTTAGCGAGGGAAGGCCGCCGCAACGCGTCGGTTCGGCGGCTTTTAAAGATAAAGATGCGAAGCTCTCTGGAGTTCAGACAGCTTCGCGATTGGGAGTGCGTCCGGCACCCGCAATGGCATCCAGCGGCATTGCCGAAATGGATGCGCTTACCGGAGGTTTGCCGCGCGGTTGCCTGACTGAAATTTGCGGTCCGGCCTCTTCCGGACGTACCACCTTGCTGCTTTCCGCACTGGCTGCCGCAACCCGCCGGGGGGAATGCTGCGCGATTGTGGATGCCGGCAATGCTCTCGATCCGCAGTCTGTCGCTGAAGCAGGTGTCGAGTTGGGCCGGTTGCTGTGGGTGCGCTGTGGAGAAGAATCGCCGGAGATTCAACCTGAGCTCAAGGGCGGGCCCAATGGAGCGAAAAAAAACTTTGCGAAATCGGACTCCGCCGAGCAGCGATTGGAACAATTTCTGCGGGTCACCGACCTGCTGCTCGAAAGTGGAGGCTTCGGATTGATCGCGCTCGATCTTGGCGATGTGCCGCCGCAAACGGCGCGCCGCATTTCGCTTACTACATGGTTCCGTTTTCGCCGGGCAGTAGAGCATACGCCCACTGTGTTGCTCGCAGTGGAGCGGCAGTCCATTGCCGGAAGCTGTTCTTCCTTATTAATAAAGCTGGGGACTCACAGGCATCGGATAACACAGACGGCGGATGTTAAAACTCCGGCGCTTGGCCACGCGCAATTGCTGACCGACCTGGAAATCACAGCAGAGATAGTGCGGTCGCGAATGGAGCGCAAACCGGCTGGTTCCGCCGAAATCACATTCGCTAGCAAAACGGCCTGGGCGGGATGAATGCCGATGACTTCGTGAGCAATCTTTCAATGGACTTATTGCTGCTATGCCTTTTGCCTGCATCTTCGTGCCGAATTTTTCTGTGGCCGCGGTGTTTCGCGCGGAACCAGAATTGCGGGCTCGGGCGGTGGCTATTTTCGAAGGCAAGCCCCCGCTGGAAAAAGTTTTTGCCATGAATGAAAGCGCCAGCCGCGCGGGCATTACGCCAGGCATGACGAAAGCCCAGGCGGAACTTTGTTCGGAACTGACGTTACGGCCGCGCTCTCCTTTGCAGGAATCTGCCGCGCATGCGGCTCTTCTCGATTGTGCCCAATCTTTTTCGCCGTGTGTGGAAGATGCCGCGGCCAATGCGGCAATTCTTGATCTGGCCGGAATGGAATCTCTGTTCGGTACGCTGTCAGAAATAGCCCGCAATCTCTTTCATTGCACGGCAGACTTGGGACTTGATGCGAACGTTGCCGTGGCGTCGAATCCCGATGCTGCCTTGCTGGCGGCGCGCGGATTTTCCGGCGTGACTGTAATTCCGCGGGGAAAAGAAGCGGAGCAACTCGGATCGCTGAAAGTTGAAGTTTTATTTCCGGCACAAGAAGAAAGAACAAGCGAACAGAAAAGAGAAGCTGGCCGTTTACCCGAAACGCTGGACCGCTGGGGTGTGCGTGATTTGCGTGCACTGGCAGCGCTGCCGGAAGTTGCTTTAAGCGAACGTCTCGGACAAGAGGGCTTGCGCCTGCAGCAACTGGCGCGAGGCACGGCTTCGCGCACTCTGGTTCCTGTAGAAGCGCCCGCAACATTTGAAGAAGCAGTCGAGTTGGAATATCCCATCGTGCTGCTGGAGCCGCTGGCCTTCCTGTTGAATCGGCTGATCGAGCAAATTTGCGCACGCTTGGCGGCGCGTGCTCTGAATACGCAGGAGTTGCGGCTTACCCTGGAGCTACAGAATCTGACTGGGGCCGATCCAGAGTCCGACACAGTGGGGATTCCCAGCGAGAGCGAAGCTGCGAAAAGCGCGACCGAATCCCAAGCGACGTCCCAACAATTTGTCTCTGGCAGGCAAGCTAAGTTCTGTCGAACGCTTCGTTTGCCCCTTCCCATGCTGGATGCAAAACTTTTCCTCAAGCTGCTGCAACTGGATTTGAATGCGCATCCGCCAGGCGCGCCGATCGTGAAGATTCATCTCATCGCGGAACCCGTGCGGCCGCGATCGACGCAAGGCGGACTGTTTTTGCCTCCGTCACCCGAGCCGGAAAAACTGGAGCTCACGCTGGCGCGCATTGCTGGATTGGTCGGCAAATCGCGAGTGGGATCGGTGGAGTTGCTGGATACGCACCGTGCTGAAGGTTTTCGCTTGCGGCGCTTTGTTCCCGGGGCAGCTCCAGAAACGAAACATAAAAAAAGCGCGACAGAAGAAAAATCCGCTGTCGCAGCTCTGCGTATGTTCCGTCCGCCGCTACGGGCCAACGTGACTTGGGAGAACGGGGAACTGGCGGGCGTGGTCTGCACGAAGAAAAAAGAAGTGCAGGGCAGTGTGCTCTGGAAGGCCGGCCCATGGCGCAGTTCCGGCGATTGGTGGGAACGGGAAGCGTGGGCGCGCGATGAGTGGGACATTGCTTTGCAAAGTAACGAGGGGGTCGCTCTTTACCGACTGGTCCACGATCTGCTGGGCGGAGGCTGGTTTGTAGAGGGGACGTATGACTGAAGGAATTGAGCCATTGAGTGATTGAGCCATTGACGATTTTGGTTTGCAAATGACTCAATGGCCCAATGGCTCAATCACTCAATGTATGTTGAGCTTCATGCCCGTTCGGCTTTCAGCTTCCTCGAAGGATCTTCTTTGCCTGAGGATCTGGCGGGGATGTGTGGGCGGCTGGGTATGCCGGCTATGGCGTTGCTCGACACTGATGGAGTTTATGGAGCACCGCGGTTTCATCTGGCAGCGAAAAAAATTGAGATCAAGGCGCACATTGGGGCGGAAGTCACAGCCAATTTTTCACCACAGAGACACAGAGACACAGAAAAAAAAACAACGGCTTCCGTCTTCCTCTTCTGGTTTCCTCTCGCGCGGGATATCAGAATCTCTGCCGCCTAATCACAAAAATGAAATTACGCGCGAAGAAAGGTGAAGGTGCAGTTTGCAAAGAAGAATTGGAAGAGCATGCGGAAGGGCTCATTTGCCTGAGCGGCGGTGCGGACGGGCCACTGGCTATGGCTTTGAAGCAGGGAGGAATCGAAGAAGCCCGTGAGCAAGTCGAGCATCTGATTAGATTGTTTGGTCACGGGAATGTTTATGTTGAGTTGCAACGGCATTTCCATCGCGAAGAGGAAGCCCGAAACCGCGCCGCTATTGCCATAGCCCGCTCGCTGAATCTTCCGCTACTTGCGACCAACGGCGTCTGCTATGCCACTGAAAAAAATCGCGAGCTTTGTGATGCATTCACCGCCATCCGCCATCACCGCACGTTATCGACGGCTGGTCGGCTGCTGGCACGCAATTCAGAGCGTCACTTGAAATCGCCGCAGGAGATGCAACAACTCTTCGCGGACCTGCCCGAAGCTCTCGCTAATACACTCGACCTTTCATCGCGCCTGGAATTTACGCTAAGCGATCTCGGCTATGAGTTTCCGCGCTATCCAGTTGCCGACGGTGAGACGATGGATTCGTTTCTGCGGGAGCGTGCGTGGGAGGGATTTCGAGAGCGTTATGGGCGCGCGGGAAAGGATATGCAAACCCGTGCCCGGCGCCAGATTGAGCGCGAATTAGCGCTCATCGAAAAGCTCAAGCTCGCCGGATATTTTCTTATTGTGTGGGATCTGGTCCGCTTCTGCCGCGAGCAAAATATTTTGTTGCAAGGGCGCGGATCGGCCGCCAACAGCGCCGTCTGTTATTCGCTAGGCATCACCGCCGTCGATCCCATCAGCATGGAACTCCTCTTCGAACGATTTCTTTCCGAAGAGCGGGGTGAGTGGCCGGACATCGATCTCGACCTGCCCAGCGGCGACGAACGCGAAAAAGTGATTCAGTATGTCTACCGCCGCTACGGCGAGCGCGGCGCGGCCATGACGGCGAATGTCATCACCTATCGTAATCGCATGGCGGCGCGGGAAATGGGCAAGGCGTTGGGATTCGATCTGGAAACGCTGGCCAAGATTTCTGCCGCGGTCGCCACCTGGGAATTTCGCGACGAAAACGATGCGCTCGACCGCCGCTTCCGCGATGCCGGACTCGATCTGAAACATCCGCGCCTGCGCAAATATTACGAACTGTGCCTTGCCGTGCAGGACATGCCGCGGCATCTCGGCCAGCACTCGGGCGGCATGGTAATTTGCCAGGGCCAGCTCGATTCCGTGGTTCCACTCGAACCCGCTTCCATGCCCGGCCGAGTGGTGGTGCAGTGGGACAAAGAAGATTGCGCCGACATGGGCATTATCAAAGTCGATTTGCTTGGGCTTGGGATGATGGCCGTGCTCAAGGATTCGATTGAACTGGTAAGTAAACATTATCCCGATCAAGTGGATCTGGCGCACCTGCCGCAGGATGATGCCGCGGTTTATTCCGCGCTGCAGAAGGCGGATACGATCGGGCTGTTTCAAGTGGAAAGCCGCGCGCAAATGTCGTGCCTGCCGCGCCTGCGGCCGAAACGCTTCTATGACATCGTGGTGCAGGTCGCGATCATCCGGCCGGGACCGATTGTGGGCCAGATGGTCAATCCTTTTCTTTTGCGGCGTCAGGGACGCCAAGAGGTCACGTATCCGCATCCTTCGCTCGAACCAGTGCTCGCGCGCACTTTGGGAGTGCCACTTTTTCAGGAGCAACTGCTGCGCATTGCCATGATTGCCGCCAATTTTAGCGGCGGCGAAGCGGAAGATTTGCGCCGTGCTATGGGCTTCAAGCGCTCGCAGGCGCGCATGCGGGAAATTGAAGCCAAACTGCGTGCCGGCATGACGCAGAATGGAATTTCGCCGAAGGCGCAGGAAGAAATTATTCTCTCCATCACTTCTTTTGCACTTTACGGATTTCCTGAATCGCATGCCGCCAGCTTCGCGCTAATCGCGTATGCCAGCGCTTATTTGAAATGCCATTATCTGGCCGCATTCACTGCCGCGTTGCTCAATAACCAGCCCATGGGTTTTTACTCTCCAGCGACGATAGTTAAAGACGCGCAGCGCCACGGATTGAAAATGCTGCCGGTGGATGTAATGCGCTCGGAATGGATGTGCAGTTTAGAAACTGTTTCCTGTTTCCAGTTTCCGGTTTCTGGTCATTCGCGGGAATTGCCCGTGTGTTCAATCAGCAAGACAACTGGAAACCAGACACCAGAAACTGGAAACTCAATCGCGCTACGGTTGGGATTGCGGTACGTTCGCGGGCTGCGTGAAGAGGCTGCACAGGCGCTGGTGCGCGAGCGAATGGCTGCTCCGTTTACTTCGATTCAGGAGCTGACCCGTCGCGTTCCAGAACTGCGTAAGGTTGAACTCACTACGCTGGCGGAAATTGGAGCTTTGAATTCAGTTTCCAGTTTCCAAGTTTCTGGAAAATCAGAAACTGCTCGCGTGGTTCACGAGAAACCGGAAACTGGAAACCGGAAACTGCAACTCCACCGCCGCGACGCTTTGTGGCAGGTGGAGCGTGCGGTGCGCGGTTCCGGGCCGCTGCTGGGAAAACTGCCGGAGGTGGATTCGCCTTCTCCGCTCCAGCCTATGAATCATGAAGAGCGTCTCGTTGCCGATTTCCACGGTACCGGGCTCACCGTTGGACCGCATCCCATGGCCTACCGGCGCGACTGGCTTAAGGCTATGGGCATTCGTAGCGCAATCGAACTGCGCAATCTTCCCAATGGTAAGCGGCTTCGCATTGGAGGCTGCGTGATTACGCGCCAGCGCCCCGGAACCGCGAAAGGTTTTGTGTTTTTAAGCTTGGAAGATGAAACCGGAGTGGCCAATGCCATCGTCACGCCTGACCTTTTTCACAGCAACCGATTGCTGCTGACTTCAGAACGGTTTCTGGCCATCGAAGGCATCCTGCAGAATCAGGACAATGTGATCTCGGTGAAAGCCGAACGCGTACTTCCTCTTTTTGTTACGAGAGCCGAAACTGTTTCGCACGACTTCCACTGAACGCCGCCAGCGTATGAATGTGACTCATCCGGAGCGCGGCCCATTCGGCAGTTACTGCGGCGGATATCCTTCTCCACCACGGCGATCCGGGGGTGGCGACAGAGGTAACATTAACGCGTCCCGCATGATGTCACGCTCCTGTGGAGTGAACACACTCCGGAACCGGCCAGAATCGATGATCCTTTCGCGGTGCTCGGGTGAAAGGATGCTGAGGTGCTCGATTGCAGTTCTGACCATATGCCGCCGCTCCGGGGCGAGTTGTTGCATTTGCTCGTGAACTTGACGCGCCTGCTGTTTTTGCTGGGGAGTCAGGTGCTCCCAAATTTCCATACGGTTCAGCATGCGCTGTTGCTGTTGCGGCGGCAGCGAGGAGAAATGCTGCAGCCGCTGCCGTAGCAATTGCTGTTGATCCGGAGGCAGACGGCGGAATGCCGGATCGCTCAGCAAGGCACGTTCCTGCTCCCACGGAGGAACGTTCTTATACCGGCGTAGCCAGTCCCCGAGGTGCCCCGGACCAGGGTTCGTCGGCGGATGATTCTGCATCGGTGGAGGGGGCGGCTGGTACTGGGCTGACGGAGGCGGGCGATACTGAGCCAGGCAGGGAGAAAGCAGCGCGGCTGCCACAGCCAACACAGTGGCTGCCATCGGTCCGGTTATAAGGTTTGCCCGCCGCATGTTCTTGCCCGAAATTTTGTCCAAGATCCCGCGTGTTGCGGGCGCAGAGCTGCTGCTTCCGACTCACGGATTCGCGGTTACGTCGTGCTGCACTTCCATATCATCCAGCAAATCGAAATCGGAATAGAGGTCGTGATCTTTTTCCAAAGCTTGCAGATCGCCCACGGCGGTACCCGGCTCCGTGGACTGCGGAGTCTGAGGTTCGACTACGGCTAATTCCTCGCGCCGCTGCTTGTATCTATGGCCATCTTGAGTGAAGAAGAGACCGATGCCGATGGCCATAAGCACAGTGAGAGACGCAGCCAGCGCAGGCCGCCGCACCCACGCCCACCACCCAGCCGGCGGCTTGGCCATCTCTTCCCGCAGACGGGCTTGCAGACGCAGATCAAAATACTGAGAAGGCTCCGGAGCCTGCCACTCATCGAGCAATGCCATCGTCTTGCGGAATTCTTCCAGCTTCTCAGTGCACGCACCGCAACCGGCAAGATGTTTGCCGATCTCCGCGGTCTTTGTCTCTGTCTCTGCCATGAGACCGGACGCCAGCTCCGGCATCAATTCACGAATTTCCTCGCACTTCATCACTATGTACCCCTTAATTTCTCGCCCTGCCACTTCAAAAACACTAAATAAATTCTTTTAACTGTTCCCGCAACGTCTCGTATGCGCGAAACAGCAACGATTTTGTCGCTGACTCGCTCAACTTCAGTACATCCGCTATCTGCTTGTAATCCATCTGCTGATATTTGTGCATAATGACGGCTAGCCTTTGGCGCTCCGGCAGGGCTTCAACTTTGCTCCGGATTGCTGCCAGTCGCTCCCGCCGCACGAGAGCTTCTTCGGCGGTCATCGTAGCATCGGCCACATCCATCGTAGTGCCGGTTTCTTCATCCGGCTCGTCCAGGCTCAACGTCACTTCCGGACGCTCCTTGCGAGTGTCGCGAGCATGGTTTACTGCCAGATTTGTAGCAATGCGATACAGCCAGGTCGTAAACTTGGCGGTAGCCTCGTACGTTTCGCGCGAGCGGTAGACGCGCAGAAAAACCTCTTGCGCCAAATCTTCCGCCGCAGCCGTGTTGTGCGCCATCCGGTACATGAAACTCACCAGCGGCCGGCGATATTTCTGCACCAGAAAGTCGAAAGCGGATTGATCCCCCGCTTTTACCCGAAGCATAACTTCTGCGTCGGTATAGTTTTCCGAGCCAACCATCGCGGATTGCAGCGTGCTTGCAGCCGACTCCAAGCCCGCCACGAGAACGCCCCCGTCCATGGCGGCAGTGCTCACACTGGATTGAACCCCGTCCCGGGGAGAAAGTTGCTTATTTTGCTGCTCCGCTGGACGATTGGAACGTGCCGGGGATGAAGGGGATACGACGGGTCTCGGCGGCCTGGTTTCGTCCGGCATGAGGGTTACTTTGGGCATAGGGTTCCGGCGACCCGAAACCGCCTACGCCCCCGCCGTCGATAGGCTACCACGGCGCTCGTAGTCTTGGCCAAAGGGGCGCCGACGCTCCAATGCCCTTCAGGAATAGTGCCGCGCGAAGCCAGCGACGGTTGAGGCCTCGTCTGAAATCACCGGCTCCTCTTGCGTTCGTTCTCCGCAATTCTGGATTGCACAATTTTTTTGAGAAGCTTGGCAGACAAAGGGTTGGTGGATGGGAAGCGTATTGTGCCTTTCGCCGTCGGGAACGGCTTGAGTTCATTGCGAAACTCTGTTATCGGTCCCGCACCTGGGAAAAGGCTGCAATGGCTGGAGAAAGCGGCGTAACTCATCAACATACCTCTGTATTTGAACGTCGGAATACCATAGCTGATTCCCTCGGTCGCTTCCGGCGGCACGACTTTCCGAATAATTGCGCGAACTTGCATCAGGGTGCTGCGAGCTGGTTCGGGAACGCCTTTCAGGTATTCGTCAACAGAAGTAGGAACCTTTTTTGCAACGCCCGGTGTCTTTTTCTTCACAGGGCCGCCTCCCTAGTTCTTCACATGCTTCAAAATCTCGCGCGCGGCGTTGGCCCCCGACCCTCCTGTTAAGCCAGAGCCCGGATGGGTGCCACTGCCGCATAAATATAAATTCTCAATTGGGGTTCGGTAGCGGGCCCAGTCCAGCAGCGGACGCATGGTGAAAAACTGGTCCAGCGCCAGGTCGCCGTGGAAGATCTGCCCGCCGGTGAGTCCGTAAACGTCTTCCAAATCCATCGGCGTGATGATCTGGTGAGTCAGGATCATCTCCGGCAAGTTTGGAGAGTACTGCGCGAGCGTCTCCACCACAGTCTGGCCGAGCGGCTTTCGCTGCTCTTCCCAATCGCCTTTGAGCTTGTAAGGAGCATATTGCATGTAAATCGACATCACGTGCTTGCCTTCGGGGGCGAGCGTGGGATCGGTCAGGGAAGGGATAGTGGCCTCGAGATAGGGCTGGCGCGAGAAATTGCCGTACTTGGATTCATCGAAGGCGCGTTCGAGATAGTCGATTTCTGGGCCGATGTGAATGCGTCCCTTGAGCGCTGAGCCGTCGCCGTTTTTCAGAGCAGTGAAAGTCGGCAGGCCAGAGAGCGCAAGGTTGACCTTGGCGACAGTGCCGTTGCCCCGGTAGTGCTGCAACTTTTGCACAAAGTCCGGGGAAAGATGCATCGGATCAGTTAGCTTGAGGAGGGTGCGCTTAGGATCGGCGTTGGAAATGACGGCGTTGGCATAAATTTCTTCGCCGGTGCCGAGCAGCACGCCGATGGCTGCCCCGTCTTTGACCCGGATCTCAATGACGTCAGCAGACGTGCGAATTTCGACTCCAGCGGCTTTTGCGGCGGAGGCCATCGCCTGGGTGAGCGCGCCCATCCCGCCTGCGGCGAAGAATGCGGAGCCGGCGGGATGAGAGTCTCCCGCAGCGCGGATCAGCAATTGCAAGCTGCTGCCCGCAGACCATGGTCCGAGGAATGTTCCGAAAATTCCGCGAGCAGCGATAACTGCGCGCAATAACTCGGTCTCGAAATATTCCGCCACCAGATCGGCAACGGCCATCGGTCCCCAGCGCAGGACACGATACA
>DATNMU010000298.1:0-23552 GCA_035602195.1 Candidatus Acidiferrum sp.
ACTCTGCGTCGCCGGGCAAGATTTGATGCATCTCAGGACGAACTCACGCATCATCTCGAAGCGCGATCGAGTTCGGCGGAAAGGTCCAATCAAAGTGAAGAAGATTGTCTTGAAGACGACCGGCTGCGCCTGATTTTTACCTGCTGTCATCCATCTCTACCGCCGGAAGCGCGCGTTGCGCTTACCTTGCGTGAGGTGTGCGGGCTGACCACCGAGGAGATCGCAAAGGCCTTCCTCACCACTCCGCGTACTCTGGCGCAGCGCATTGTGCGCGCCAAGGCAAAGATTCGAGAGACACGGATTCCTTACGAGGTGCCGACGCCGCAGGAATTGCCGGAGCGGCTCGGCGCGGTGCTTCAGGTCATCTATCTCGTCTTTAACGAGGGGTATTCAGCCGCTGCGGGAGCGGAGGTAACGCGCGCCGAGCTCACCGGCGAGGCAATTCGACTGGGGCACTTGCTGATGGAACTCCGGCCAGAGCCGGAAGTTCTGGGCCTGCTTTCCCTGATGTTGCTACAGGAATCCCGTCGCGCCGCGAGAACCTCGCCGACCGGAGAGCTGATTTTGCTGGAGAATCAAGACCGCTCGCTCTGGAACCGGGAGCAGATCGCGGAGGGAGTGGCATTGCTCGAGAAAGCCCTGAAGTCCCGCCGCTTCGGCTCCTACACGCTGCAGGCTGCGATTGCGGCCGTTCATGCGGAGGCGGAATCGGTCGCTGCGACCGACTGGCGGCAGATTGTTGCGCTTTACGACCGATTGGTACGAATTCAGCCTTCGCCGGTTGTACAGCTCAATCGTGCCGTTGCAATCGCGATGTGCGATGGTCCAGAAGCCGGTCTGGCGCATATCGACGCGGTGTTGGAACATGGCGAATTGGCAAATTATTACCTGGCGCATTCCGCCCGCGCAGATATGTACCGCAGGCTCGGCAGGACAGCTGAGGCTCGGGCGTCTTATGAGAAGGCGCTGGCGCTGACCCAACAGGAACCAGAGCGGCAATTCCTGCAAGAACGGATTCGGCAGTTGAAATAAAAAATGGAGTAGATGTCGATTTTCAGGAAACCGAGGAGCGTTCCCCAATTCTTCGACGAATGGAAATTGGTGAACGTTCCCGTCTGTTTCCAGTTTTCCCGAAAACCGCGAACGGTGCGGCAGCCTCAGTTGTGGTGTGCCCGCTGAGAAAAACCAAAGGTGAGCCAGTCCCCACAACCGCCGCATCCTTTAGATTGATATTGCATGTGCAACATGAATATGTTGTAATAGCAACATGGAGACTGTTATGAATGGAACCCTGGAAGCGATCTTCCAAAGGAGAGCAGTTAAAGTCTTTGAGCCAATCGAAATCTCCGAAGAGCTGCGCAAGCAAATCCTCAATGCGGCACGCCATGCTCCCTCCAGCTTCAACACTCAGTCGTACCGGTTCTATTGGGTAGAAACTGCGAAAGAAAAAACGGCAGTGGCGAAACTTTGCCTCGGACAGAAACCTGCCGAAACCGCGTCGGCGCTGCTCGTGGCCGTCGCAGACATTGGATCGTTGACTGCAACATCGCAAGGACAATTGGAATGGATGCGCAGCAGCAGCGAGTTCAGCGAAGCAAAAATTCGCGACTACGAGCGGACGGCAAAGATCGGCCGGATCCTTTTCATGCCGGGGCCATTCGGTATTTTCGCTGCGATCAAATGGGGGATGTTCTGGCTGCTGAATTTGTGGAAAGTGATGGGAATGCCGCCCTTGTCACGCCAGGACTTGTTCAAATGGGCGACGAAGAGCACATCGCTAGCTTGCGAGAATCTGATGATCGCTGCCGAAGCCCTGGGAATCAACACCTGTCCCATGGAAGGCTTTGATGGTCGCAGGCTCTCTAAATATCTCGGATTGTCCGCCCGGTATCATGAGATTGTCATGGTGATTGCGATCGGGAAGAAATCGCATGCCTACGTCGAACCGCCGCAGTGGCGAAGACCTCTCGAAGCAACGGTAACAATCCTATGAACATCGTTCCAAGGAAAGAGGTTCCTGAAGACATCCTGAAAGATTCAGTACTTGCCCATATCGCAACGGCTTATTTTTCAGTAGGAAAGAGGCTTGAGCGAAAGACTCGGTGCTCCGCGACCCGCGGTTTTATCCTGTCAACACTGCGAGGCGGCACTCCGCTCAATCAGAACCAGATCGCCACGCTTCTGGGTTTCGACCGAACCGTTGTGCACCGGGCCATCAAGTCAATGGCTCAGGAAGGACTTGTGTCGGAACGAAAGGCGAAATCGGGCAGAGCAATTCACGTCCGGTTGACGCCAAAAGGAAACAAGTATAGGGAACGGTTGATCAAGGCCCGGATGGACGCCGATGGGAGTGTCCGGCATCAACTCACTTCGGATGAGCACGCCACACTTCTTCGGCTCTTGAAGTTGATCGCCGAATTGGAGTTCTAGAGTAGGCTGTCTTCGTCCATTGCACCGCAGGCTCGGCAGGACCGCTGAGGCTCGGTCCCCTTATGAGAAAGCTCTGGCGCTGACAGACCCAACAGGAACCGGAGCGGCAATTCCTGCAAGAGCGGATTCGGCGGCTAAAATAAAAACCTCGACGACTTGTCGAATTCAGGTGCGGCCGTTCGACTATATGGTGAAGGCCGGGCAACCGGCCCGCCAGAAAGTGTTTCCGGAGCGATACGCTACGCGAAAATTTGTCAAAAAAAGTGTCGATTCGCGTCCCATCCGTTCGACAAGTAAGTGGAGCCGCACCGCACGTCCTCGCCACTCGCAAAATTCCCGGGCGCGCGTCGTCGAAGCTCCTATATAGAAGTAGCGGCCCCGATACGGCGCCCGCACAATACTCATTACCCAAGGAGAACACAATGCGCTTCATGATGATCATGTTTCCGAAAGACTACGAAAACGCAAAACCCGGCACGGTACCCGACTTCAAAGACATGGAGTTAATGGGCAAGTACAACGAAGAACTAGGGAAAGCCGGCGTGCTGCTCGCGCTCGACGGGCTGACCCCGCCCGCGACGATGAGCGCGCGCGTCACCTTCAAAAGCGGAAAATCGAAAGTTACCGACGGCCCGTTTACCGAAGCGAAGGAAGTGGTCGGCGGCTACTGGATCATCCAGGTGAAATCGCGCGAAGAGGCGCTCGAATGGGCCTCGCGCATCCCCGGAAAGGATAACGAAATGGTCGAAGTTCGCCGGATGTTTGACATGACCGACTTCGATCCCGAGACCCAAAAGGAGATCCAAAAGAAGTTCGGCGACGCCGTGGCCGCTGAGATGAGCCAGTAGTAAAAACTCTCCGCGCGTGGAGGGAATCGGGGGACGGGGGAAAGCGGCGGGCGGCCCACTCAAGCCGGGTTTTAGCTTGAGTGGGGATCGTCCAGCTGTCACACACTTAGCCCGGCGCAAGAGCTAGACTGTCCTCGCAGGGCGATACTGATCTCGGTACAAGTGCCCCACTCAAGCCAAAAGACGGCTTGAATGGGCCACCGTGTCTCCCAGAGCAATTTCGTGCATCCTGTGTAAAGTAGACATACGTACTCCGGAGCATTTATGCCGAACACACGAACGTTGATAGCTCAGGCCTACTCTGCCTTCAATCATCGGGATATCGACAGCGCCCTGGCGCTCATGAGTGCGAACGTCAGCTGGCCCAAGGCATCGGAAGGCGGACGAGTCGTCGGGAAAGAAGAGATCCGGTCCTACTGGACCCGTCAGTGGAAGGAATTCGATCCTCACGTGGAACCACTTGAGGTGATCGACCAGGAAGGCGGCATTACCGAGGTCAAGGTTCATCAGCTCGTGAAAAGCCTTGGTGGCGATGTCCTTTCTGATAGCGAGGTGTGGCACGTTTATACCGTCGCCGACGGTCTCATCGGGCGCATGGACCTCAAGGAAGGCCAGACGACCTCGGACGCGACCCCGTCTACAGCATTCTCCAGACACTAACCTGCGTCAGGATCTGCCGCCGTTACCTGAGCTCAGGCCAAAAGCCCCACTTCTCGAAAAGAACGCGAGAAATGGGGCATCCAGAAAAATTTCCAGGACGATTGTCGAATTCGGTCCGGCCGTTCGACTATATGGTGAAGGCAGGGCAACAGGAAGAAGACCGTTACAGGAGAATGGAGAAATTATGCCGCAGTATTTGGTTGCGATTCACCACCCCGACGACTACGACCCGTCCGTCGAAACCGAAGCGACTATCGAGGAGATCCACGCGCTTAACCGCGAAATGATCGCTGCTGGCGCCAGGTTCTTCGCCGGCGGCCTCACCCCCGCCAGCAGCGCGAAGTCGCTGCGAGCGAAGCCCGATGGCAAGGTGCTCATCACCGATGGGCCCTACCTGGAGACCAAGGAGCACGTAGGCGGTTTTTGGATACTGGAAGCTGCTGACATGGACGAGGCACTGGCGTGGGGGCGCAAGGCTGTCATCGCCTGCCGGGCGCCGGTCGAGGTGCGCGCGTTTTCTTTTCGCCCGGCTCCGAGTCGAGGACCCGCCGGAAGCAAGTAAACAACCTGGCCACTGCGGCCTCGGAACGCGCGCCGTAGTGACGAGATGAACGAGCCGGCGCAACGCTCTGCTGCCGGTTCCGCCAATCCGCTATGAGGAGAAGAACAATGAGCAATCAACTCACTCGTCGCGACTTCGCTATCCGCACCGTCGGCTTTGGTCTGGCTTTGGGACTCGCGCCTGCTGCTACGCTGGCGGAGGCTGAGCAAGCCTCGCGCTCAGAAAATTCGCCGGCGATTGCTGACCCATATTCCCTCGTCGATCCAGAACTTCTTCCTACACTCAAGCAGTTCCCCGCCTATGACTTGTCAGCGGAGATGGTCGGCAAGTTCCGGCAGTTGCCCGGCATGCCCCCGTTACCTGCTCCCGCGCCGCAGCCCGTGGAGCGGCATATCCCCGGACCGCCTGGGGCACCCGAGGTTCGTCTTTGGGTCGTTGATCCTGCGCCGTTGGAGAAGGGCAAGCCGTTGTTGCTTCACATGCATGGCGGCGGCTTCATGATGACCGATCCCTTCTTGATGCCCCGGATCCAGGGGATCGCGACGGATTGCCATTGCGTTGTCGTCTCGGTGGACTACCGGCTGGCTCCGGAGACGCGCTATCCCGGCTCGCTTGAGGATAATTACGCGGCGCTGAAATGGGTTCACGCCCATGCGGCGGAGCTCGGCATTGATCGCTCCAGAATTGCCGTGGGCGGCGAGAGCGCGGGCGGCGGCCACGCAGCGAGCCTTGCAATTCACGCGCGCGACCGCAACAAACGCGATCGCAACGAAGAAGACGTTCCCATCTGCTTCCAGCTGCTCATCTACCCCCAGCTGGACGACCGAACGGGCAGCTCCCACCCGGCGCCGCCCGCCATTGGCCACTTTATGTGGATCGCGAGCGCCAATCGTCTGGCCTGGAGCTCGCTGCTCGGTGTTCCAGCGGGTTCGTCCAAGGAGCCGGTAGCTGCCGTACCCGCCCGGGTGGCCAGCGTCGCCGGCCTGCCGCCGGCCTGGATCGGCGTCGGTTCTATCGACCTGTTCGTCGAAGAAGACATGGAGTACGCGCGGCGGCTCGTCCATGCCGGAGTCGCAACCGAACTCTTGGTCGTGCGTGGTGCCTTTCATGGATTTGACCTCCTCGTGCCGGATGCCGAAGTCTCCAAACAATTCAGCGCAAGTTGGAAGTGTGCGCTGCGCAAAGCATTCGCCACTGGCAAAGCTGTTTAGCAGGGAAGCCAAAAGCGTCGGGGCAGAGTGCGGGGCGGTGAGAAAAGTTTCCTGAATCGTTGAGATTCAATCACGCTTTATCTGAAAAACTTCGCCGATCCACTTGGTTAGCTCGTAGCTCTGCCGCGCCGGAACCGCTGGGCGGAGAAGATGACCACCGGCCTGGTCGAAGGTAGTCGGCGAACTATCAGTTGTTTGGATTAACTCTACGCGGAAAACTCCGACCCTGCTGCGCAGGTTGCCGATGGAGTTTCTAACGGTGAGATCGATCTTGTTCCTAATCTCATTGAAGATCATCCGATCTTCTCCAAGGAGATTGAGTTCGCGTGTGTCGATCAAAGCGAATATGTAGAGGTAGACTTTCCAGAAACCTACTTCTACCACAGGTTTGCTTGGCGAATGCCTTCCTCGATGTCCTGGAGCTTTCCCGGAGTCTTGAAACGCAGTTGCGAAACGCTGACCTTGACTCGCTTCACCTGGTACGCAACGGTCTCTTCGGGGCGATCCTGGCCGCACAGCATGACATCAATGTCACCCTTAAACTGTGGTCCGCCTGGTGCCGTGTTCAGCGGCACCGAATCTTTATAGATTGGGTCCTCCGGGATGCCGAAGTGGCCGAACATCCACTGGCGCCAATACGGAACCGCTAGGAGATACTCAACGAGCTTGCCCTCAGGAATGTTCGCGACGGACTCATGCTCAAACACGTTGGTTAGATTATCGCTTAAATTCGGGGACAGACGGGACATTCACGTAGTTCTAAAGCAAGGAAGAAACAAAATTTCTTGGACGAGTTGTCGAATTCCGGTCCGGCCGTTCGACTATGTGGTGAAGGCAGGGCAACCGGCCCGCCGCAACGCCGTTACAGGAAGAAGACTTGGCCTATTCTAAGGAGGAAAACAATGCATAAGAAGATTAGCGCAATCGCGATCAAAGGGTTCGCACTGCTTGTGGTGCTCGGAACGGTGTGCTTTTATACGTTGACCCAGGCGATGGCACAGGATGCCACGACACCTTATCCAAACATGGCCCCGATCGACCAATACCTCATGGCGGATCGGGGTGCGGAAATCGCCCTGGCGCGCAGTGCCGCACCGGAGTCCATTTCGCGCGATGCAGAGGTCCTGGTTCTTGGACGTCATGGCTTCGAAACAGCGGTGAAAGGCAAGAACGGTTTCGTGTGTATCGTGGAACGTTCGTGGACTTCCGCACCCGATCCTGACTTTTGGAATCCGAAAGTGCGGACCCCGATTTGTTATAACCCGGCAGCCGCGCATTCGCTCCTTCCGCGCAACCTCAAAAGGACCGACTTGGTCCTGGCGGGACGCACCAAAGCTCAGGTCGACGAGGCCATCGTCGCCGCCGTCGCCAAAAAAGAACTCCCGGCGATGGAACCGGGGGCGATGTGCTACATGATGTCGAAGCAAGGCTACGGCGGCGACAGCGTCCCACACTGGCCCTCCCACCTCATGTTTTACTTTTCGCAGACCGACCCCGCAACCTGGGGAGCGAATCTGCCGGGTTCTCCCATCCTCGCAATGAGCGACGAGCACGAGCACCTGACCGAGCACCTGACTATGTTCTCGATCGGCGTGCAACGCTGGTCAGACGGAACGGAAAGTCGCTAAGCCGAACTGTGCGAAGGGCGGACAAGTTCTGGTAAACAAGCGCTGGTACATAAGAGAGGACAATCAAAGGACAATCAAATGAGAAATGTAATCTTCGCAATCAACATTACCCTGGATGGCTGCTGCGACCACACCAAACTGATGGCGCCAAAACAAATTGCCGATGACGAACTACTCGAACACTATTCGCTGCTCCTGCGAGATGCCGACCTACTCGTCTATGGGCGTAAAACCTATCAATTGATGGTTCCTTATTGGCCTGATATCGCAAAAAGCCAGTCTGAGACAAAAGCGGAGAACGCATTTGCTCAAGCATTTGACTCCAAGAAACTTGTTGTCTTCTCGCGATCATTGGATAGCGTCGAAGGAAAAAATACGAGAATTGTTCGTGCGAACCTTCGCGATGAAATACTCAAATTGAAACAAGAACCAGGCAAACATATTCTGGTCGGTGGCGTAGATATTCCTTCACAGCTTATCGAGCTTGGCCTGGTGGATGAATATCGTTTTGTCGTTCAGCCAATATTTGCCGGGGAAGGGAGACGGTTGTTAGAAGGTGTTAGCCTGCGGGAGAGATTACAACTAAAACTTGTTGAGTCAAAGACTTTTAAATCAGGATGTGTTGCGCTTCGTTACTTGAAACAGTGACAAAAACAACTCGCGACAGCTGCGCTGCTGGTCCCCACCCAAAAAGAGAAGAACCGACGAGAAGAACGAGGAGCAGGACAATGAAATACGTCTGTTTGGGATACTACGACAAAGGCAAACACGAAGGCATGACCGAGGGCGAGCAACACGCGATGTTCGACATATGCTTTGAATACGACGACCATCTTCGCGCCAACGGGCATTGGGCTGGTGGAGAAGCGCTTCAGCCTCCGGAAACCGCCTTGACCGTGTATTGGAAGAACGGCAAAGTCGCAACTACGGACGGTCCCTATGCGGAAACCAAGGAACAACTCGGCGGCATTCTCGTCCTTGAGGCGCGGGACATGAATCATGCTATACAGCTCATGGCGCAGCATCCGGCCCTGAAGTACGGCAGCATTTTCGAGATTCGGCCAGCGGCGGACTTGAACGAAATGATAAAGGAGAGCGAGCAGCGGCGGCGAAAGGATACCTCGCGATGAGGGCGGCCGCGAGGGAAAGAATGATGAGTCCAACAGAACCAAAAGCAGGTTTCTCGACTCCGCAGAATTGCCCGAAAGACGAGCAATTCCGCTGCGCTCGAAATGACAGCTCCGAATTAATCAGAGCTTCCCGGGGGAAAGAATGGTCCGTATAAGAATGATCGGCATAAGAATGATCAAGATCACCGCCCTGGTTCTGGTAATCAGCATCGGTTTCCTTGTGCCGAAGGCGGCGGTACAGTCGGATAAATATCCGAAAATGGCGCCTGTCGACCAATACTTGATGGAAAGGAATGCTGAGATTCTGCTGGCGCGGAGCGCCGCTCCGGATTCCATATCCAGCGAAGCGACGGTCTTGTTTTTGGGACGGGAAGGCTATGAGACAGCCGTCCGAGGAAAAAACGGGTTTGTCTGTATGGTGGAAAGAAGCTGGATGGAGGCGTTTGACTCGCCTGAGTTCTGGAACCCGAAGGTAAGAGGTGCCGAATGCCTGAATCGCCAAGCTGCGCGATCGATATTGCCGATCGCTGATCTGCGGACGAGGATGGTGATGGCCGGCCTCTCTAAGGCGGAGATCGTGTCGGCCCTTAAAGCGGCGTTCGACCATAAACAATTACCAGATCTCGAAAGCGGCAATATGGTGTTCATGATGTCGAAGTCGGCATATCTATACGACGAAGGGGATCACAACGGACCACATCTGATGTTCTTTACCGCGCTCAAGGACGGTAAGGATTGGGGGGCTGGCGCATCGGGCTCGCCAGTTGTTTCCGGTCCTTACTGGTTCTTATCGTCGTTCTCAACGTCGAAGGAACCGTCCCAGGCGAAAGGGCTGCCGCCGATTCTTGTGTTCGCAGTCGAAGTTGCAAAGTGGTCCGACGGAACGGCCGCACCCATGCATCAAGAGTAGCTGCATCCGGAGTAGATTGACCACTACGTAATCGAGACATCCCACTGAGCTCCGGCATGGAACCCGAGTGGTCTGCCCAGCGAATTGTCGGCAACCCGGAAGTAATCCAGAAACGGGCTTGGCGGAGATCAATAGCGATCTCCTCGAAGCTGACTTCCGGCCAGCTTCGTTGAGAGTCCATCCTGGACATTACTTCCGGTTTGCCCGTCATCCAACCGGAACAAAGGAGATGCGCACGCACGGCTGTTTCTGGAAAACCTCGGAAGAGGAGATGAATACAACCGGCTGTTTTGCTGCGCATCTGTCGGAGGGGACTACTTAGTAATATCTGCGACGCCAATCAAGGGGATTGGATCGGTACCCTTGTTTCAGGTAACATTGCTTTCAGATGGGTCTGTATAATCGTACTGAGGTTGTCGTGGGGAAGGCCGAAAGAAGAGAGATTGTGGTTCGTTCAGTACCATGGTGGCGCTTGGCGCTCGTCAGCGTTGTCATGGTTTCTCTCGTCGTTACGCTGGCGACACGAACTTTCCGCGGTACAACTTCCCATTCTATAGCGGTTCAGTCTAACTCGCCACAGGCTATGCGGCAGCACATGGATCGCGATGCGGTTCGTTGGGCCGCTCCAGTGGCCAAGATTGTGGTGTCGCAGGCTCCCACGTTCTATCCTCTTGTGGCGCCAGCCGGTCCGCCGCTTCCGACTCTCCTTCTCGAAGACAATCTCTATAATCGACCGCCTCCCTCCTGCTGACTTTTTTCTCCGTTGTCAAAGGCTAGTCACTCCAACTGAACTCCAACACTATCCATGAGGCTGGCCCGGGCCTGCGCGAGTTCGCGAAGTGATCTGAGTTTATTGGAAGCAGTATGATGGCTTTTTCACCATTCGTAGGCGTGCAGATTTGGAGTGAGACGATGACGCTGCAACGCAGACACATAGTGATTGGAGCAGTTGTAGCCCTTGCCGTGGTCAGCGCAATCACGCTGCTTATGAAGCGTTCGCTAGGTGACGCGAATGCTGACGGGGCCGACAAACCAGCGCAACGGCTCGCGCCGGTGGTATTGGCCACTCGCGCTCCACTCGAAAACGTCATTACTCTTACGGGTGAATTCCGTCCCTTCCAGCAGGTCGATGTTCACGCCAAGGTAGCGGGCTACATCCGCCATATCTTTGTGGATGTGGGGGATAAGGTTGGGGCGGGGCAGGAACTGGCCATTTTAGAGGTCCCCGAACTGAATGCGCAGGTCATGGGCGCAAAATCGGACATCGGTCGCAGTCAAGATGCGATTCGCCGCGCTCAGAGCGAAATCGAACGGGCAGAGTCCACGCATAGCGCTTACCACGCAGCCTATACGCGGCTCAAGCAGGCGTCAGAGGAGCGTCCGGGTTTGGTCGCCGAGCAGGAACTGGACGATTCGATGGCAAAAGATAAAGAGACCGAAGCACAGATCAATAGCGCTCGGGCGGCTCTGGCTGAGTCGCAAAACCAGCTTGGGATGGCGCAAGCCACGCTTG
Source organism: Candidatus Acidiferrum sp. (assembly GCA_035602195.1). Lineage (GTDB taxonomy): Bacteria > Acidobacteriota > Terriglobia > Terriglobales > Acidobacteriaceae > Sulfotelmatobacter. The sequence continues at coordinate 10,893 of DATNMU010000298.1, forward strand.
ATCGCCTTTCGGCGTTGCAGGCTTATTCGCACATCACGGCTCCTTTCGCGGGCGTGGTCACCAAACGGTATGTCGACACCGGCGCCTTAATCTCAGCCGGAACCTCATCTGAGACGCAATCGCAGCCCGTGGTGCAACTCGCGGAGTGGTCCCTGTTTCGGCTGGAGATTCCAGTTCCCGAATCCGCCGTGCCGATGATCCATCTGGGCAGCATCGTGCAGGTCCATGTTCTCGATTTGAATCGAGACTTCCAGGGGCGCGTGTCCCGCTTCGCTGACGCACTCAATGACGAGACCCGAACCATGCACACCGAGATTGACGTGGGGAATCCGCAAGACACTCTGACCGCAGGCATGTACGCCGAGGTGAAGCTCGCGTTGCAGGGGAAAAAGGGTGCGCTCACGGTTCCAGTCCAGGCCGTGGTTCAGGAAGGCAACGAGCATTACGTGCTGGCTCTCGACGATCAGAATCGCGTGCAGAAGCGGAACGTTGAATTAGGACAACAAACCTCCACTACCGTGGAGATCGTTCACGGTCTCTCAGAAAAGGATCGAGTGATCAGCGCCGGTCAGTCCGACTATGCGATCGGCGAGGTGGTGGCGCCCAAGTTGGAGTCAGCGCCCGCAGGTGCGAGCGAAGGCCAGATGGGAGAACGAAAGTAATGCCGAGATTCGCTCTGAAGAACCCGTTCTTTGTGATCATGCTTTGTCTGGTAATCGCCGTGGTCGGCGTGACGACGGTGGCTCGGATGCCGGTGGATTTGTTCCCGCAGATCAAGATTCCGGTAGTCGTGGTTGCGACCTTCTACTCGGGGATGCCGCCGGAGCAAGTCGAGGCCGACATTACCGATACGTTCGAGCGTTTCTTTACCCTGGGCAGCAACATCGACCACATCGAGTCGCGCTCTCTTACGGGCGTGAGCCTGATTAAGATTTACTTCAAGCCGGGCAGCGATGCCAATGCGGCTCTCAGTAATATCGCAAACCTGGCGATGGCGGACCTTCGGCGTCTGCCGCCAGGAACATTGCCACCGGTGGTACTCAAGTTCGATGCTTCGAGCCTTCCGGTTTGTTTGGTAACGCTGAAAGGGGAAGGCCTCAACGAAACCCGGCTGAAGGATCTGGCACAATTCCAGGTTCGCAACCAGATTGCGAACGTATCCGGCGCTTCGGTGCCGCAGCCGTTTGGCGGGCGTTATCGCCAGATTATGGTTTATGTGGACCCGGTCAAGCTGGAGGCGCACCAGCTTAGCCTGATGGACGTGGTTCACGCGGTGAATGATTCCAACCTGATTCTTCCCGCTGGGGATGTCCGGATCGGTCCCAGAGATTACAACATCTATGCCAATGCGCAATTGCCCGACGTAGATGAAATTAACCGTATACCGCTGAAGACCGTGGGCAACGCGTCGGTGATGGTTGCCGATGTAGGTGAGGCCAAGGACTCAGGCGCGATTCAGACCAACATCGTCCGTATCGACGGACAGCAGTCGGTTTACATCCCTATCCTAAAGCAAGGCGGCGACAGCAACACCATCACGATTGTGAATGGAATCAAGGCGGCGATAAAAAACCTTTTGGACATTCCGAAATCGCTCAAAACAGCGGTTGTCTTTGACCAGTCCATCTTTGTTAAGAGCGCCATCAAGAACGTGATGAAGGAAGGCGGAATCGGACTGCTGCTGACGGGCATCATGATTCTCATTTTTCTGGGTAGCCCTCGCGCCACCGTTGCTGTACTGCTGTCGATTCCTCTTTCCGCATTGGTCTGTTTTTTGCTCATGAATGCAATGGGAGGGTCGATCAATGTGATGCTTCTGAGCGGTTTGGCACTGGCCTTCTCACGGCTGATCGACGACTCGGTGGTGGTGCTGGAAAACATTTTCCGTTACATGGAAATCGGTGAACCCCCTAGAGTAGCGGCGGAAAAAGGAGGAATGGAAGTTTCTCTGGCGGTTCTGGCGGCCACGTCCACCACTTCTATCGTGTTCTTTCCCGTAACGCTTTTCTACGGCGTCAGCCGCTATCTCTTTGTCGATCTCGCCCTAGGTGTGGTGCTGTCCATTTTTGCCTCGTACATCTTTGCTATGACGGTGGTCCCGCTCTATTGCGCGCACTTTATCCACCTCGAGGACGTCGGGGAAGAGATTGAGCATGAGTCCGAAGACAAATCAAGGCCACGATCGCTTTTCACAAGGTTCCTTGGCGAGTTCAACGAGCGCTTTCAGAAGCTCCTGAATCTCTATGAGCGTTGGGTGACTCGCGCTCTGGCGCGGCCTGGAAGAACCGTGGGCTGGATTTCCGTTGGTATCGTCTTGGTCATTGCGGGAATTTTTCCATTTGTGGGGACGGCCTACTTTCCTCGCACGGATCCAGGCCAGTTCGTCATCAACGTGAAAGCGCCAAGCGGTTCCCGGCTTGAGGTCACGAATCAATACATCGCCCGCGTCGAGAAAGATATTCATGAGGTGATCGAACCGCATGATCTGGGAATGATCGTCTCCAACATCGGGATCACGCCTGACCTCTCCGCCATGTACACCAGCAACTCGTCCATGGATACAGCTTTTGTGCAAGTTAGCTTGAAAGAAGACCACAAACTCGGCAGCTACGAATACATGCGCCGGGTTCGACGCAAACTGTCGGAAGATTTGCCGGAACTCGATACTTACTTTCAGGCGGGCGGGCTGGTCGATTCGGTAATCAACTTGGGATTGCCTGCTCCCATCGATGTACAAGTGAGAGGCAACGATATCAACAGCACTTATAAAGTGGCGGCGAACATCGCCAAACAGATCCGAAGCCGCAAGGGCGTGAGTAGCGTGCTGATTCCCCAAAATCTTCTTTATCCCGGACTGCAGCTGAGCATCGATCGCGAACGCGCTAGTCTGATTGGACTCACGCCCAAACAGGTGGTGGACAACGTAATCACCGCGCTGACTTCCAACGGCATGATCGAACCGAGCTACTGGATCGATCCCAAGACGGGGAACAACTACATGCTCACTGTGCAGTACTTCGATAAGCAGATCGAGAACATGAGCATGGAGGATTTCAAACAAATCCCTCTGCGTGCTCCGAATATCAAGAATTACACGCCTCTGCAATCCGTGGCCGATATATCGCCGATGAATACGCCGACCGAAGTCGACCATTATCAGCTGCAGCGCGTCATCGACGTCTATGTGATGCCTGCGGGCGAGGCCTTAGGTGGGATCAATCGCGAAGTCAACCAGATTGTCAGCCATCTGACGTTACCGGAAAACACCCGGGTCGAGGTGCTCGGATCGGTGGTCGGCATGCAGGAATCGTTCAAGCGCTTTTCCATCGGTCTGGTGCTGGCTATTGTGCTGGTCTACCTGGTTCTGATGGCGCAGTTTGCTTCCTTCATCGACCCGCTCATCATTCTGGTTGCGATTCCCCCAGGATTGGCAGGAGTCGTGCTGATTCTTTGGCTCACACACAGCACCTTCAACATCATGTCCCTGATGGGCGTGATCATGATGACTGGAATCGTGGTTTCCAACAGTATCTTGATCGTCGAGTTTGTGCGGCAGCTGCGCAAGGAGAACTTCGCGATGCAGGAGGCGCTGGTGCGGGCTTGCAAGATCAGGCTGCGGCCGATTCTCATGACCTCGCTCGCGACTCTGTTGGGGATGCTGCCAATGGCGCTGGGTCTGGAGACGGGCAGCGAGCAATACGCGCCTCTGGCGCGTGCCGTGATCGGCGGCCTTTTAATATCGGTCATCGTCACAGTTTTCCTAGTACCCGCCGTCTATCTGATGGTTCACGGCAAAGATGAGGATAAGAAGAACGAGAAAAAGGAGGAACAGCCGGCATGACATGGAGACTGGTGTTTCTGTTGGGCGCTCTCGCGCTCTCAATCCACACGCTCTCAATGCGAGGCCTGGCGCAGTCGGTACCACTGGTGCAGGGCTCGCCTTCCTCGAATGTGATACGGCTCAGCTTGAAGGACGCGGAGGCGCTGGCGCTGAAGAACAATCCGGCAATCTCTGTCGCTCGGCTGACTGCATTGGCTTCAGAGCAGGTGACGCGGGAAGTGCGCTCGAATCTCTGGCCACAAGCCTACGGCAACCTGACGGCAGTCGATGCCCGGGAAAATAGCCGCATCACCGCTGGGGTGTTGAATAATCCCAGCGTCTACACGCGAGCCGCCGGCGGCGCCACGGTGAGCCAACTCATCACCGACTTCGGGCACACCACGAACCTGGTAGCCGGCGCCCGCCTTCAGGCACGAGCCGACGAGCAAAGCGCAGTCGCTACGAAACAAGATACTTTGTTGGCCGTGGACCAGGCTTTTTGCAACGCGCTACAGACGCACGCTGTGCTGCACGTAGCAGAGCAGACTGTAGCCGCGCGCCAGTTGTTATCGGACCAGGTTTCCGCTCTCACTAAGAGTAAATTAAGGTCAGACCTGGACTTGAGCTTTGCCAACGTGAACCTGGCGCAGGCGAAGCTTCTCTACCTGGACGCGCTAAACAATGACAAGGCTTCCATGGCTGCCCTTTCGGCGATTCTGGGATATCCCACTCTTGAAACATTCGAGCTTGTCAACGAGACGGAGCCGTTGGCCCCACCGCCAGCCGAGGTGGATCCGTTGATTGCCGAAGCGTTTGCCAAGCGCCCCGAGATTCTTGCCCTGGAGTTTCAGTCGGAGTCTGAGGAGAAGCTGCACAGGGCGGAGCATGACCAGATGTATCCCACGATCAGTGCTCTCGGGGCCTTTGGGGATTCTCCTGTTCGCGATGATGTCATTTATGGACCTTACGCCGCCGTAGGAGTGAACGTGGAGATCCCAATCTTTAATGGTTTTCTCTTTTCAGCGAAGTCCCGCGAAGCGGATTTGCGCACCCAGGCTACTCGGCAACGTCGGATGGACCTTCGAAATCGGATCTCGCGAGATGTACGCACGAGCTGGCTGGCGGCAAGCACGGCATTCGACCGCGTGAATGTGAGTGAGCAGTTGTTGGCGCAGGCGAACCAGGCGCTTGATCTTGCCCAGACACGATACAAGCTGGGCCTCAGTTCGATTGTAGAACTCAGCCAGGCACAGCTACAGCAGACCCAGGCCGAGATCGGAAATGCTCAAGCCGGATATGAATACCGGTTGGCACTGTCGGTTCTGCGCTACCAGACTTCAGGTCTGTAAGTCTTGTTGCAGGTGCCCACTTGAGCAGCCACCAGAACTTCCCCTCCTTGAACGGTTTTGGATCTTGAAACCGCCGTCTTGCGGCTCTCATTTCTTTATCTGCGTTTTGTCAACAATCTTGTCGATTGTGCGATTCGGAAAGGATCACGGGGATGGCCCGAATCGTGAACGCGGTGAATTACAATACATCCATTAGGCCTTGAAATGCAGTCTTACCAGGAGGATCATACAGACGACGGAGCTTGGCGAAGTGCTCGTTGGGTTCGAGTCCCCGCTCGAGATCTGTTGCGCCACTCTCAGTGCGCTTTGATCTCAACCATTTATGCCATCCAGGTACCTTCGGATACTCGTCCGGACTGCGATATTTCTCTTGCTGTTAGTCGAGGCAGTCAGTGCACAAAATACGACGCTGATCAGTCTTGATCAGGCCATCGAGCTAGCGCTGGCGCACAATCACTCGGTAAAAGCGACCCGGACTCTGATTCTGCAGAACCAGGCTCAGGAGATTACGGCGAACCTCCGTCCTAACCCCACCATTGGGGTTGATACTCAATTCATTCCATTTTTCAGTCCGCAGGATTTTTCCGGCGAGAATCTGGATCAGACGCAACAGTTCGATCTTGGAATCTCCTATCTATTCGAGCGCGGGCATAAGCGGCAGCGGCGTTTGCAGGCGGCTCGCGATCAAACCGCGGTCACTCGTGCCCAGGTCACCGATGCCGAACGAACCCTGGCTTTCAACGTAGCCCAGCAGTTCGTCAGTGTTTTGTTGGCGGAATCCACTCTTCGGTTTGCGCTTCAAGACCTGCAGGGCTTCCAGCAGACGGTGGATATCAGCGATGCCCAGCTCAAGGCAGGGTACATCGGAGAAGGCGACTATCTCAAGATCAAGCTGCAGCTTCTGCAGTTTCAGACGGACGTGTCGTCAGCCCGTCTTGCGAAGGTGCAGGCGCTAGTCGCCCTGCGTCAGTTCCTGGGCTACAACGCGGTGCCGGCTGATTTTGATGTGATTGGTGACCTGGCGTATCAACCGCTCAAGGCAAACCGCGAAGACTTGCAGCTGAAAGCAATGCGCGAGCGCCCTGATTTTCGTGCGGCGGAATTGGGGATAACCGCGGCGCAGAGTCAGATCCTTTTGGCCAAGGCGAATGCGAAAGTGGACATCAATGGCACGTACGACTTCACCCATGTTTCCGGCGAAAATGCGGCTTCGATCTTTGCGAATTTCGAGCTGCCCATCTTCAACCGCAATCAAGGCGAGATCGCGCGTACTGGATATGCGCTGACCCAGGCACAAGAACAACAGCAAGCGGCCAGTGATACGGTTCTCTCTGATGTTGCCAATGCGTACGAGGCGGTAAAAAGTAACGACGAGGTGGTGCAACTCTACACTTCCGGGTATCTTAAGCAGGCGCAGGATTCACGCGATATCAGCGAGTATGCCTACAAACGCGGCGCAGCCAGCTTGTTGGATTTCTTAGACGCAGAGCGGAGCTATCGGACGGTTCAGCTGGCCTATCGCCAGGCGCTGGCCTCTTATGTGACCGCGTTGGAGCAGTTGAAGGAAGCGGTGGGGACGAGGAACCTTCCATGAGCGCCAGCAGGCATCTTGGTGAACGGTTGACAGCGGCGGTCGCTGTATCGGCGACTCTGCTGCTGCTCGCCAGTTGCCAAAACTCAGGATCGAACGTCGCCGCTAATTCCGCCAATGCGAGCAGCCGAAACAATCCTGAGCTGTTTACCATTCCGCAGGACCAGATGTTGCACGTACAAGTGCTGACCGTACAGCCCACCACTCTGACTCGATCCCTCCGCCTGACAGGAGCGGTGGCGTACAACAGTTTTCGCACCACTCCGGTGATCACGCAGGTGAGCGGCCCAGTCAGCAGGGTGGTGGTCGTACCGGGGCAGAAAGTAACGCAGGGCGAGCCTATGTTGTACGTGGCGAGCCCCGATTTCTCGCAGCTCCGCACCAACTACCTGAAGGCCAAGGAGGCTTACGCCTTGGCACAAAAGGCGTACGCGCGAGCCCAGGACTTGTATCAGCATCACGCAATCGCCGAACAAAATCTGGAACAGTCCGAGTCCGCGGAAGTACAAGCAAGCGGCGACTTAGTCGCGGCCCAAGCAGCATTGAAGGTCATGGGGGTCCCCGACCCGGACGCGCTGGTGAAAGCTCCCCCTTCTTTTGAAGTTCCTGTGAAGGCACCCATCGGCGGGCTGGTAGTGGAGCAGGATGTTTCCGCTGGACAACTCATTCAGCCCGGTTCCACTCAATGTTTCATGATTTCTGACGTCAGTACAGTCTGGGTGCTGGTAAATGTCTACCAGAAGGATTTGCCGTACGTGCGAGTGGGAGATCAAGTCACCATTCAGACCGATGCTTATCCGGATATCTTTCGGGGACGAATTTCTTACGTCGCCGCCTCGCTGGATCCGAGCACGCGCACGCTGCAGGCCCGCATTGAGACCAACAATCCTGGCGACAAACTTAAGAAGGACATGTATGTGGTCGCAACGGTGAATGCCGGCACGATCTCCAACGCCATCGCGCTCCCCGACTCGGCAATCCTACGCGACACCGAGAATCAGCCTTTTGTTTATGCTGCGGCGTCTTCGAACCAGTTTGGCCGACGATCTGTGACGCTGGGAGAAAGTTTGAGTGGGCAGACGCAGATAACCGGTGGGCTGAAAACTGGCGACCGGGTCATCGGAAACGGCAGCTTGTTTTTACAGTTTGCGAACTCGCTGCAGCGCTAAGCAGTCCGCGGCCGCTTGACGAAGGGTTTTAAGAGTTTCAGCATGAATGGTATCCAGCAAAACTGAATGATTCACCGAATAGTCCAAGCGGCGCTCCGGCAGCGATTTCTGGTTCTGATGCTGACCGCTTTCATCACGGTGGGAGGGATTCTATCTTTTCAGCGGATGCCGGTGGACGCGTATCCCGATCTCGCGCCCCCCCAGGTTGAGATTATTACCCAGTGGCCAGATCACGCCTCCGAAGAAGTGGAACGCCTGGTGACGCTGCCTCTTGAACTGGAGATGAACGGGGTCCCACACATGGTGGTGATGCGGTCTATCTCACTCTATGGGCTGTCCGATGTAATCCTCACCTTCGAAGAAAACACCGACGATTACTTTGCGCGGCAGATCGTGTTCGAAAGGCTCGCTCAGGCCACGCTGCCCACAGGAGTGACTCCGACCCTCGCACCTCTCTTCAGTCCAAGCGGCCTGGTCTATCGCTATGTGTTGGAGAGTCCCGATCGCACTCCGCAGGAGCTGAAAACCATTGAAGACTGGGTGATTGAGCGCGCCTATCGTTCGGTTCACGGCGTGGCGGACGACTCTGGCTTCGGCGGAACGGTGATGCAATATCAAGTGCTGCTCGACCCGGCGCGCATCTATGGGTATCACCTGACCATCCCGCAAGTGACAGCAGCGCTGGCGGCTAACAATTCGAATGCCGGGGGCGGCTTCTATTCGCAAGGTGGGCAGTTCTATTACGTTCGCGGCATCGGGCTGGTACGAAACACCGAGGACATTGGAAACATCGTGGTCGGCGCCAACAAAGGCGTGCCCATCCGAGTCCGGGACGTGGGAGACGTGGCCATCGGACACGCTCCGCGCCTGGGTGAATTCGGTTTTCAAAAGAATGACGACGCCGTGGAAGGCGTCATTCTCATGCTGCGCGGAGAGCAAACCCAAAATGTCCTTAAAGGAGTGGAAGCAAAAACCGAGGAACTGAACCATCAAATCCTGCCGCCTGACGTCAAGATTCATCCTTATTACGACCGCAGCGAATTGGTCGGCCTGACTACGGACACGGTGGAAGCTAATCTGCTTCGTGGCATGGTGCTGGTCTTGGTCGTGCTGATTTTCTTTCTAGTCAGCTTTCGAGCGGCCGTCATTGTGGCCCTCACCATTCCGCTGTCGCTTTTGTTCGCGTTCATCGTGCTCCACGCGCACGACGTCGCCGCGAATTTGCTTTCCATCGGCGCCATCGATTTTGGGATTGTCATCGATGGAACGGTGGTGATGATCGAGAACATCTACCGTGAACTGGCATTACGGGAAGGCCAGACCTATAACCTGAACGAGGTTATTCTCGCCGCTGCAAAAGATGTGGATCGACCCATCTTCTATTCGGTGGCCGTCATTCTTGCTGGTTACCTTCCGATTTACGCGCTAAGCGGGCCGTCGGGAAAGTTGTTCCATCCCATGGCGGAAACGATGTCCTTCGCTCTGGTGGGCGCGCTTATTCTCACGCTCACGCTGATTCCTGTGCTGGCTTCCTATTGGTTTAAGAGGGGCGTGCGCGAGAAGCCAAATCGCGCATTTGAGTGGATGAAGCGGAAATATGCGGTTCAACTGGATTGGGCGCTCGACCGGCCGAAAACGACCATCGTGATTGCCACCTTGATCTTCGGCGCCACGCTTCTTCTTGTTCCATTCATTGGCGGCGAGTTCATGCCTCATCTCGATGAGGGTGCGCTGTGGGTACGGGCAACCATGCCCTACACCATTTCTTTTGAGGAGGCCAGCAGCATTGCTCCACAAATCCGCGACATTCTCATGTCTTATCCGCAGGTCACCGTTGTGGGCTCCGAGTTGGGACGTCCCGACGACGGCACCGACCCCACGGGATTTTTTAATTGTGAATTCTACGTTGGCCTCAAGCCCTATAAAGACAAGGCTTGGACCGGCCAGATCAGCGAGAAAAAACAGCTCATCGAATCGATCAACAAGAAACTTACGTCCTTTCCGGGAATTATTTTCAACTATACTCAGCCCGCCGAAGATGCCGTGGACGAAGCCCTCACCGGCCTCAAGAGTTCTTTGGCGGTCAAGATATACGGAGAGGACTTGAATGTATTGCAGGACAAAGCGATCCAGATCAAGAACACCCTGACCAATGTGCCAGGGTTTACCGATCTTACCGTGGTGCGCGAACTTGGCCAGCCCAGCCTGCTGGTCGACGTTGATCGAAACAAGATCGCGCGCTATGGGATCAATGTCTCGGATGTCGAAGCTGTGATTTCAGCAGCCGTTGGAGGGCAGGCCGTCACCCAGGTCATTCAGGGGGAAAAGCTGTTCGATCTGGTTGTCCGAATGCAGCCTCAGTTCCGCAGCAGCGCGCACGAGATCGGAAACCTGTTGGTGGGTACACCCGACGGGCAGCAGATTCCGCTCAGCCAGCTCGCCAATATCAGCCAGGGAAACGGTGCGTCCTTTATTTATCGCGAAAATAATTCCCGCTACATCGGTGTGCAATACAGTGTGGAAGGGCGTGATTTGGAACGGGCTGTTCGAGACGGCCAAGCGGCCGTCAAGAAAGTGGTGGTCCTGCCGCAGGGTTACCGGATGGAATGGGGCGGCGAATACAGCCAGTTTTTGGAAGCCAAATCGCAGATGTACTTTATTGGCCCTCTCGCCGTCGTCTTAATTTTCATGATCTTGTTTGCCCTGTACGGAAATTTCAAGTTTCCCGTCACCATCGCTCTCGGTGTAATCATGACGGAACCGGTGGGGGCGCTGGTTGCGCTGAAACTCACACACACTCCCTTCAGCGTTTCCTCGGTCTTGGGTCTCCTGGCTTTGCTAGGGGTTTCAGTGGAAACTGCGGTCATTCTCGTCTCCTACATCAACAAGCTGCGCCGTGAAGGTATGGAGATCCGCCCCGCCACCAGGGAAGCTTCGCTCCTGCGGCTTCGTCCGATTATGATGACCGCCCTGGTTGCCTGCCTGGGATTGCTGCCAGCCGCGCTTTCCACCGGTATTGGATCAGACACTCAAAGGCCGTTCGCCATCGTCATCGTGGCCGGCCTCATCTCCCGGCTCTTCATCGGATTCTTCGTCAATCCTGTCTTGTACGAGATGGTGGCCCGCGAGGGTGATGTGCTACAGGTCTGAGCGAAAACCAGAATTAGGAGACTCAACCGTGTCGAGCGAACTTCTGGGCGCAGCTCCGCTCCGTTGCGCCCGTCTGTCTTCTTGGAGCGAACCCTGCCGCCCTGGCGCCCCTGACACTGGACGCAAATTCCAGTTGTGTTGTTATAGCTCAATGGTTTTTTCTTGCAGCTTGAGCAGATGCGCGCTGCAGGATTTCTTATTTGCAACAAAAATTGCAGCCAAGCGGGCGAGGCGAGCCTGGATTGTGCAGTGAACATCCGAGGTTGCGGGCGCGTCAGGAAATGCCGCGCCTGCAACCAGGGACGAGCCGGAAAAACTGTGAGGCAACTCTCCCGGCGAACCTGAAATTTGGAAAAAGTTTTGGAATGTAATGGAACGTGACTCGATTGCAAGTGCAGGCAGGCAAAGGAGGCAATTTGGAGGACGCCGTCGTTCGCAATGACGAGGCCGTCGGTTCGAGCCCGACTAGCTCCAGCAATTATTCAGCCTTCGTTTACGAGTTAATTCAGACCGAGAGCCGGCCGGAATACAAAGCCATGCCGACAACTGCGTCCATGCGCATCGCGTCGAGGCTGTCGATTTCTTGTTGCGTTTTGATGCCGCCTGCCACCACCAGTCGCCGGGAAGTGGCTCGCCGGATTGCAGCAACAACGTTCATCGGAATTCCGCCCATCAACCCTTCTGTATCGATGTGGGTGTAGAGAAAGGTTTCGCAGAACGGTTCGAGTGCTCGAATCATGTCGAACGCGGTAAGAGCAGTGTCTTTCCGCCACCCTTCAATCGCAACCCGTCCGCCTCTTGAATCGAGTGCAAATACCAACGCCGCGGCGCCAAGTGAATTTGCCAGCGTTGCGGCGTACTCGGTGTCGATCTCACCATTCTTCAATAACGCAGAACCAAAAATGACCCTGCGCGCTCCCGCTTCTAAAAGCTCTCGCGCGGTTTCGGCGGTGCGAATCCCGCCACCCACCTGGCAAGGAAGCCGCCGCACAACTTCACTTACAATGGCCCGGTTATTTCCAAGCCCCCGGGCTGCATCCAGATCGATTACCTGCACAATCGGATATTTCGAGAAGCGATCGATCCAATAATCGAAGTCGTCGAACTCCAGCGCTTTTTTTTCGCCTTGCACTAACTGCACAATCTTGCCGCCCATCAGGTCAATCGACGGAATCAGCATGGCCACCTCACCGGTATGCTGGCGTCGCGCAGTTCGCTCTTCAGCTGTCCAATATTCTCGATGCCAAAATGAAAAATGGAAGCAGCCAGGGCAGCATCGGCGCATCCGTCGCGAAACACGTCGATGAAATCGCGCGCCGATCCAGCGCCACCGGAAGCGATCACGGGAATGGAAACCGCATCTGCGACGGCGCGTACCAGTTCGCAGTCAAAGCCGGATTGCGTTCCGTCGCGATCCATTGAGGTCAGCAAGATTTCTCCCGCTCCGCACGCAGCCGCTTCCCGCGCCCATTGGATCGCGTCCTTGCCCGTGGGCACCCGTCCGCCGGCGACAAACACTTCAAAACCTCCGTTGACCTTTCTGGCATCGATGGCCACTACAACTGCCTGCGACCCAAATCG
>DATNMU010000299.1:0-2273 GCA_035602195.1 Candidatus Acidiferrum sp.
CATCCTGGCGACCGACAAAGAGTCGGCGGAACCTATGCGACTGCGGCGGATTGAGGTCTGGCTGGAAGAGAAGCAGGACACCATGGTGTTCATAACCAACCATCTGAAGTTGGCCGCTTCGAATATCGCGGCGATCTACAAAGACCGGTGGCAGATAGGCGTGTCCAGTCAAGGACACATCGTCCAGTCGGTGCAAGACCGACCGAGGCCAAAAGACTCAGGCCTCGTAGCTGGGGAGGCGTCGTGGCGCGCAAGCAAGACGACGGAGCCCTCCGACAACATACTCGGAAAGGAGTGTGCGCAACGCACCAGGTTGCAACGAACAGTGAACGCAGACGTAGCCTCGTTACACGAATCTCCGGTGGCTGAGACGGTCTATAACGTGCGAAAGCAGCAAGGGCTGGCCGAAACGAGTCCGACACGGCGGCTCTCACCGGCGGGGTATCAGCGGCGACATGGTGTGAAGGAAGATGTGGAAACTGGAGAAACCCTCGGTGCCTGGCGAAGAAAACTCGTCGAGGAGATGACAGCTATAACCGTGAGTGGGAAATGCAGTCATAGGCATCAGGGTGGCGGATCGGGTCGCAGTACCGTCGATGGGCGTGCAGCAAAACGCGCCCGGAGGGAAGGGCCCGGACCGGTGAGTACTCCGCTAACCAAGGTGAGGCAGGGGTGAAATGACAAAAGCACCCATCAATCTGCAGGAACTGCGGCGGCGGATATATCGAAAGGCGAAGTCTGACAAAACGCATCGCTTCTGGGGGCTCTTCGTGCACGTGACGAAGATCGAGACCCTCGAAGAGGCCTACCGTATAGCAAAGAGCAACGGCGGTGCCGCTGGGGTCGATGGCCAGAAATTCTCTGACATCGAGTCCGCGGGGCGGTCGGCGTTTCTTGCGGCGGTGCGGGAAGACCTCATCACAGACAGGTACAAGCCCATGCCGAACCGCCGAGTAGAGATCCCGAAGGGAAATGGCAAAGTCCGAACGCTTCAGATTCCATGCATCCGCGACCGCGTGGTGCAAGGCGCAGTGAAGCTGATCCTGGAAGCCGTCTTCGAGGCGGATTTTTGCTCCAACTCCTACGGATTTCGACCGAAGCGGTCGCCACACGGCGCTCTGGCGCAAGTCAGGCGCAGTGTGATGCGGCGCATGTCTACAGTGATTGACTTGGATTTGTCGCGCTACTTTGACACGATCCAGCATTCAGTGCTGTTAGGCAAGATCGCGCAGCGAATCGAGGACCCGCAAGTCCTGCACCTGGTGAAACAGATCATCAAAGTCGGCGGAAAGGTCGGTGTCCCGCAAGGGGGACCGTTCAGCCCGCTGGCGGCGAATATCTACCTGAACGAGGTGGATTGGTTCTTTGACGCGATCCGCCGCAAAACGGCAGAGGGAGCCTACGAGGCCGTGAACTATCATCGGTTCGCCGACGATATCGTCATCACCATCAGCGGCCACCACACGAAACGGGGCTGGGCCGAACGGGCTCTGCAACGGGTCCGGGAACAGTTCGCACTCATCGGTGTCGAATTGAACCAGGAGAAAACCAAGCTGGTGGACGTGCTGAAAGGAGAAGCCTTCGGGTTCCTGGGGTTCGACCTGCGTCGCGTCCGCAAGCGGAATGGAGACGGATATTTTGTCTTGATGACCCCGAAAAAGAAGGCCCGCAAGGCAGTCAAAGCCAAGATCCGCGACATCATTAGGCGCGGGGGTGCGACCCCCATGCCGGAACTGGTGAAGCAAATCAACGCCACGCTCGCTGGGTGGGTCAACTATTTCCGGGTGGGCAATTCCAGTCGGGCCTTTAGCGAGGTCCGCGACTACGTTGAGATGAAGGTTCGCACTCTGTTGACGCGGCGGAAGCGGCGGCGAAAGTCGAGTGTGGGATGGCGGCGATGGAGTAACGAATACCTCTACGACGTCCTGAGGCTGTACTGGGACTGGAAAATCCAGCCCCTGCCCGGCGTTGGGGAGGGGAAGTGAAAGTGGCCGTCCGACGACAGGACGCATAACCCTTTCGGCGAAATTCACTGGGTGAGCTGCTTGAGGGAAAACCTCACGAGCAGTTCTTATGGGGAGGGGCTGGAAACGGGCGAGGAAACTCAGCGCCGCGCCAGTCCCTTACCCGACAAACCGCCCTGGACGAACTCAAGACGCATCTGCGCGGGGCACAGATCGTGCTGCGTAGCAAAACGCCGGAGTTGGTGCAGCAGGAATTCTGGGGCCTGCTCATGGCCCACTACGCCATCCGCGGCCTGATGCATGAAGCCG
>DATNMU010000300.1:0-13904 GCA_035602195.1 Candidatus Acidiferrum sp.
GACGTCCTGCTGCAGACCTTCCGTGGAAATCTCGAAATCTTGCTGCTCCGTGCGAACTCGCCAGCTGGGCGGCAAATCCTTCAGGATCGGGGGGATGGAACGTCCCGAACTGTCGAGCTGTTGTGCAGCAACCAGTAACTGGTCAAGTTCCGTGTGATATTCGGCGACGGTGAAATCTTTACCAGATCTCGAATCGGCCACGCAGAAGCAGCTGGCGATCAAGAGTCCGGCGAAAATGCAGGTGCACCTTGATGTCATGCGCCCTTTTACGCCGGGGCGCCCTGGAGTTCGGGTGCATCGATGGTGGCCATCATCAACTGCAGGTCAAAGGCTTCTTTCCGCACCCGCTCGTCATAGTAAACAAGAGAGAATGCGATAGTAGCCAGCGGACCTACCAGGCATTGCGCAAAAAATGTCGCGATCAGCGACGCGACCTGCCATACAACCGCGACATTGCGCACCGGGGATATACCTCCTCCACCAGCTCTTGCCCCAATTTGGATAGGCCACTGAAGAAGCATGCTTATTCCGATGCTGAGTACCATGAACAGGAACCAAATGACAAAGATGCGGCCGCGGTTCCCCTGGCTAAGTTCCGAGCTTCGGGACATTGCCTCGCTGGCATTCTTGTCCTCCAGAACCTTTGCAGGAATGGCCAATGACCACTCGATTGCCTTCAAGATTCCCGGCACGATAAACAGAAGGCTCCACAATCCCACGAAGAGTCCGATCCTGAGCGAAAGGCCGATTACTCCGACAATTTGATGTTTCACTTTCGAAAATGAATCCATCACGCCGGCGGGTCGACCGAGGTGAACCTGCGAGACCACGACTACCGTGGCAGCTTGCGCGGCGGCAGCAACCACCATGCTCAAAACCGCCGCGATCAGACCAAAAACAGAGATCACGAGCACGTTACGAAGGTTGCTACCCGGCGTCTGCAACGCAAGGGATAAACACTGGAAAGCAAGAACACAAAGATGGGGCAGAGCGAAGATCCCGACAAACAACATGAAGTGGTTGCGATATAGAGAGAAAGTTCGGTCGAGCAATTCTCCTGTACTGAGGGGCCTAAGTGCGGTTGCCATAAGTCGCCTCCCACAAGCTCAGAACTTGCCGGGAATCGTAGCACGTTCGCTACGATATGTCTGCGCTCAGTTGGTGCCTAAGCAAACACCTGCTTCGCAAGGGATCAAGCTGAGCTAACTTTCACAGCCAATGCTGCTAGACCGCCATTGGAAACCGCCCCGGCGACGACTACTCCCATGGTTGCCAAACAGAATGGACACATCGTTCACCTCTGCGGGGGCCAACTTGACCGTTAAGCCACTTCTACAGGTTTGACGGGTAAGACGGAATTATTTCGACAGAGACAATAAAAAATTAGCGTACGCCCGCCACCCACCGAGGTGGGGATCATTTTCGTCCGCATTGCGTGCCGCAAAAGCTTCGGGTACTCGTAGACCAGCAGGGCGAATTGCATCGGATTTTCTCCATGTAATCTGTTATCAGGGCCTTGTGGGTCCGAATGTATGACGTATGAGAGACCGCGTATTCGACAGATTCGAGGAAATCTCGATAAATTTCAAGCAGGCACGGGCCAGGTGTTCGACGTCCACTCGATCAAGTAAAGTTACTTCGTCGCCATTGACGACGGTTCGTGCTCAGCCAGATGCTATCCTTCTCAGGCGTAAGCGACGGCCCGTCAACCGGGAGGCTGAGGCCACCGAAAGGACCTTTCGTCGCGATTCACGGCTCTCCAGGCCGAGGCTGTCGCGTCCCATGGAGAATCTTGGAGGCTTACGATGCAGAAGAAAGCGTTGGGAGTCGTCGTGGTTCTGTTGCTGGTCACAGCCGGCTGCACGCGCAGCGGTGGTGGTGGGAACGACCACGCCCTCCGCCTCGCCATGATCCCTACCACCGATCCTGGAAAGATCGTGCGTCAGAGCCAGCCGCTCGTAAAATATCTAGAGAAAGAAACCAGTTCTCGCATCGAACTGGTGGTCCCCACAAACTATGCAGCGGTGGTGGAGGCAATCGCGAATGACCAGGTCGATATAGCCTATCTCGGTGGCTTCACCTTTGTACAAGCTTCGCGGCGCGCCGGCGTGCTTCCCCTGGTGCAGCGGGAGCGCGACCAGAACTTTCACAGCGTATTCATCACCCAACCTAAATCTGGAATCAATTCGCTAGCGGATTTGAAGGGACACTCCTTCGCTTTCGGCGACGTGAACTCGACCTCCGGACATCTCATGCCGGCGTATTACATGCGCGCAGCCAATGTCGATCCAGGTGTGATCGCTAAGGCTCTCTACAGCGGCGGGCATGACGCAACGGCGCTGGCGGTCGCCAACGGCAAGGTGGATGCCGGTGCCATGGATGAACTGGTGTTCGGCACCATGATGAAGTCAGGAAAAATCTCGCCGGAGCAAGTGAGGGTGTTTTACACCACGCCCGCCTTCTTCGATTATGTCTGGGTTGCACGAAAAGGGCTTGATCCGAAGCTGAGCGGGAGTTTTGCCGATGCTTTGCTGAAGCTCGATGCATCCAACCCAGAGCATAAGGTCATCCTTGACCTGCTCAATGCGACCAAGTACTCGCGTGCTGAGGACGCGAGTTACGATAAATTGCGGCAAGCAGCCCGCGATGAAGGGCTTCTAAAGTGATCTATTCGCTCAATGGCGTGACCAAATTCTTCCCGCAACGCCGCGAGCAGGTACAGGCAATCAACGGCATCACGCTGCAAGTGCGTCCAGGGGAGCAGATCGCCCTTCTTGGTCAGTCGGGCGCCGGCAAGACGACGTTATTTCGACTGTTGAATGGAACGTTACGGCCGACTGCGGGCTCTGTGTTTTTTGACGGGCGCGATACTTCTTCGTTGACCAGCAGTG
This sequence comes from Candidatus Acidiferrum sp., assembly GCA_035602195.1. Taxonomy (GTDB): domain Bacteria; phylum Acidobacteriota; class Terriglobia; order Terriglobales; family Acidobacteriaceae; genus Sulfotelmatobacter. The sequence goes on from DATNMU010000300.1 coordinate 2,892, forward strand.
GGCTAAGAGCGATGCGCCGGCGGGTGGGTACGATTTATCAGCAGCACAACCTCGTTCCTTCACTGACCGCGCTCGATAACACGCTCTGCGGCGCGCTGGGACGAATGTCTCTTCTGACCACACTCCGCGGCATCCTTCAGCCTACGAAGTCTGACTCGGAACTCGCGCTGCATGCACTGGAGATGGTTGGTCTGGCAGATAAACGCGGAGCACGCGCCGATGAACTTTCGGGAGGCCAGCAACAGCGCCTGGCCGCCGCTCGTGTGCTCATGCAATCGCCGGACGTAATTCTGGCTGACGAACCGACGGCATCGCTCGATCCAGAGTTGGCAGAAACGATGACTTCGCTGCTCGCTGGACTGGCGCGTGATGGCCGAAAGACCTTGATCATGGCAGTCCACAAAGTGGATCTGGCAACGCGACACTTTCCGCGCGTGGTCGGGCTGCGTGCAGGTGGCCTTTCCTTTGATGTGCCTCCATGCGAGCTTCAGGATGACCTCTTGAGTACGCTCTACGCTCGCGGCGGCAAATCGCCCGGAGATCGCGATGGCGACTACTTCCCGTACAAATTCCGTTGTGCTCGATAGTATTTCGGCGCGCGCGCGCCCGCTGATAACGGCCCGCGGCATACTGTCCCTTGTCGCGGCATCTGCATTGCTGGCTTTCTGCTGGCGGTTTGCAGAGATACGCCCGGGAGTCTTGCTTCGACTTGCCACAGCGGCCGCCATCTGGAACTTTGTGAGCCGGCTCTTCCCACCCGATCTGTCGCCGGAATTTCTCCGTTCGGTGTTGCGCGCAGTAGCCCAAACCATGGCTATCGCGGTTGCAGGTACCCTTCTGTCACTTACCGTTGCCCTGCCACTGGGAGTTTTGGCTACTGGTACTTTGTGGAACCGCGGCGTATTGGTGGCAGTCGACGATCGTTTCGCCTACCGAGTCGGCTGGATGGCAAACCGGCTGGCGCGGATAATCTTGGGTTTTCTGCGATCCGTGCCTGATCTGCTCTGGGCTTTGCTGTTTGTGGCAGCGGTGGGACTGGGGTCCCTTGCTGGAACGCTCGCACTCGCCCTGGCCTATAGCGGCGTGCTCGGCCGCGTCTATGCGGATGTCTTCGAGCACGTGGATCCGCGACCGCTCGAGGCGTTGCAGTCTACCGGCGCTACACGCATGCAGATCTTCCTGCGCGGTATTTGGCCGCAAGCAATGCCTCATCTGATGGCCTACAGCCTCTACTCGTTCGAGTGCTGCGTGCGGGCGGCGGCGGTGCTTGGGTTTGTGGGAGCGGGCGGCATCGGATACGAAATCAGCGTCTCCATGCGAATGTTCGAGTACGGCCAGGTACTGACGCTTCTTCTCGTGTTCATCATGCTGCTCACCGTCACGGATGCGGCTAGCCGCTATCTGCGGGCTCGCTTCATCCACGGTAATGGTGCGCGCGATATTAAGGCACAAAGAACGTTGTCAGTGCTGCGTCCGCTTGCAAGCAATTCTCGGAGACTCGTCGTGTGGACGCTATTGCTGTTTGTGGTAGTGGCCAGTTTTGCGCTGGCCGGTTTCACCCCACAGACATTGACTCAGGCTGGGATTGCCGCGCGCCTTACGGGCTTCGTTCGGCGCATGCTGCCCCCCGATTTCACCTGGGCTTTCGTGAGTAGCCTTGGAACGGCGCTGCTGCAGACGATTGCGATCTCATTGATGGGCACGCTCATTGGCATGGCGCTGGCGGTTGTGTTGGCCGTGCCAGCGACCTCCAATCTTACTTTTGTGCACAGTGATTCTCCTGGGAAGCACGGCGTGACGGATCGAGTGCTGCGATCGCTTCTTTTTTGGAGCGCGCGTTTAGTGCTTAATATCCTGCGTTCCATTCCTGAATTGGTTTGGGTTCTCATCTGCATCCTTGCCGTGGGTATCGGCCCATTCGCGGGTACGATTGCCCTCGGGCTTCACACGGCTGGCGTGCTGGGCAAGCTGTATGCAGAAACGATGGAGGAAGTGCCTCTTCGGCCGGTCGAAGCCTTGCGTTCCCTCGGGGCAAGTCGTCTCCAGGTGTTGCTCTGGGCGATCTGGCCGCAGGCCCGTCCTTTGCTGAGCAGTTACACTGTCCTGCGTTGGGAGACCAACCTCCGCGCCGCAACTATCTTAGGCCTGGTCGGCGGGGGCGGACTCGGGCAGGCAATCTACAACAACGTGCAGCTCGGTTTCTACCCTCGCCTGAGTACCCTAATCCTTGTCATTTACGCCCTTGTGCTTGCCAGTGACTGGATCGGGGAACGGTTACGCTTGCATGTCGCATGAATGAGCGACCATAAATAATGTGCGACACATAAATTGATGACCACCATGACCGAAAGCGAACGTTTCCAGAGCGGTGTCGAGAAGTACACGGCCTATCTTGCAACGCCCGAGGGCCGACTGCGCACCGACTTGGCCTTTGCCAATCTGCGGAATTTTCTTCCGCGGTCGCACGCTCAGAACTCGTTATTTGCCCTGGATATCGGCTGCGGTACAGGAGCTACCGCACTCCGTCTGGCGCGTCTGGGCATGCATGTGACGCTGCTGGATTCATCTCAGGCGATGCTGGATATCGCGAAACGCACAGCACAAGAAGCAGGAGTTACGGAAAAGATCGTGCTGCAACATGGGGACGCTTCGCGGCTGATGAACTTGTTTCCCGCCGCATCTTTCGACGTAATTGTGTGCCACAACGTACTGGAATATCTCGACGACCCGATTACTATTTTGCGCGGCGCTGCTCGCGCCTTGCGGAATTCATCAGCGATACTGTCAGTCCTTGTGCGCAACCGCGCCGGCGAAGTATTGAAGGCCGCTATTCAATCGGGCGACTTGGCTGCGGCAGAAAATAATCTCACGGCAGAGTGGGGACAAGAATCTTTATACGGAGGCCGGGTACGACTATTTACGTCCGATAGCATGCAAGCCATGATGAAAGCGGCGGCTCTGACCATGACTGCTGAAACGGGTGTACGTGTAGTGGCGGATTATTTGCCACTGCAGATTTCTCGCACCGCCGAGTATGAGCGAATTTTCGAACTCGAGCGCAAGCTGGGCAGCAGACCGGAGTTCGCTGCAGTCGCCCGCTACAAACAATACTTCGCAACTCGTCCAGGCCCGGCGATCGAGGATGTTGCGTGAACGACATCACAATGCAGTCTTCATCGGCTACATCCCGCGTGCAGGCGCCGGATGAAGGTATTTCTCTCGGGCTTGGACTCACCAACGAATGCAATCTCAGCTGTTCCTTCTGCTACCGCGATCCAACCCGCACCGATCGCCTCTCTCTGGATCAAGTGAAGTCCGTGATGGAACGATTTCCCATCCGTTCGGCGAATCTCGGCACCGGCGAGAACGGCATGCATCCGGAGTTTAAAGCGATACTGGCCTACCTGCGAACGCGGCCCGTCAAGCTCACCATCACTTCCAACGGCCATAGCGTTGCTGTGTTGGAAGACAACGAATTGCGTGCCTTTCATGATATTGAGTTTTCTCTCGATTACCCGACGCAAGCGGAACAGGATGCACAGCGCGGAGACGGCAATTGGGAGCTGATCCACCAGCAGGCAGAACGGTGCGTAAGGCTCGGCGTGCCGGTAACCATCATCGCAGTCATGATGAAGGCAAACTATTTGCGTCTGGCGGAGGTCGCGCGCGTAGCCAAAAAATTCGGCGCTCCCCTACGCGTGAACGTTTATCAGGCGGTGCGCTCAGACCTTTATGCGCTGTCGTACGAGGAATACTGGGAAGGCTTTCGCCGCCTGTTTGCGGAAACGGACGTGATCGCCATTGGCGAGCCACTGGTTCGAGCGATGGCAGGCCTCCCGCCGCGCCGCGGAGGATGTGGCGTAAGCACCGTGCGAGTTACGCCGCGAGCCACCACACAACCCTGCGTTTATTGGCCGGGATCGGGTGAGCCGCTGTCGGACTTGATCTCGACGGGACTCGACATTCTGAACTCCGCGCCCTTCGAGCAGGCCCGCACCCTTCCCGAAGCGTGCCAGCCCTGCGAGTTCCGGGACTCATGCCACGGCGGCTGCGCTGGACGGCGACGGCTGCAGGGCGCGCTGCAGCAACCGGATTATTATTGTCCGATCGTTCGGGGGGAACGGCCACAGATGAAAATCCAAATGGCCGCTACCCGCGATCTGCCCAAACTGAGCAGTTCCTGCACTACGGTGGTCATTGCTCGGGATACTGGTTTGTAAGAAACGAAATCAATTCGGAGCCAGAGCCAGTTATTGCGCGTTCACCCATTTGTCCGAGCCCGTTAGCTTGACCGCCACGTCCGACATGAAAATGTGCAGGGGCTTGCCATCGGCATTGCCGCGGTGCTCGGTTGAGATCAGAAGAGGTCCCGCCTTTTTGTAGCCGACCCAGGTTGCTTTGACGAGGCTTGGCTTCTTGTCCCCTCCGTGATGGAACACAAGGTACTCGATGCGGTTGTCTTTGCCGACGTAAAGATCCCAAGTGTCGCCGGGCGTGTAACCGCCGAGTTCTGCTCCATACTTCACCGAGACCAGCGTCGCTGACCCAGCCCCCGACGGCAGTTTCTTCATACCTTCATCGGTCACCGTGGCGCTGGTGTCCCAGTAAGCATGTAACGGGAACAGGAGCCAATAATTGTCGTTGGTGAATCCCGCGTCGGTTTGTTTTTTCAGGTCATCCGCTTGGGCGTTGATTTCTGAGCGCATGTAAGTCACGTTGACCGGCTTGCCGTCTTTGTCTTTTCCCTCGTAGGAAACCTTGCCAGTTTTGGGCTCCCACTCCCACTTGCGGGAAGCTTTGAAGAGTCCGGTGATCTCTCCGTTCCAGGTATAGCGGATCGCTTCGACTTGCTTGAAGGAATCGACCCCATAGGTCTTGGCGATTTGATCGAGAATTGGCGCGCGCGTCTGCGCCCAGGAAGTCGACGTAAGAATCAGGACCCCGAAAGTCAGAAAACGAATTATCGTTGCACGGCTCGCATTTGTCATGGAGTTCGCTCCTCGGAGAATTGAACGGATGCTGCCTTGGATGACGCGCAAGAGATTCTGGATACAAGGAGATATGCGGACAGTATCCTGACCCGCGCCACCCATCGGACGCCTTGTCCGATGGCTGCGAATTATACACCCCCAATTGCTGTGCGCCCGATGGCTACTGGTCGCTTGAGTCGTCGCAACCCGATAATTACGGCCGCCACTGCCACCGCTCCGTATTCGAGCAGCATAATCCACCCAGGAACTATCCAAGGACGGCCAAGCATGCGCAAGTGCCACACGTAGTATGTGGGAATAATGCTCACCGTCCAGATGATGAGGGGCACCGTCGAGGCCGACCGCGCGAACGGCAGCAGCCAGAGCAGATACCACGGATATACAACCGGAGCGCAGAGAAGCGATGCTGCCATGGGCCATGCAAATGCGTCGGGAGATAACGCCTCGGATTTCGATCTCATCCAGATTGCGGCAAGAAAGCCGACGAGCACTGCCAGCCCCACGGCGAGCTGCGGAGCCACTACTCGCTCGAGCGTGGCAAATACCGGATCATTGAAGCGAAAACTGTACAGATAAGTGCCGAGCGAGCCGGTCGGAATTCGCCCGTGGTTAAGAAATGGTACGTACAGGAGCCCGACCACGACTGCCGCCAGCGCGGCGTCCCGTATTCGCACCCTCTTCCAGTACAGTGGCAGCAACACAATCGGAAGCAATTTCACTGCGATAGCCAGCCCAAATGCCAGGGCTGCAACCGCACGCCATCGCCGCCCCAGCGCGGCGAATGAAACCAACAACAGCAGCGCGCCGACGATATCGATGTGCCCGCTGCCGGCTAGTTCCACCGCCAGCAGCGGGTTCCAGGCATAAGCTAAAACCCACTGCGCTCCTTTCCCGCTACTACGCAAGACATCGAGCAAAACAAAAACAATTGCCGCGCCGCAAATTAGAAATGCTACCTTCAGCGCAAAGACAGACTCATGAACCGCTGCGATGGCTCGAAAAAAAAGCTCGGCCCCCGGCGGATACGGACTTGGCAAGTCCGCGTGGTTCAGCGTGCGGGTTTCTGGTGTATGCAACCCAGTGAGTGCAGGGTCGCCGGGAACGACAATATAAGGGTTGTAGCCGAGCCGCTGCACGCGTCCATCCCAAACATATCGATGAATGTCGTCATCCGAACCCGGCGGCGTCAGCAGAAATGGCAGATGCCACAAAGCAGCCAACACGAGGCCGATGACGATGACATGGCGCGGGAAACTCGGGGTCGAGAAGAACTCACGAATGGCAAGGAGGTAGGCGATGCCAGCAACCGTCAGCGCGGCCATGAAGTACGGCCCGCCCCTATCGCCGAAGTTGCGTGAGCAGATCGTTAGCGCCACGCACAACGTGGCGCCGAGTATGTACACTCTCCACGCGGGAGTGATCTTCACTGTTGCATTCTCCCATGCCCGTTCGGAACTTGCCGCCACAAGTTCCCACTCCCGGCACCAGCCCCTGCACGATCAATGAGCGGAATCGCGATGTTACAACAGTTATCGCCACCCCCGTATAATCGGCCAAGTAACGCCGCGAAGCGGGGTGCGAATGGACATTCGACACGGCCTGTTTTCTTTCGTCAACATAAGCATCGCTGTGCTCGCTGCATACCTGCTGTTTCGCAAGAAACCGCGCGAAACGTTAGTGTCGCGAGGGCCTTTATTCATGGTCTGCTTTCTGCTGTTCTTCGCGGTCGGAGTCGGAAGCTTGCCCTTGGCGCTGCCGGGATTGTTCGAGCGTCTGCTTGGCCACTCGGTATGGATGAACTACACCCCACCAGTAAAGATGAACGTTACTCAGGTGGGAGGGACATGGTGGCTTGTGCGCTGGAGTGAACCTGTCCAGACTGGTTATTTTTGTGTATTCCTAGCTGGCATAGCTTGGGCGGCATTCAACATCGTGCAGGGTCGGGCACGGAAATTGAATGTGTTCTGCGTCTGCGTCGGTGTGCTTTGGATGCTGGCGTCCTTTGCTTTTTCATTCGCGTGTTTCCCCTTCTGCTTCTAAGCTGGCGTAACCAGCGCTAGTGTTTATCCGAGAATTGGCCGACCATCCGTCCGGGTCAATGAGCGGTTGAATCCCACTCTTTAAGCCACCGCGCCGTGCGTGGCGCCCTTGCCGGAGCCAGACGCAACTCCTCTGCCAACCGAGTCAGGTCGTCAGCTACATCAATATCGTAGAAAGTATCTGCGAACCCTACGGAGAGCTCAAGCGCACGTGCGCGCGACAAGAGTCTCTCCAGCGCGCTGCTGGTGCCCATTCCATCGCCTGCGAAAAGCGTAAGATGAGAAGCCTTTGCCCCAACGAGGTAGTAGCCTCCGTCGTGTGTTGGTCCAACGACTACGTCATGTGCAGCCAGCGTTTCGAACGCGTCTTCGAGAACAGAGCGCGGCAAATGCGGGCTGTCGCTGTTGAAGGCAATAACGCGCCGTTGATGACCTTGTGCGAAGTGCGCAAACACCGAAGTGAGGCCGGCGGCAAGACCTTCACCTTGCTGCGCAACTACTCTTGCTTCGCCGCCGGCCAATTGCGCCAGCTCGCTTACGTCCGAGTCCGGGCACATGACGGCAACTTCCACATCGCTCACTGACCGCGCCAGCGCCAGCGTGTCTTCGAGAAGACAGCAATAGAAAGCAGTGACAGCCTCAGGAGAAAAGCTGGAAGCCAGGCGGGTCTTGACCATGCCCGGCCGCGGCGCCTTTGCCATAACAACAAGCGTGCAGTCCCTGCCCGACCAACGCGCGCCCTTGCTTGAAGACTTCATAGATTCTTGGGGCAATAATATACGACGGCACTCTAGAGACGGCACTCCCGATATGACGCGGTGGCCCATTCAAGCCCGGTTTTGGCTTGAGTGGGGATGTTCACAGGTCACAGACTTAGTCCAGCGAACAGACTAGCTCCTCTTCATGGGGACTAAAGCGTTTTCGGCACAGCGGGAAGAGTCATTTCGTCACTTTCTGCTGCTACCGCCTCCATCGACTGCTTGACTGCTTGCCACCAAGGAAAGCCGACGAATCTTCGAGTCAGCCCTGGAGCGCGTGCGGCGCAGCTTCATGCTTCAGGTTTATGGATATGTGGTCATGCCGGAGCATGTGCACTTGCTGCTTAGCGAACCGCAGCAGGATACGTTAGCGGATGCGCTGAAGTCGTTGAAGCAGGGAGTATCGCGTCGTTTGATTGGCGATGCGCAGCATTTCTGGCAAAAGCGGTATTACGATTTCAACATTCGCGATTACCCGCAGTTTGTGGAGAAGCTGCGTTACATTCATCGCAATCCGGTGAAAGCTGGTTTGTGTGAACGTCCGGAGGATTGGGAGTGGAGCAGTTTTCGCCACTACTATGCTACTAGATGTGAGGGCCGCGTCGAGATCGAGTCGGAATGGACCGCGCGGAAACGTGAGCGCGCATCGGGTGGAGTTTCTCCATCAATAGAACGGCCCCACTCAAGCCAAAAACCGGCTTGAATGGGAACCTGCCTTACCCTGTCAGGCGGCAAGTTCTGCAACGACGTCGACGCGCTGGGTCCAAGGAACAGGTCGTATTTGATAATTTCGGAATGCATCCATCACACTGCCCGAAATAGTTTGGTCGGTATCATTCAGGAGTGCATACGCTTTGGAGTCCGAAGGCCGAACTTCGCGCGTATCACTCCAGGAGTGGATAAAAGATTCCGCGCTGTCACGCGTGGGGCGATTGATGGCTTGTACGATTCGCTCTGATTGCTTGCGTGATTTTGGGATGACAAAATCGAAAAGATGGTCGAATCCGCTGATGCCAGTGAATTTCACCTTCGGCGTGTACCGAACATCATTTCCATCGAGCCATGCAACTACGTCCTCAAAAAACAGGCTCTCAACAATCGGCTTGGCCAAATAAAAAAGATCATTCACGGCAAGCATCGCTTGTATGAGATTGTGTTTCCGCAAAGGGAATGTGAGCGCCGTGGCATGAATTTGCAAAGCTTCATGGTTTAACTTCACGCCGAATCCATTCAGAGTCATGCGTAATAAATCTTGGCGTTTTTCCGTATGAAGGTTGCAGCCCGACGCTTCTAAATCGTGGATCGTGTAACTATCGTCACTTAGGAGAAAGCCGCCGTTTTCTTGCCTTGCATAGATTTGCAAGGAGTCGTTGTGCCGGTCCAGGTAAGGAGTCGTAATTTCAACCCAAGTGTCATCCACCTCACGGAGAGTGGTCTTATCTTTGAGCCACTGGCGGTAGTCGCTTAAGAGTTTCTCGATTTCGGCCACACTCATGAAAACAATCCCATCTGAAAGTCAGGCGGCACTGTGATGTTACAGTGGCCCATGAACGCCTGGAAGAGCGAAAAAAGGTTCATCGAGGGGTTGTAAATCCCCGAAGGTGCAACAACAGCCCATTTATCGCTGCAGCCTTCACGATAGATGTGAAGATGAGGACACGGGACTTCAGATTCATCAGGATTACGATGTGGCGGGCCGTCAAGGTCCAGTCTCATAAGGATAATCGCCTGCCGCACCCTGTTCTGATATGTGGCTTTCGTTAGCTTAATTTGTGATCGTGTCACGTCCAGCATAAAGTTTTCCCGTTTGTCTTGCGATATCAAAGGAATCGAAACTCGCTCACCGGGGCCAGGAAAAAGCCAAACCTGGTCACCGAGACGATGCTTCTCCATGGCAATTAAGAAATCCGCTTCAGCTTGCGTGATGTTGACATCTGCCATCAGGGATACACTTGTGACAAAACGACTAACCACTCTCCCAGTTTCGTCGTGCTTGTACCGTGCAGCTATGTTCCTCGGCGTGTTCCCGGCAAGATATGAAAGATCGCAAAGGTTTTACCGTCAATCACGAACTTCTTTAGCAAGCTCGCTCTCCGCGCCGTTTCTTTTCCTGGCGCGACGATTCGCCATTCCTTGCCAGTTGGCAACCGCTTTGCGAGCGGTAATTTCACGCCCGGCGCTACCCTACTTTTTTCGACGTCATCTTAAGCTCCCGGTCATATTAGGAAACGAGAAATTGTAATACTAATCCCACTTCGGGGACGGAAAGGCCGTCCGTCCACAACGGGTGGTCTCCGACGCGAACCTATGCCGGCCTTTGGGTCCCGACTCTTCGCCGCCGAAAATAATACCGCACGATCAAGCTGAGAATGAACCAACCGGCGCCGACCGTGCCTTTCAGCGTGCCGCTGATCTTCGATTTTCCGATACGCGGATAGTAGCTCACCGGAACTTCAACCACGCGGTATCCGGCCAGGGCGCCTTTCAGGATCATCTCAACTGCCCAGCCGTAGGTGGTCTCTTCCAAGGCGAGGGCGCGTAGTACATCTGCGCGGCCAGCGCGAAACGGACCGAGATCGGTGATTTTCAGCCCGTACAGAAGCCGGATCAAGCCGGCGGCGAGGCGATTCCCAAACGCCTGATGCCAGGGCAACGCCCCAGCAGAACGCCGCCCGTGCAAGCGCGAGCCGAGCGTGATATCTGCACGCCCCTCCGCAGGTCCGGTCATGATTGGCGCTAGAAGAATTGGCAGTTCGGAGGGCCGATCGCTGTAGTCCCCATCAAGAAACACAACCACATCGGGGGAATTCGCCGCAGCCAGCCCCGTGAGGCATGCTCGCCCATAGCCGCGGCGGGGTTCCTGAACAACCTGGGCTCCCATTCTTGCGGCGATCTCGGGTGTCCCGTCATTCGAGTTGCTGTCGACAACGATGACCTCCGTCGTGAGATCGGACGGAAGGTCTGCTAAGACGCGCTCAATCGCCTGAGCTTCATTGTGAGTGGGGATGATGACGGAAACTCGCACGTGAGCGTGATTCAAGCGATCTTTTTCAGGTGACCCAGGCCCAAACACCACCCCCGATTACCAGAAAAGAGAAGATGGCCACCGTTGCGCCAGCCACGCGTCCACGCCCCATCTCCGGCCAGCGCGTCCGACGGCGAGCCCAAGCGATGCCATCACCGGAACCAGCAGCTCCCAAATCCACGCCGTGCCCCACTCAGACA
>DATNMU010000301.1:0-4389 GCA_035602195.1 Candidatus Acidiferrum sp.
GTGAGCGCCCGCGTGTCCAGTATCGTGAATCTGCGTCTTGGGCTGGTCGACGATAACTTTGAAGTAGCCGCGGTTCTGGTATTCATTGCGGACGCGTTCGGTATCTTCATCCAGCTTGGTGGCGTCGTAGGTGCGTGCGAAGAGATTTTCCAGGAAAATCGAATGCGGAACGCCGATGGGCCGCAGGTTCTTCATGGCATAGCGCAAGGTTCGAGTATTGACGTTCTTATTGCCCTCAAACTTTATCTTTCCTACTTTGACCTTGGGACCCTCTTTGATTACAAACGTCAAGCCGATTGCGGCGGGTGGAATCTGCCGAATTTCGGTGCGGATCGTGGAAAATTGCCGGCCGTGTTCCGCCAGCAGCCCTTTGACGGCCACTTCCGCTTTTTTGACCTTCGTCGGGTCGTACTGACTCTCAACCGCCAATCCCACTTTTGCTTCTTTGAAGCGATCCAGAACATCGCTGGTGGAAACCGAACTCAGGCCGACGTAATTGATCTCGCGGATGGTCGGCTTTTCTTTCACCTGAACGATCAGCCGCCACCCCTTTGGAGTCTGTTCCCGACTAAACTTGATGTCCTCGAAGTAGCCGGTATTCCACAGCGAATTGAAATCACGCTCTAAAGAGGCCGTGTCGTAGATATCGCCGGGATGAGTGAAAATGCGAGCCAGGATAGTTTCTTTGGGAATGCGGCGATTGCCGGTCACATCGATATCCGAGATGACGTCGGATTGCGCCCAGCTTGCCGAGACGCACAGCAAAGCCAGCCCAAGACCGACTACCCACGCAAGCAGTTTGGTCGAGGGCCAATGCCGTGTAAATGAAGAAGATGAACGACGCACGGCGACAAAAGGCTTCTGGCCGCGCCCGGACACAGCACTATCTGCATGAGAACAAAGATGAATCGCTACGACCTCAGCCTCTCGGATGTAGGAAAACGATCATTATACGTAGAGAAATGGAAAGCGTCCAAGTTGCCACCTCTTGCCGGTGGCTCTATGGAATGGACTCGGCAGACTCCACCTCAACCAAGACGGAATAAAACGTGGCGGAGTTGCCCAGATCGGAAAGTTTTTCTGAAGTTAGTACGTTGATATTCCGGAATCCTGGTCCTAGCTTGGCCCAATTCAGCTTTGCCGAAACTACTCCAGGTTGAACCGCGCCGTCGACTCGAGCCTTCAGGAAGATTTCTCCGCGGCGGTTGAATACCTTCACGGTGTCTCCATTGGTAATGCCGCGGGTCCGGGCATCGGTGGAGCTTATTTCAAGAATGTCGGTCTCTTCCATGGCTTGAACTGAGGCGAGGTTAGAAAAACTTGAATTGAGAAAATTGTCAGCCTTGCGCGCCAGAAGTTCCAGGGGGAATGCCGAGCGCACCCCGTGACGGGATTCCTGAGGAGGCGCGAACTCGGCCACTGGATCAAGTCCCAGCGCTTTGATTGCTTCGCTGTAAAGTTCAGCCTTGCCGGAAGGAGTTTGGAAATTGCCGCAGGCAAATGGCAGAAAAGCCTCCGTTGTTTCTGACTGGCCACTGGCCACTGCCCCCTCCCCACTGAAGTTCAGCCGCACCTGCGGTTCCCGTTGCAATCGCTCGCGGGTGATCCCCTGCAGCCAGGGATTGCCCGAATCCAAAGCGCCGTCGATCATCTGGTCGATGCTCTCGTTGAAGCACGAATCGGCGAATCCCATTCGGGCGGCCAAAGCGCGAAACAATTCGACATTGGAGCGGCACTCGCCTAGTGGCTCGATAGCCTGGTCTGACACTTGCACGTAGTAATGGCCGTATGCGGTCTGTAAATCTTTGTGCTCGAAGAAGGTTGTTGCGGGGAGCACAATGTCCGCATAATCGGTAGTGTCGGTAAAGAACTGCTCATGGACGACCGTGAATAAATCCGGTCGCTTCAGTCCGCGAATGACTTCATTGTGATTCGGACAAACCGCCGCCGGGTTTGAACTGTAAACGAACAGTGCCTTCACTGGCGGATCGCTCAGCGTGTTCAGAGCTTTCCCTAGCTCGACCATATTCACGCTTCGGGGCGGGTGTTGAAGGCCGTCTGGCTTTAGATCGGGTCGGGTAAGTGCGACCTTGTTCAGCCCAAACGCCCCGCTGGTTGACATCTGCAGGCCACCGCCAACTTCCTTCCACGATCCGGTAATGCAAGGCAGCATGGCAATTGCACGCGTGGCCATCCCACCGCCTTCCGACCGCTGCACGCCATAGTTCAGACGAATGACCGCGGGGCGCACTGTGGCATATTCGAGCGCCAGCTTGCGAATGTCTGCAGCGGAGATCCCCGTCCACTGCGCGACACGCTCCGGCGGGTAGTTCTTCACTTTCTCGCGAAGCTCGTCGAATCCCAGCGTGTACTTGGCCACGTAATCGGCATCGTGCAAACCTTCGGCGATGATCACGTGCATCATGGCAAGCGCCAACGCGCCATCCGTTCCCGGGTTGATTGGAAGATACCAGTCGGCGCACGCTGCGGTGCGCGTACGATATGGATCAATCACCACCAGCTTTGCGCCCCTGCGTCGCGCTTCTTCGATAAACGGCCACAAGTGAACATTGTTGCCATGAATGTTCGAGGCCCACGCAATGATGTAGAGCGAGTGGACAAACTGCTCAGGCTCGGTACCGAGTTTCACGCCGAGCACCGAAATCAACCCAGCTTCCCCAGCCGCAGAGCAAATCGCGCGCTCTAGCAGCGAAGCGCCGAGGCGGCCGAAAAATCTTCGATCCATGGAAGCGCCGTTTAGCGCTCCCAGCGTGCCGCCGTAGGAGTAAGGCAGAATAGCCTCGCTGCCAAATTCGGCGATGATCTTGTGGAAGCGGCCGGCAATTTCAGCGAGGGCTTCATCCCAAGTAATGCGCTGCCAGGTTGGAGTTTGTGTAGGGACAGCCGCCCCCGGCTGTCCAGGAGCGAAGCTCCGCAGCCCTGGCACGAACCCCTTCGCCGCGACCCTCCGCATCGGATACAGCACCCGATCCGGCGAATACACCCGATCCAAATACTTCGCCACTTTCGCGCACAAAAATCCCCGCGTCACCGGATGCCGCGGGTCTCCCTGAATCTTTGTGGCCCGTCCGTCCTCGACGGTGATAAGAACTCCGCAAGCATCAGGACAATCGTGCGGACACGCGGCATGAACGACTTGCTTCATGACTCGCTTGATTATACGGTGCTTTCCGAAGGACGCGCGGAGGTAGAACAATGAGACCGTCGAGTATCAGGCTCCACAAGCAGGCCCGACCCAGCCGGTTTTGAACCGATAGGTCGGGTCGCTGGTGTAATCGCCCATTAAGAAGAGTCACGAAACCAAGCTGCCTTTCGTAATTGGACTTGATGCTCCTCGAAGCACTACAACAGGGTGGAATGAAGGCTTCGTGTCAAACCGTCGCAGTCGCTTTCGGGCTGGTGGTTTTGGCGTGGATTGGCTGCTTCTCTAATGGGATCCCGTCACTGATTTGTCCATTGCCGACCATCACCATACTACCCGCGTTCTTTCTGGCATCACGACCGTTCCACGTGCCCTACCAACTTGCCGTTCTCGTTCCGGCGTTGCTGTTCTTCGCGTGGAATCCCGGCCTGTTTCGTGGACAGTGTCAGATTCCGAGGCGGTCGTGGGTGCTGCTAATCATATTGAGCGCTCTCAGCGTTGCTTATTTCATAGGCAGTTGGAGGCTGGGGTACCAATATCAGGGGCGCGAGTACACTGTAGTAATCTGTGCACTAAATGTGGTCTGGCTTGTTATCCTCTGGGCAATCCTGTACCGCGGCTCGCGGCTATCCTCTTTTGGCGCGAATCTGTTCTTCCACGCTTTGCTGTTCTCGTGGCTGGCTTGGCATGCATTTCCGTACCTTGGAGAGTTGCCGTAGCGATTTCACCTTCCCCTATTTAGACGCCGAGCACGATAGCGAGGCGTAACGTCGCGATAAAGCTCAGCGACTCGGGAAAAACATGGGGTAAGCCCTTAAGCCACCCGGTTTGCAGTCTTAACTCGTGAAAAGCCGCCAGTGGCAGCCTATTTCAACTCCAGCACTTCTTTTTCTTTGGCTTTGCTCATCTCTTCCATCTTCTTGATTTCGTTGTCGGTGAGTTTCTGAATTTCGTCCAGCGAGCGCTTCTCGTCGTCTTCGGTGATCTTCTTGTCTTTCATCGCCTTCTTGATCGCGTCGTTGCCGTCGCGGCGGATATTGCGGACGGCGGTGCGATGCTCTTCGAGGATTTTATGCAGATGTTTGACCATGTCCTGGCGGCGCTCCTGGGTGAGAGCGGGGACCGGAACCCGGACCATTTTCCCGTCATTCATGGGATTGAGGCCGAGCTCTGCGGAACGAATCGCCTTCTCGATGGCGCCAATTTGCGACGGATCGAAAGGCTGC
>DATNMU010000302.1:0-2655 GCA_035602195.1 Candidatus Acidiferrum sp.
GAGAGGGCGATCCCGTTGCTCGTCTGCAGATCTTCGTGGCCCCCGGCTCATTCCTGCAGCCCGGCATCAGATTGACTGTCGACCAAGGCTCGCCCATTCAAATACCCTATGTTATTTGTCTCACCAATGGTTGCGTAGCCGGAAGTGTGGCGAATGCCAGCTTCATTCATGACTTGGAGACAGGCCAGATGCTGGCCTTGGAGACCGTTAATTCCAATGTTTTGGGTGTGACCAACTCGCTTCCCCTCAAGGATTTTGCCGAAGTTCGCCAGGGAGCACCGGCGCAAATATTTGAGCAGAGACTTGAAGGGGATTGGGGAGCATTAGGTCGATGAAACGTGCAGCGTTGAGGTCGCGCCGGTTTCGGCTTGGCCACGCGGCTTGATGCGTGGATTGGTGCTATTTTGGGGCGACCCGGAATAGTAGGAATGAGATTCGCATGATGTCGGAGGCTGAAACGACAAGAGTGTCTCCCTCGACGACTTTTTGCAGCGCAAGAGTCCGGAAGTGGCACCTTTCAGACATGGCACGTGTGATGCGCGATGTCTGTTCTTAGGGGCAGAGCGGACCTAGCGGTTGCGCGCACAGAGGTCCGAGTTTGACCCAAGTCGGAAGTCAAGCACCCCATTTGCTGTGACCTACGAGGCCGCCACTCTGCCATCAGGCCGTGCTAAATTGCTCTCCTCGGGCTGAAAGGTGGCTCGATGAAGCGACGGCCCGGCATGACACTGCCAGCACGAAATTTCCAGCCGAGCTGCGAGCGCGCTACAGGAACTTATCGTTGCGGATGTGCCTTGGGAAACTTCGGGTGAAATGTGACCAAGGATCTCGATTTCTCACTTGCTGATCGCAAGGCCGAGCTTCTGCGCTGGCTAAGCGAGGAGGGACGTTTTGCGCCCGATACCGGTGGGCTTCTTGAGATGCTCTGCGAGAAGCTCACCGTGCTCGGGGCGCCGATAGCCCGCGCCACAGTGCATGTCCGTACGCTGCATCCAGAATTCCGGGGAATATCGCGTATCTGGCGCCGTGGACAGAGTACCGAGTTCCGAACGTCGCGACACGGTATCGAGTCTACGTCGGATTACCAGAATAGCCCCCTTCAGTACGTTATCGAAGCCGGACAGTGGCTTGATACTGTCCTTAGCGAAGCCACCGATCGGCGCTTCCCGATCCTCGCAACGCTGCGGGCGCAAGGCATTACCCATTACGTGATGGCGCCCCTTATCTTTTCGAATCGGATCGTTAACGCGATATCGTGGGGAAGCGACGCTCCCAGCGGGTTTAGGGAAGCGGACGTTGAACTCTTTCGCTATCTAGTGCCGACCTTTGCCCCAGTTCTCGAAGTGACGGCGGGCCGGCGGATCTATGGTGAACTTCTTGCCACCTATGTAGGTCGAGATCCGTGCGCGCGGATTATGGCGGGCGCCGTCCAGCGCGGAAACGTCCACCACATCAAGGCGGCAATGCTGCTCGCCGACTTGCGTGGTTTCAGCCGACTGACAGATGAGCTTCCGGAGCAAAGAATCATTGAACTCCTAAATGCCTTCTTCGATCTGGTCGTCCCTGGCGTCATCGGCAGCGGAGGTGACATCCTGAAGTATATCGGTGATGCGGTCATCGCGATCTTTCCAGTCACCGGCGATGATCCGGCGCTGGCCTGTGAGTCGGCCCTGGTTGCAGCGCAGACAACGCTGGCTGCGCTCCAGGCTTCACCGCCCGAGGTCCAGCAGCATATTTCCATCGATATTGCTCTGCACTATGGTGATGCCGCATACGGCAATATTGGCTCTGGCAATCGCCTCGACTTCACCGCCGTCGGGCGCGACATCAACATCCTCAGCCGGCTGGAACTCCTCTGCAAGGATGTTGGCCGGCCACTGCTCATGACTGGTGCTTTTGCCGCAGAAGTTGCGGCACCGGTCTTTGAAATCGGCCATTTCGAATTGCGCGGCTTCCGTCAGCATCAGTCCTTGTACGGGTTGTGCCAAGACGGCGAGGTGCCTGCTGCGCCCACGTGGACGGATGACGCGTAGCAGGCTGTACGAACTGTTGGGGGTAAACTTCTGCTTTTGGGCCCTAATGCGAAGTCCGAACCGGCTGCGAGATGGTCCGCTTATCGGGGTAGACCGGAAGTGACCGGCCTTCCCAACCGGCGCCTCTGACCGAACGCCGACTTGAGCCGTTTGGCAAATTGTCTGCTTCCACCTGTGGCACTCATGTCGAGTTCTCGCAGGACTAATCGCGCGACGGAAACGACAAGCCTTTGCGCTCTCACAATCACTCCCCTTATCTGTGATGGTTGCATCCGACGAAGTCGCGAGCGAATTGCGCTGATCGAGCGAAGCGTCTCACTGCATCACTGCCATTTCGAACGGGAAGAAGCGTTGCCAGTGAGGACCACGTATGCCAAATAGGGGTACCCTTGGGGGCTACACCCGGGGGCTACACCAGCAAGTTCCCGGTGTGCAGAAGAGCCTGATTTTACGGGGCTTTCTCGAAGCCGTTTTAAGGTGGCGGAGAGGGAGGGATTCCCGCTAAAATTGAAGAAATTTCCCTTAACATCAAGGACTTGCGAGTGAGACCTCTCGCCCCCGTTTGGTCTCATCTGCGGGACTAGGCAATCCGGAAACTGTTGTCGAATGCTCGGCCCTCTCG
>DATNMU010000303.1:0-2291 GCA_035602195.1 Candidatus Acidiferrum sp.
TCTTCGACCGCTTTTCGCGTTCGGCCTCGGCCTGCTTGGCCATGGCGCGCAGCATCGATTCCGGCATATCCACCTGCTTTACCTCGACGTTCGTAACTTTCACGCCCCACGGAGAAGTGTGCTGGTCAAGAATGCTTTGCAACCGGAGGTTAATTTTTTCGCGGTGCGCGAGCAGTTCGTCAAGCTCCTGCTCACCAAGCACCGAACGCAGCGTGGTCTGGGCAAATTGCGAAGTCTGGTAAACGTAGTTGGAGACTTCCACCACGGCTTTGCTGGGATCAATCACGCGCAGAAAAATCACCGCGTTTACCTTGAGCGTTACGTTATCGCGAGTAATGATGTCTTGCGGCGGAACTTCAAGAGCTTCCTGGCGCAGAGAAACCCTTACCATCCGGTCGATCGGAGAAAAAACCAGAATGACACCGGGACCTTTAGCGGAGGACAAAAGCCGGCCGAGGCGGAAGATGACACCACGTTCATACTCCGCCAGAATCTTGATGGAACTGAACAAATAGAGAACGACGATGATGATGACGATGGTACTGAAGCCGAAACCGAGTTCCATAAGAATGCCTCCACCGCCCGAACACAAACGCTGCTGAGGCGGATTGTAACCCAATGGGAGGACGAGGGCGCGGAATTCGCAAGCGGACGGTTGCTTGCGTTGGTGCGCGCGCCAATTATGGAACAGCCGGTGCCGGGGCGGGCTGCGCCACCGTCAGCGGGTCAACCTGCAGCAGCAGTCCGTCTACTCGGCGCACCACCACGGACTCGCCAGCGGCAATATCGCAAGAGGAGACGGCATCCCATAGTTCGCCGTGAACGAAAACTTTTCCGCGTGGAGACATGGCGGTTTGCGCGATGCCCGTCTCGCCGACCATTCCCGGCGCGCCTGAAACCAATTTATTGCGGCGAGCTTTGAGAGCGATGCTCATGAGGAAAGCCGTGATCAAGCCAAGCGGAATGCTGACCGCGAGAGCCGTGAGCAGGTGAACCCGCATTTCCGGGATAGGAGAGTCGACCAGGAGCAGTCCGCCGAGCGTGAGCAGCGTGATGCCGCCAATGGTGAGCACGCCATGGCTGGCAAATTTTGCTTCCGCCGCGAACAGCGCGAAGGCGCCCAGAATGAGTACCAGTGCCGCAAAGCGCGTCGGGAGCAGATTCAGAGCAAAGGCCGCGATCAAAATAAAAACGATCCCGACCGTGCCCGGAACTACCGCCCCCGGATGGTTAAATTCCGCATAGAGCGCAAGCGCTCCGATGGCAAGAAAGATGAATGCGATGTTGGGATCCATCAAATAGTTGAGGATGGATTCTTTGAGTGTCATGCCGAACGGCACGATAGGCTGGCCGGAGAGCTTCAGCGAGACCGCCTCGCCGTTGAAGCGCTTGAAACTTTTACTCTCGATCTGGCGGAAAAGATCCTCTTCGCTGGAAGCCACGTAGTCGATGAGATGCTGCGACAGCGCCTCCTGCTCGGTGAAAGACTTGGACTGGCGCACGGTACTTTCGGCGACATCGACGTTGCGTCCGCGCCGTGCTGTTACGGATCGCATCAGGGCAGCGGCATCGTTCTCCATCTTCTCTTTCATTACATCGTCCATTTTTCCGCCGCCGAGAATAACCGGGTGAGCCGCGCCGGTGTTGGTTCCCGGGGCCATGGCGGCGACGTCGGCGGATTCAAGAATGAAAAATCCCGCAGAAGCTGCGCGACTGCCGCTGGGCGCAACAAAAATGATGACCGGAACCACGGAGTTGGTGATCTTCTTGATAATTTCGCGAGTGGATTCGACCAGCCCACCGGGCGTATTCATCTCGATCAATATAGCCTGATCGTTGCGGCGCTGCGCTTCGTCGATGGCGCGGGAAATAAATTCCTCGGTAATCGGCTGGATGGTGTCGTTGACGACGATCTTGAGCACTTCGGCGCTGGAGACGGAACTGAAGAATAAAACTGCCGCCAAGCCGAGGAGCATTCGCAAAATCACTGTATTTTTCATGACCGGCCACGCGCCCCAACAATATTGTTACTCTTATTTGTCGATTGTGGCAGAGATTTCTTGCGCCGCATGTTTCTGATCGGTCCCGCTGGATTGCTGGTTACTCCAGCCGGGAAGTGTCGTGCTGCCCGTGATGAGGCGAGCGCTGCGCTCATAGGTGAAATACGACCACGCCCATTGGATGAAAACCAGCAAGCGGTTGCGGAACCCGATCAGAAAAAGAATATGGATAAACAGCCAAGCCAGCCAGGCGGGGAATCCGGAGATGTGAATCTTGCCGAACTGCGCCAC
>DATNMU010000304.1:0-3508 GCA_035602195.1 Candidatus Acidiferrum sp.
CTAGCAGCCTGTCGGACTGGTGGTTTGATCTGCGCGAAGCAGTCAATTGTGCCGCAAACCATGTGGTAAGGACACTCCGCACAATAACTGCTACGATTTTGCCGGCTGCCGTGGCCTGATCGCGTAGTTCCATTCAGGATGGAACTGATCGCCGGTGATGTCGAGGCATTTCATCTCGGCTTTGCGGACCTTGATACCCTTCTGGTAGGTGCGGGTGTCGAGTGCGCTCTCGACTTTCAGACCGGTCTTGGTCGTCGTGGCGCCGATCAACTCGACCACGGCAAGGCGATCCGTGAGCGGCCGGCTGCGCCAGTTCTGCGTGATGTGGCAGAACAGCCGGTGCTCGATCTTGTTCCACTGTGTGCTGCAGAAACATGAGAGGAAAGGAGTGATGACCCAGAATCACATGGTAGCTGGCTGAAAGATGATGGTAGGCCCATCGGCACCGACTTTCAGGAGTGGGTGTCAAACCACCCCAAGCGGCTGTGGTTAAGAGCCATGGTAGTGAGCATTGGGGGAAAAGTGCAGGGAATACTTGCGCAGGTATGTGTCAGAGAGACGAGCGAAAGCAAACCTTCCGATGACGCGTCGTTAGGATCAAGGTGTCGTCAAAACCAAAGGTGAGTGGAACCTCTGGGAAGAGCCTGCCGGAGACCTGAGTACTGGGTAGGCGGCGACCGGCGTAAAGGGGGCGTGAAGCTGACACAGGCTTTCAATCGGAACTGCAGGAACCAGTCGCTTCAATGCAAAGGGAGAAGCACAAGTGGTTGAAGCCACGAGGCGAGAGTACCGATGTGGAGCACTGGGGCGGATCGATCCGTACGAGCGATGAAGGTTCTGTAATGGAACTGGAGCAAAGGGATCGAGTCAGGTGGTTGCATCAGCGTGCAACTGGAAACAGGATGAAGCGATGGATGCAACGAAGACGAAGCCGTTTAACATTGACAAGAAGTTAGTGTACGACGCCTACAAAGCGGTCAAAGCCAATGCGGGCGCGGCCGGAGTGGATGGGCAGTCGCTTGAGCAGTTCGCCCAAGATCTTGGAAGGAATCTCTACAAGATCTGGAATCGGATGAGCTCAGGTAGCTACATTCCGCCACCGGTGCGCGCTGTTCCCATTCCCAAAAAGAATGGCGGACAACGTATTTTGGGGGTGCCCACAGTGGCTGATCGTGTGGCGCAGATGGTTGTCAAGCAAGTCGTGGAAAGAACTGTGGAACCAATCTTCATGCCAGACTCATATGGCTACCGGCCCAACAAGTCGGCGCTGGATGCCATCGGGGTGACGCGCGAGCGGTGCTGGAAGTACGACTGGGTGCTAGAGTTTGATATCCGAGGCCTGTTCGACAACATCGACCACACACTGTTGCTGCGTGCTGTCTGCAAACATGTGAAGTGTGAATGGGCTTTGCTGTATATCGAAAGATGGCTGACGGCACCGATGGAACTTGAGGATGGAACACGGGTCGGAAGAACTCGCGGAACTCCGCAAGGAGGTGTGGTCAGTCCCATCTTGGCTAACCTGTTTTTGCACTACACATTTGATGCGTGGATGACACGAGAGTACCCAGACCTCCCATGGTGCCGGTATGCAGATGATGGGCTGGTGCACTGTCGGACGGAGGCGGAAGCCGTTGCCCTAAAAGCAGCGCTTGCGGCACGTTTGGCGGAATGCCAACTGGAGATGCATCCGGACAAGACCAAGATCGTCTACTGCAAGGACGGAAGACGCAGAGGCTCATATCCGAGCACACAATTTGAATTCCTCGGATACTGCTTCAGGCCAAGGGGTGCAATGAACCGGAAGCACAAAATGTTTACGGGATTTGGTCCTCAGGTCAGCGCGTCATCTCTCAAAGCCATGCGGCAGAAAATCAGGGAGCTTCGCATACGCCGACGCACTCATATACGGCTGGCGGATATAGCCCGAGAGATCAATCCAATCCTACAAGGTTGGTTAAATTACTATGGGCGCTACTCGCCATCCGCTATGCATTCGGCGTGGAAGTATGTCAACGCTACGCTGATAGCGTGGGCAATGCGGAAGTATAAGCGCTATAATGGGCGGAAAATACAGGCTGGCCAAATGATTGGGTCCATTGCCAACAAGCGGCGCAAACTGTTCGTACACTGGCATCAAAGTACTGTCGGCGCGTTTGCCTGATGGGAGCGGTGTGAGTTGAGAGGCTCACGCACCGTTCTGCGAGAGGCCGCAGGTGCAATCCCTTCGGCCTACTCTCCTCGAGGTGCCGGGAGGATAATGGCAGACTTGGAAAGTCAGGCCGGTCTCGTCGGCAAGTCGTTGCAGTTCGACCTTCCAGAGCCGCAGACGCGGACCGTTTGAGCCGCCGCAGTCGGCCGTGACCATGACCTTGCGGGTGGCCGGGTAGCGCTCGCGGCCCATCCTGTCGAGCCAGAGACGGGCGGCGTTGACAGCGAACTGCGCGGT
Organism: Candidatus Acidiferrum sp.; assembly: GCA_035602195.1. Taxonomy (GTDB): domain Bacteria; phylum Acidobacteriota; class Terriglobia; order Terriglobales; family Acidobacteriaceae; genus Sulfotelmatobacter. The sequence continues at coordinate 2,450 of DATNMU010000304.1, forward strand.
ATCGTGGCCGATGCCGAGGCTGACATAGCCAATGTTGGCGCCCACGTCATACACGCCGTAGGGAACCACCTTGCCGAGTTCCTTGTCCTCGAAGTCGTGGGCATCGACCTCGATCGGCTTGCCCTTCGGTCCATAATCACTGCCGGGGTTCTTGAATTCTCCAATCAGCTCCTTCTTCTTCGTGTCGACCGAGATTACTGGCTGATCGGCTGCCTGGAACTCCCGTGCCTTGGCGTTGATGTACTCGAACTGTGCGTCGCGGTCAGGATGGTTGCTCCCGTCCTTCGTCTTGCGGTTCACGTGGCGGCGGTAGCCCAACTGCCCCAACAGCTTCGGTATACTCGACGCACTCACCTTGTGGCCCATCGCGCGCAGCGCGGTCGCTAGCTTCTCGTGGCTTTTTGAAACCCACCGCAGCGGGCGCATCGGATCGCCCATCGTCGCCGGTTCGAGCAACTGCCGCAGATCGTCGAGCAATGTCGGATCCTTGGTAGTTATCGCCGGCCGGCCGGCGCCTTTCCGGCGCACCTTCCCGGCCAATGAACCGGGCTCCCTCAGGTCCTTGATGCCGCGCCCGATGGTACTGCGTGCAACCTTGGTCGCTCGCGATGTCGCGGCCACACCGCCGTGCCCGGCGGTGAGGGCTTCCGCCGCCGCGTGCAACCGCCGACCACGCTCGTCAAGCGACCGTCGGACAGCCTGATACCGGGTACGGATGGGCTTCTCATCGATCATGAACCCACAATATGCAGCGCTCCGCGCGTTGGGAATCCCCGCCGGACATCACGATGCGACCCGATTCGTCTATTTCTGGGCGCCGCCTAAGTCTACAATATTTTGGGCATTTTCTTAACAGATTTGCGCTTTCTCGGATTTAAGGCCAACGTCAGGGCCAACGCTTATGCTTCAAATTCCTCCAGCCGATGGCCGCCAAGCTCGGCGCGCTGCTTCCCGCCAGCGTCGCGCAAAGGACCCAAATTGGAATTGCCGGAATGGCTCACTTCTGGCCACCTAACGCAACGCCGATCACTTGGCCGAGCCATGCAGATAACAATCGTG
>DATNMU010000305.1:0-6903 GCA_035602195.1 Candidatus Acidiferrum sp.
CGCCGAATTGGTCGCCCGCAACGAGGCGGGGAATGCAGCGCTGCTCGAGTACACGGCCATGAGAACCTATCAAGTGACCGACTTGAAAGGGAAAATGCATGCTGAGGAAATCGGACGGATGGAATACCGTGCGCCTGACAAGAAGACGTTCGTGGTTACATCCGAAGAGGGATCGGGACTGATTCGTCGTATGGCGCTAAATCCGCTAATTGCTAGCGAGATCGCAGCAGCAGCCGGCAAGCAGCACCACGATAGCTCCATTAGTCCCGCCAACTACACCTTCGACCTGCTTGGTGAGCAACAGGTCGGGCCTTGCCGTTGTTTCGTCGCACAAGCGATCCCCAAACGTAGAGACAAGTATCTGTTTGAAGGCAAGGTATGGATTGACGTTCAGGACTATGCGGTTGTCCGGATCGAAGGCCATCCCGCGAAGAAGCTATCTTTCTGCGTCCCATGCGCTGACTTCGTACGACAGTACCAGAAAATTGACGGGTTCTGGCTTCCGCAGAAGGACCAGACACTGGTTCAGGTACGGCTGTATGGGAAAAAGGTTCTGACCATCGATCACCGGGACTACGTCGTGAATGTGGTTCGGAGCAAGGAACCGCGGACAATCATTCCCGAAGCCGCCATCGCTTTGACTTCGTCACGTTGACCCAGGAAACCCTGCCGTCCGGTAACACCGCACTCGCCCCTGCTTTCTCTTTCTGGCCAGAGTACGCCACGTCCGTTCCGGCAGCGCGGCCTCGCGCATTCTCTTTCTCATGACAATTGCGTGACTGTCACAAGGTTTCGACATGTCAAGTCGAGTGAACTCAAGTGACACCTCACCATCCACTGTGGGTTGTGCCCGAATTCATTGCATCTCTCGTTTTCTCAACGCTTTGAAACAAATCGCGTCGGGTGCCCATGGTTTGGGCAGCGCATTGCAATTTAAGTGATCAGGAGGAACAGCCTTGCGACAGTTGTCCGGTACCGCGTTGTCGATCTTGCTCTTCCTGAGCCTTGGTTTCGCTCAAGGCAGTTCCCCCGCAGCTGGATCAATAAGAGGTGATGTGTTCACGAAGGGCACAAATGGAGAACCTGCTGTTTTGCCCAGCGTTCGCATCGTCCTTCACGGCCCTATAACCAAGGAAACCGAGTCGGACGGACAGGGAGCATTCGCGATCGATAGCCTTCCCCCTGGGACATACGAGATCGAAGCGAATGCTCGTGGGTTGAGTGGCGGACTCGCGGTGGAGGTGACCCCGGGCGCGTCCTCCACTGTCCCTCTCGAAATGAAAGTGACAATGGTCAGCCACACCGTAAACGTGAGCGCAATCGAGGCTTTCGTAGCTGACGAATCTGCTCAGCACAACACCATCAGTCAATCAGTCGTGGAGAAAGCACCGAATCAAGAGGAGAAGATCGACAGTCTGCTTCCGCTGGTTCCAGGAGTAGTCCGGGGACCAGACGGCCGGATCAACATGAAGGGCGCGCAAGCGACGCAGGCCGGCTGGCTGGTGAATTCGGCAAACGTCACTGATCCGGCGACTGGGGGCCAAGCCATCAGCTTGCCGATTGATGTGGTCTCATCCGTTCAGGTGATTTCCAACCCTTATGACCCCGAATATGGAAAATTCACCGGAGCAGTCTCTAGCGTAGAAACCCGTACGAGCAACTTCGACAAATTTCACTTCTCCATACAAAATCTTGCTCCGCGGGCCAGAGATCGCGACGGGAGCATTGTTGGCATTGGAGGTTTCACGCCACGCACCACCATCACTGGGCCGCTGATAAAAAACAGGCTCGCGTTCACCCAGTCTCTGGAATACCGGTTCATCCGAACGCCGGTCGAGAGTCTGCCGCCGCTGCAACGCGACACAACGCTCGAGAGCTTTGATTCTTTCAGCCAATTCGATTTGAAGATTAGCGACCGACAAACCGCGACTCTGTTTGTTGCTGTCTTTCCACAAAAGTTTGACTATCTTGGGCTCAATCCGTTCAACCCACAGCCATCGACCACAAACTTACACCAGCGTGGAGATCAGATTTCTGCGCAACACAGCTACGTTGCGGAGTCGGGCGCATTGCTCTCCTCGCGGTTCGCCTATGAAGAGTTTGACGCAGACACATTTCCCAACAGTCAAGCTCCGTATCAGATGTTGGTCGAAACCACGGAAGGTGGCTTCTTTAATCGGCAAAATCGAGATACGCGTCGAGTCGAATGGCAGGAGCTCTACCATTTCAGCCCCAAACATTTTCTGGGCGACCACGAATTGAAGGTCGGCTTCGATTTGTCTCATAGTTCCTACGACGGGCGTCAGCAGTTCCTCCCGGTGTCGATCGTCGGTACGGCAGGTTCGACACTCGAACAAATCAACTTTGGCACGCCAACTACATTTTCTATCCAACAAAACGAGGTCGCCTGGTTCGGTGGAGATCAATGGACAGTTGGTCCGCGTCTCACCCTGGATTTCGGACTGCGCTTCGACAACGACTCCATTACCAGTTCGACACATGCCGCCCCGCGTGCCAGTTTGACATTCGCATTGACAACGGATCGCAGAACTCTGCTAAAGGCTGGAGCGGGGTTGTTTTACGATCGGGTGCCTTTGAATGCCCCAGCCTTCCCCAACTTTCCGGATCGCACAGTCCTCACTTTTGATCCAGCAGGTAATGTGACTTCTTCAGTCCCGTACTCCAATGTGATTTCTGGCGGATTGAAGAACCCACGAAGCGAGAGTTGGAATGTGGAAGTGGACCGCCAGGTACTGGAGAACCTGCTGCTCCGGGTCGCTTATCAACAGCGAAACACCGTTGATGACTTGACCCTAAATCCCGAAACGACTGCCGGGGGCAGCGTGGTGTCGTTGGCCAGCTCTGGACGGGATTTTTATCGCGAGTTTCAGCTAACTGGCCAGTACAAGATACACCGACAAACTCTGAATGCCTCGTACGTGCGGTCAAAGGCCACTGGCGATCTGAACGACTTCAACCAGTTCTTCGGGAACGACCCCCAAGCCGTGATCCAGCCGAACTCTCGCGGTCCGTTGGCCTTCGATGCGCCCAACCGCTTCCTGACATGGGGGGAGCTTTACGCGCCTTGGAAGTTGATGCTCATGCCAGTCCTCGATATTCACACCGGATTTCCGTATTCCGTTGTGAACGAAAGGCGTGATTTCGTCGGTGCGCGAAACGATGAGCGATTCCCACGGTTTGATTCGTTCGATCTTCAGGTGCTTAGGAACTTCGGGCTGCCCTTTCACGGCAAGGAGCACACCTTGAAGTTGGGGTTTGGAGTGTTCAACCTGTTCAATCACGCCAACTATCGCGATGTGCAGAACGATTTGGACAGCTTCCGCTTCGGGCAGTTTCTTAACAGTGCAGTTCGCACTTTCAGGGGGAAGTTGGTTTTTGGATTTTAGTGGTCGCGTAGGTCTTTCGGGATTCGATGTGAAGGTGTCCTATGAAAAAAGTAAACCAGTGTCTCATTCTCGCAGCCGGTAACGGGACGCGAATCAGGACGATCTCCGGCGGTCTTCCCAAACCTTTGGTTGATTTTCGCGGCAAACCCATCATCGAGCACATCGTTCAACGTGCGCACCGGGCCGGCATAGAGAACTTCGTGATTGTCGTGGGATATCGCTCGGATTTGATCCGCAATTGGTTTGAAGGCCGGTCGCTCGGTGTATCTGTGACATTTGTGGAGAATCCGGACTACCACAAAGCTAATGGAGTCTCCGCTCTGAAAGCCAGAAACGCCATGCACGAGAATTTCTTGCTGCTTATGGCGGATCATCTCTTTGAGTCGGAAACAGCCGAAACACTCATACAGCAGCCACTCGCATCCGACGAAGTGATTCTCGCCGTAGATCCCAACATCGATCGCGTTTTTGACTTGGACGATGCCACCAAAGTCCTCAGGAACGGCGACCGGATTGTGGATATCGGCAAGGAGATCGCACACTACGACGCCTTAGATACGGGAATGTTCCTTTGTAGCCCGGCTTTATTCGGCCGGCTCGAACTTGCAACTAAGGAAGGGGACTGCTCTCTTTCCGACGGCATGCGGCAACTGATTGCGGAAGGGCGCCTGCGCGCTCTTGAGATCGGCGAGGGACGATGGCAGGATCTGGACACACCAGAGGCATTAGCGCACGCCGAAGCCGTGTTTGATCCGTATCTCCACCACCAACCAAGTCACGAGAGCGTGGCACGTGTCTAGGACGTTGGCAAGAGCGCGACTCCCTCTCCGCATACTCGGAGCCATCCTTGGCATTTTGCTATTCGTCTATCTGATCCACCGGGCTGGTCCCGCCAAGCTCCTCGCAAGCATGGTCGCTTTGGGTTGGGGACTGGCGTTGGTAATCGCATGGGGTGGAGTCGCCCACATTCTTAAGACTTGGGCTTGGCGGCTTACCCTGCTCGATGGGAAGTATCAAGTATCGTTCGCGCGCATGCTTGGGTTGCGGCTCAGCTCTGAGGCGGTCGGGCAGTTGGGCGGCCTCGCACAGTTGTTCGGCGAAGGTCTGCGCGTGTCGCTGCTGGGCCCGGCAATTCCGCTCTCACAGGGCATTGCGTCAGTGACGATTGACCGTGCGTTCTTCGTCGTCAGCGCTGCCGTCGTGAGCTTCCTCGGGCTCTCCGCGGTCCTAATGGTGTTACCACTTCCTCACAAGCTCGTTCTTTATGCGATTGTCTTTGCCTGCGTTCTTCTGGGCTTTGTTCTTCTAAGTGCGATTGCCATCAGAAACCGCTGGCCGTTGTTTTCCCGAACCGGTGAGGTCTTAGGTCGGATTCGCTACCTTAAACCGTTGATCGACCGTAAGCGCGCACTGATTCACTCGGTCGAGGAGAGCCTTCTCGACTTCTATCACAGTACGCCCAAAGCATTTTGGGCAAGCCTCCTGCTGAACCTTGCATGCCACGCGGCCGCGATCGTCGAGGTCTATCTGATTGTGTGGCTTATGGGCGCCAAACTTACCTTGTTCGGCGGACTCGCAATTGAGGCCTTGACCAAGTTGGTCAACATTGCCGGCACTTTCAATCCAGGCAATATCGGAACCTATGAAGGCGGGAACATGCTTATTGCGAAAATGTTCGGCCTCACAGCCGCTGCGGGTTTGACGCTGGCTTTTGCTCGTCGACTGCGCGCTCTGTTCTGGACTGGTGTGGGTATTCTCTGCCTGATCGGCTTGTCGAACCGTACAAAGCGAGAAAAGATCAATGAAACGAACGAGGACATTATGCAGGTTGCATTCGAACGGATTTCTTCAGGAGCGCTTGAGAGTACTTCTTCACCACAGCGTCGCCGGTCTCACCTGGCCGTTGTTCTTGCCAACAATCCGGGCTTCGGCTCTCCGCTGCCCCAGGTCGGCTCCGTACCCATCTTGCTTCGAAGCATCCTGGGAGCAGCAAAAGGCGGCGCTGCGCGAATCGTAGTTGTTATTGATCGTGTGAACCGTCTGCCGGTACGGCAAGAGCTGCTGAGGACCGGGCGTGTGCCCAGTCATGTTGAGTGGTGTGGAGTGACTTCCGAAGAGGATTCTGTTCCGTCCCTGATCGGGCAGCTCGCTTCCGAGATTGATGGACATCTCGTTCTGATCGCCGGCGACAGGGTCTACCACCCTTCATTGCATAAGCGAGTCGCCGAATGGGATGGGACACAGGACGCTTTAGCACTTGTGAGCGACTGCCATATGATCGGCATGTGCTCGCTGTCTCGGGAGGCGTCGATCGACCTCGCAATCCACAACCCCACAACCGCCGGATCCATCGAAGACATTGAGCAATGGATGACTAAGACACACTCTGTGGAGAGCGAGGCCGTTGCCGACGAGCAATGGCAACGTGTTCTCAACGAGCGGCAACGCGTCCTGGCTGAACGGAAGTTAGATGGCTGGCTCGTCAAGCCAACCGACGGGATTTTTGCCAGAGCGAACCGCACGATCTCGATACCGATCAGCCGCCGGATCATTCCATTCCGAATCACGCCCAACATGGTCAGCCTGTTCACCCTCGGTGTGAGCTTCGCAGCGGGCGTTTTTCTTGCTTTCGGAGGTTACTGGAACATGTTGACAGGGGCAATCCTTTCCTGGTTCTCGAGCGTGCTCGATGGATGCGACGGTGAGGTTGCTCGTTTGAAATTGCAGGAATCTGCGCTTGGCTGCTGGCTGGAGACGATTTGCGACAATCTCTACTACTTGTTCATCCTCAGCGGCATGACGATCGGGCTGGTAAGAAGTTCAGGCAATCGGAGCTATCTGATATGGGGAGGTCTCTTGCTTTTTGGCGCGATTATGAGTTTTCTCATGACGGGCCTCCAACGTCATCAAATGACCAACGGACAGCCGGAACAGTATTTGCGGGAGTGGCACAAGAAGGCGGACAGCCGCAGCTCGAATCCTCTCTTGTATCTAGGGCGGCATACAGAATTCATCATCCGCCGCTGCTTCTTGCCCTATGTCATCCTGTTCTTTGCCTTTTGCAGCGTCATGAATTGGTTCCTGGTTGGCGCGACAGTTGGTGCGAACATCGTATGGATTGTCACTCTTTATTCTTATCTCAGTTTCACCCCGACCAGGGCAACTGCGCTGCAGAGCCCCGTTGTTTAGGCGCTGACAGGATGCGGAATGCATTCCCATCACGCACTGGAGCAGCTACAGTCTGAATGTGGCTATGCAGGAGATCCTTACCGGTAAGTTTGCCCCGCTGCCGTTGATGCTTTGGCCGCCCAAATCGCTTCGGATTGTGGATTGGAACATTGAGAGAGGCCAGCAACTGCAGGGTATTACGGACTTCGTGGCAAGTGCGAATGCGGACATTCTGATCCTGCAGGAAGTGGATGTTAACGCACGACGCACGCACCGCCTGAATATCGCCGAAGAGATCGCCCGCAAGCTGGGAATGAACTATGTCTTC
>DATNMU010000306.1:0-6848 GCA_035602195.1 Candidatus Acidiferrum sp.
TAGATCTGGAGGTATATGGGGTTCTTGGTTTTCAGCCAGAGCGCTTCGATCACAGCTAGGAAGGAAGCAAGCCCGATTGACATCGTCGGGAAAATGATGTGAAAGCTCACCGTAAAGGCAAATTGAATTCTGGCGAGAATGGAAGGATCGAGTTTCATAATCTCGCACCCTCGGTGGGGAATACGCGGCAGACCACAACAGCACCGAGTACGAATACGACCAGCCCAGCAATCGCCAATGGCAAGCCGAACACTCCAACAATGATGAAAAAGAAGAGCACCCCAATGAGTGCTGCTGTCACACCGTAGACTCGACGCAACACGTTACCTGTCTTCATCGGTTCCCTCGACTTTCAGAATTCCGGTTCGATTCCGGGGTCGTTATTGAGCATGCGCCGAAAAGGAGGTCATGCTCACATGCTATCCACGGTGCTTCCGCACGAACTTCACTTAAGATAGCTTCTAGCATTCTGTTCAACTCCAAAATCAAGCGACGACGACCAGAATGGGGTCTTTAGCCTTTCGTTCGTCATCTCGCGTAAAGTCTTCCCGCATAAACGAAATTAACCATTGAGCGGTGATTTGTTGGAGCCGATTTTGTCCGTTGTCTCTAGCGGCACGCGGCACCCATTGTTGAAGCGACTCAAAAGATTGAACCAGGAAATCATCAGTATCAACTTACGGCAAATATCTACATCGAAGCTGCTGAGCAAGGCGCTTAAGGTCTCGTCTCGCAAGGTTCCAGTCATGGACAGCTCGTCAGTCGCCTTAGACACCAGCACGTATTGGGCATCGATACCTTCCACAGGGGCATCGCAGCCCGCGGCAAGAATCTCGTCGTCAGACAACCCGATGTTCTTTGCGAGAACAGCGTTAGCTTGCCACTCATAGGGCGAATCGAGAACCTTCGCGCAACGCAGAATGATCAGTTCTCGCATCTTCGGGCTGATCCCTTCAGCCTGAAAGATCGCGCGCACAAGCCCTACGGTTGCGAAGTACATATCGCCGGTTCCGGCAAACATCTGAAAAACATTGAGGACTTTATGGGGATCGTAGGTGTCACCAATCACCTTGCGTACCTCCTCTTCGGGCGGCAGTGGAACGGTTCTTCGCGAGGTGTACTGCGTTGGAATTGCCATGTCTCCTCCCGGGAGAACACCCAGTGGCGAAGTTTCGTTTTGACGTGAGAGCGGTGGAGTATATCCACCGCATTTCCGCACCAACTTCAGGCCTTGCGGTTCACTGTTGTTCATTGCCTCGTCGCCGTGTATCAAAGCAATTCATCTGCCATCACGTTCGAAGGAGATGGAAATCAGATTTACTCGCCATCAGCTGCGGTGCAGTTGAACATATTGTCGTTTCCTTCTCGCGAAACCGACCCAAGGTGACTGATGTCTGGCGTCATGTTCATGACACGGCTTATCACATGACACTTCTTCACGCTTGACTCACGGCAATCTGCGGCTTCACGCGCTCGTATATCGCGAGGGTTGCGGGTTGAGGGTGACCGTTCCACTTTGGCCCTCTTCGTGCAAAAGCAATGTTCGTGAACGAAGGTGCAGAGTTAACTTCGGCACAGTGGATGCGCGAGCTATCACGCAATCTAGCTGCGAAGAAACCTTGCCGGGCCAACCACTCTGCAAACTCTCGCTTCAGGTCGCGAGCCTCGCGATCAACTTAGGACTGCTGGTATCACCAGTACAAGAAGGAGAAATGAATGAGTTATTCATCAAACGGAAATCGTCCCAAGCTTAGCGAGAAGGGACTCTTAACTCCGGACAATTGCGTCGTGGCGCTGATCGACTATCAGGGCCAAATGCTGTTTGGAACAAGCAATTTCGATCGCCAAGGAATCATCAACAACGCCGTAGCATTCGGAAAAGCCGCAAGGGTGTTCGGTGTACCTGTGATTTTGACCACGGTCGAGACGAAGTCCTTCAGCGGGAACATGTGGCCGCAGCTGCGAGCCGTATTCCCGGCGCAGGAACCCATCGAGCGTTCATCTATGAATTCGTGGGACGACAAAAACGTTGTCGCCGCGATCGAAAAAAGCGGACGCAAGAAGATTCTCATCGCCGGCCTTTGGACCGAGACTTGTGTTGCGCTTCCGACGGTCCAGGCGATTCACGACGGCTACGAAGTCTATGTGGTGGAAGATTGCTGCGGTGACGTGAGTCAACTCGCTCATGACAACGCTATGAAGCGAGTAATCCAGGCGGGGGCGAAACCCGTGACGTCACTCTCAACCATGCTGGAGTGGCAGCGCGACTGGGCTCACAAGGAAACTTACGATGCCGTGATGGACATTGTGAAGAACCATTACGGAGCGTATGGGATCGGAGTCGAGTACGCGTACACGATGGTGCACGGTGCTCCAGCCACGAAGTTCCCCGAATACGTCGTTCCCACTGCCGCCGTGGCTCACAAGTAACAAACAAGGGGGCGGAAGCTTGCTTCCGTCCTCTCTCTCACAAGGGGAAGGAAAACGAATAGGAGATTCCTGTGTCTGCTGAAATCATCTTGCACAACGCCAAGATCGCCACGAATGGAGTGCCCTCATTTGTCGAGGCGATCGCTATTACTGATGGAAAGGTGACTGCCACCGGTGGAAATGAAGACATTCTGCGTCTACGTGGGCCGGCGACCCGCGTCATCGACGGCCGGCAGCGCACCGTCATCCCTGGACTCAATGATTCGCACATGCATCCGATCCGCGGCGGGCTCAACTACAACCTTGAGTTGCGCTGGGATGGTGTGCCTTCGCTCGTCGATGCTCTGCGCATGTTGAGAGAGCAGGCTGCTCGAACGCCTGCTCCGCAGTGGGTCCGAGTTATCGGCGGGTGGACAGAGCTTCAATTCGTCGAGCGTCGGATGCCAACGCTTGATGAGATCAACGCCGTAGCGCCAGATACGCCGGTCTTCGTGATGCATTTGTATGACAGAGCGCTCTTGAACGGAGCCGCGCTGCGAGCTCTGAGCTATGACAAGAACGCTCCGGACTTTCCGGCCGGCGAAGTTCAACGCGATCGTCACGGGAATCCCACAGGGCTTCTCATCGCGAAGCCGAACGCAAATATTCTCTACTCCACCCTGGCCAAGGGGCCGAAACTTTCGCGCGAGGACCAGCTCAACTCTTCGAGGCTCTTTTTCCGTGAGCTAAACCGCTTCGGAATCACCAGTGTCATTGATGCGGGCGGCGGTTTTCAGAATTATCCCGATGACTACGCCGTTGTGAACGAACTGCACCGCAATGGAGAACTTTCCCTTCGGCTTGCTTACAACCTCTTCACTCAGAAACCAAAACAGGAACTGGCCGACTTCCAGAGCTGGACCAAAATGACAAAGGCTGGGGCCGGCGATGATTTCTATCGCGTCAATGGCGCAGGGGAAATGCTGGTTTTTTCCGCCGCGGACTTCGAAGACTTTCTTGTGCTACGGCCGGACATGCTCCCCGTTATGGAAAGCGAGCTGAAAGCCGTCATTAGACATCTCGTAGAAAATCGCTGGCCGTTTCGCTTGCACGCGACATACAACGAGACGATCGAGCGAGCATTAAACGTTTATGAAGACGTGAATCGAGAGATTCCGTTTGACGGCCTGCACTGGTTCTTCGATCACTGCGAAACCATCAGCGATCGCAATATCGAGCGTGTGAAGTCGCTCGGCGGAGGTATCGCCGTGCAGAACCGCATGGCATTCCAAGGTGAGTACTTTGTCAAGCGATACGGGGCGCAGCAAGCCAAACGCACACCGCCAATTCGGAGAATGCTCGAGATCGGCGTTCCAGTAGGGGCGGGCACAGACGCAACGCGCGTCTCAAGTTACAACCCATACCTATCGCTCTATTGGCTTATTACTGGCGAGACCATAGGCGGTCTTGGTCTGTATCCGAAAGAGAATCGGCTCGATCGAGCGGAAGCACTCAAGCTCTACACGATGGGCAGCAGTTGGTTTTCAACAGAAGATGGTAAGAAGGGAGCGCTTGCTCCCGGACAGCTGGCGGACTTGGCCGTTCTTTCCGCGGATTATTTCTCGATTCCAGATGAGAAGATCAAGCAGCTCGAATCCGTGCTCACCATCGTAGGTGGGAAGATCGTTTATGCCACCGAAGAATTCTCAAACCTCGCGCCGCCAGCATTACCGGTGAGTCCAAGCTGGTCTCCTGTCAAAGAATATGGTGGTTATGCAAAGGGTGAGCACCAGGCTGTTGGCGCGTCCCACTCCGCTTCCTGTTCGCACATCGAGGACTCCGCAGCTGACCGGGCGAAATCGCACTTGCAAGTGCTGGGCGACCTCGGCCTTTGGGGGCTGGGTTGCGACTGCTTTGCATTCTGATTGGAGCGACGGAGGAGGGATGGAAATGAAAGGGTTGTTCTTATCGTTTGTAGTTGGTCTGGGTGTGGGTGCTCTTTACGGGCTCATCCGGGTCAAGAGTCCTGCGCCGCCTATCATCGCCTTACTCGGCCTGTTAGGAATGGTGCTTGGCGAACAGTTGGGGATCTGGGTCAAAACAAAGAAGCTCGATGTTCCGCGTGCTGTGGCCATCTGTCTTGTCGGCGAACGCTATGATTCGGGGGCCGTCCGAAACGCTTTAGCAGAGTCAGCGCCCGAGGTTGTCGAGCGAACTAAATGATTGTCAAGTTAGGAGAAGACGAAATGCGCTTCAACAAAATTACCGTTGGAACGTGCGTAGCGCTAGTTCTGGCGCTAGGTTTAGCGGTTGGATCTTCGCACGTCACCACTTTCGCCCAAACTGCGGAGACAACCGAAACCCTAAGCGTAACTGTCGGGCCGCAGTACGACACAACACACGTCTACGTGGCGCCGGAAGATTTTGATCGCTTCGTCGCGAGCTTGCTTGCAACATTTGGCGGCACAACGACCAAGCAGGGAGTCTTCACAGTAACTCCGACCCAGAGCAGCACTATGTCGCAGCTGGTTCTCACCCCCGTGGGCTCGGTATCGGTTTTTGGGTTCAAAACACCGATTCCATATCCATTCGGCTTGGAGCGTACGGGCTACTTGGTCACCGACATGGACGAAGCGGTCCGAGCCGCCAAGGCCACTGGCGCAGACGTGTTCGTCGCTCCCTTCAACGATCCGATCGGTCGAGACGCGATTATTGAATGGCCCGGCGGTGTCAACACACAATTGTATTGGCATACCACTTCGCCGTCTTACACTCCGCTCCAGACAATTCCGGAGAATCGGGTCTATGTGTCACCGGTCAAAGTGGACGCCTTCGTACGCAGCTTTCTTGCCTTCTCCCATGGAACCGTCGTGTCTGATGATGCGCAGGCACCAGGCGTCGAAATCGGAAGACCTGCGGAGATCTACCGGCGAGTGAGGATCGAATCAAAGTTCGGGAAGTTGACCGCTTTTGTTACTGACGGTCACCTTCCATACCCCTACGGCCGAGAGATGATGGGATATGAGGTGACGAATCTCTCGGAGACGCTTACCAAGGCCAAAGCCGCTGGTGCGGATGTGCTTGTTCCTCCGTACAAGACTGACGAGCGAGAGGCCGTTGTTGTCAGGTTTCCGGGAGGATACATCGCTGAGATCCACTCAGTAACGAAGAAATAGGACACAAACAGATGATGCGATGGAAGAAGCAGGACCGCACACGGCATGACAAGGAAGATACAGATGCGAACCGTTGTGATATTGATCGTCCTGTCTTCTGTGGGTTCGCTGCTCTCGCAAGGCCAATCGATTCCGATTAACGAATCCCCCCTTCCGGCACCAACCTATCACTTGCTTCGCGAGGACGACGATTGGAGTTTCCTTGCCGATTCCGCGGAACGACAGGATTTTTGGGATCCCATCAAATATATTCCTTTGCGATCAGGGCGGAATGGCTGGTTCCTATCCATGGGCGGCGAAGCTCGCGAGATTTGGGAACAGATCGGAAACGACAACTGGGGCCAACAGCCGTTCATGAACGGCTATTTCAACGAACGTTACATGTTTTACCTTGACGTTCACTATGGCAAGCACGTCCGCTCGTTCGTGGAGCTAAAAAGCGGTTTGAATTCTTACCGTATCGGCGGTCCGAGGCCGATCGACGAAAAGAAACTGGATTTTCAGGCCGCATTTTTCGAAGTCGGAACGGGAGATGATCGAAACTGGATCAAGTTCAGAGCCGGCAGACAGGAGATGGAATATGGCTCAGGTCGCCTGATCGATGTGCGGGAAGGGCCCAATGTCCGCTTGAGTTTTGACGGATTCAAGGTAAAGACTGGCATCGGATCCTGGCAGATTGACGGCTTCGCCATGCGGCCGGACCTGGACAAGCCGGGCTTCTTCAATAACGTTCCGAATCATTCCGTCGGATTTTGGGGAGTGTATGGCGTCCGACCTCTCAAAAAGAGTCTCACCTGGATACTTACTATCTTGGCCTCGATCGGAAAGCAGCCGCATTCAACCGAGGTGTCGGCCAAGAGGTGCGGCACAGCATCGGTGCGCGTCTCTCACGTTCCGTCGCTCAAACGAAAGCCGGTTGGGATTTCGACTATGAAGCGCTTTGGCAATTTGGCAGCTTCGGTTCCGCAAATATCCGGGCATGGACTGTGGCATCGGAAACCGGTTACCGGTTTCCAACCGTTCCGCTGAAACCACGATTCAGCGCCAAGGTAGACATCTCGAGTGGCGACGATCCTAGGACAAATACTCTCGGTACGTTCAATCCCTTGTTTCCGAAGGGCAACTATTTTGGCGTCCTCGCCACCGCAGGTCCCGGACCTATCAACTTTATTGACCTACACCCTCATGTTGAAACGGCGTTACCGCACAATGTGACTGTCTCCGTTGACTGGATTTTTCAGTGGCGGGAGAGTCTGCGCGACG
>DATNMU010000307.1:0-3129 GCA_035602195.1 Candidatus Acidiferrum sp.
GAGCACGGCGTCCTTTTTCTTGGCTGCGGCCCCAGTTCAATCCGCCTGTGCCCCCCGCTCGTAGTCACTAACGAAGAAGCCGACGTCGCCATGGATGTGCTGGAAGAGTGCATCCAGCAAGTGGGCAAATAACAGGATCGCCTGCGGTTTAAAAGGAGTTTAAAGGTAGAAGAGGCGGGGCTAACCTTCTTGGGCTAACTCCGCCTCCCTCGATCCGAACTCAATTTATTTCGCGGACGTGTGACGCAGAAACGCTTTCCCCTGCTCCGCGGGTGCGGAGTTATTTTCCGCCTGCTGGATCAGAGTTGAGATTCTGTCGCGCCAGATGATGATGCTGTCCTTGGCGGCCTGAACGTCCGGAGCATCGGGAGCCAGTTCTAGATACTGTTTCATATGAAAAATGGCGGTGTCGTAATACTTTCGCTCGCCTGCCAAAGTCGCCAGATTAAACTGTCCTTCCGGCCAGGTCGGGAAAATATCTAAAGCCGCCTGGTATTCGCGGATAGCTTTTTCCGTTTCCTTCTCTTTGAAGGCGTACTCGGCCAATACTTGATGCTCGCGCGCGCCTTCAGGCATGGCGGGCTTTTCCGCGGCCTCTCGCCACATCTTGGCCTGCGACCGGAACTGCTGCAGGGTTGCGTCCTGCTGAGTCTGTTCCTGTTGGCGTGCCGCGTCGGAGAGGAAGCGCAGTCCGGCTTCAAACTTATCCGCGCTGTAGATTGGGATGCAGTCTTCGCTATCGTGGCTGTAATCCTGCCAGCTCACGGTGCAATAGCCGGGGCGCGCTGGATCGCCGCCCATTCTGACGGAGATCACCCGCGCTAGGGCAATGCCAAAGTGAAATCGCCGGTCCGCCGACGAGAACCGCAGATACTGATTGTCAAACTGCTCGATGGTATACCAGCGCTTCATCGATTCATTGATCCACTTCGTGGCTTCGGCTTGGTCGCTCGCGACTTTCTCGTGTCTCCTGCTGGTCGTGCGCGCACTTTTCATGGCAATCTGTGCGGAGAGGCCCGCCGGAAGAATCAACGACACGCCCAACATTACCGCCGCGACCGCTACGTTTCGTTTTTTGTAACTCATGTGGGATCTTTCTCCGTGCCTGCAGATAGGTTCAGCATTCAAGCCTATAAGTCGAGTCTTGCCCAATACCACAAGAAAGCCGCGGCATCCGTTCCTTTCGTAACTTTCTTAAGTAACCTCGGCAGTTCATTCTCAACGATGCGCCAATCCCCAACAGTAATCTTGCCCGCTCTTTTCCCTGATCTGATACTCAAGGCACGCTGTACCGCGCGGCGGGCGCTGTGGACCGAAAATCAGAGCACCCCGAAGCGCTTGCAGGCACTCCTCATGGCCGAGGCTTGCCAGGTTTTGGTAAGGCCAGCTTTGTAGGGCTGAAGAAGAGGAGATTGAGATGCTCCACAACTCACCGCAATTCTCGCCAGAACTCGGAGGGGAGCCTGCCCGACACGAGCTATATATAGGACTCGTTCGGTTAACGTCGCGAAACTCAATCATCCTGCCAGTGCTGTGTTGCCTGGCATTCCGCCTGTTTGCTGGTTTTCTCTTCGCCGACACTTGCTCTTATACCTATCGCTGCACCGGCTGGCAGTGCGGCCAGACCATGGGTGGAATGAGCGGCACACGCAGCCAATCCGGCGTCACCCGCGCCCAGTGTGAAACGGCACGCCAAAGCGCTCCCAACTCATCTCCCTGCTCCTGTACGTCTGACAGTTCGGCCGCTCCCGGCACCGACATCCCTGTGGCGACCGGCAACCTGACGCAGGATCTCGTGAGCCTGGGCGCCAACGCCATGATCATGAATATCAAGAATCCTTATGTCGGCGTATTCATGCAGCACGCGACTAATTCCTTCCTGGTCTCCCTGTTCGCTAACAGCGCCACAGACACGGAACGCCAACGTCAGATGATGGCGCAGCGGCAACTGATGGAGCAGCAACTTCGCGAACGTCAAGCGGAGTTGGAACGTCAGCGGCGCATTGCCGAGCAGCGGCGTATCGACGCGATGTTTGCCCGCCTGAAGCGAGAGCTAAAGCTGGAAGGAGTGGCCTTCGACCTTACGCTGAAAGCCATGAACACCAACACCGACTTGGAATTGAAGAGCATGAGCATGAATTCCGGCGGGCCGGATGGATTGAAGCTCAAATTGAGCCCTGCCACTCCGACCTCATATGGATTGAAAGGTCTTCCCGGCATTTATGTAGGCGGCCCAGCTGACGGATCGGCAAATGGCGATCAGGCGGGCGACATTGCGTCGCCATTGGCCAACCCGAATCTTGCGTCCGGTCCGGGCACCGGCACGACCGGCCCAGGAATTCCGGGACTCCCAGGTATTTATCTGGACGGCGTTCAGCCGGGCCAGGCGCCTCAACTAGCGCAAGCAGCCGAAAAACTTTCTGGACCGGAACGCGAGATCGCGCAGGACACTGCGCTCCA
This sequence comes from Candidatus Acidiferrum sp., assembly GCA_035602195.1. Lineage (GTDB taxonomy): Bacteria > Acidobacteriota > Terriglobia > Terriglobales > Acidobacteriaceae > Sulfotelmatobacter. The sequence continues at coordinate 2,461 of DATNMU010000307.1, forward strand.
GGCTGCGCAGAAGAATCCTCAGATCACAACTTCTCAGGATCCGCAGGCGCAGAATTTTCAGCACGACGTGCAGGATTACGATCAGGCCTCCGCCAACGCCAAGATCGCGCAACAGCAACTGAATAATCAGCAGGCGAGCGTGGAGGCCGATCATGCCGTCCTGGAGATGGCACGCAGTAAGCTGGATTCTGCCAGCGCCACTGAAGCGCAACAGCAGGCTTACAGCCAAATGGTGCAGGCGGCAAAGACCGACGAAGACGCAGCCGCCGCAGGCCAGCGAATTTTCGACAATGCGCAAGCCACGCTTTCCCTCAGCCGCACCAAAGCAGCCAGCGCATTGGCTGCCTTGGCGCCTTCCAGCGCGGCCAATGATACTTCGATCGTCGATCTCAGCCACGCCACGCACTCGCAACCAAATCTTCTTCGCGCATCACCGACGCCGACGCCGGCAATGCCTCCGGCGGTGACCGTGCATCCTCTATTAACTCTCAAGGCGACGCCGGCTTCAGCGCCGCCGCTCAAGGCAACCCTGCCGCAGCTCTGCACGCAACTCGTCCAGACTCAAGACGCTCTTCGCCGCCTTATGCACACTCAGGAAGTACAGTCGCAGAATCGCGAAGACTGGGAGAAAGAAATCGATGACGATTCCGACGATGCCCTGAAGCGCGG
>DATNMU010000308.1:0-2896 GCA_035602195.1 Candidatus Acidiferrum sp.
ACCAGAAAAGAGAAGATGGCCACCGTTGCGCCAGCCACGCGTCCACGCCCCATCTCCGGCCAGCGCGTCCGACGGCGAGCCCAAGCGATGCCATCACCGGAACCAGCAGCTCCCAAATCCACGCCGTGCCCCACTCAGACACCCAGAGGCTGCCCAGGTACAGAAACGCAACAAAGGCCACCGGGCGGGTCAATAGACCAATCACCAGCAGAATCCCAAGAGAGATCTCGGTCATTGCCTGCAGCGGAGCCGCCATTGCCGCGTGACTCGCCACCAAGCCCATGACCGCCTTCCACGCGGCTGGCGAGTGACCGGACTTTATGTAATAGTTGATCAGGCCTGAGTAGCCCACTGCACTATAGAGGCCCTTCCCCAGATTTTCGAAGAAGACCCACACCAACATTGCGCCGATGGTGAGGCGAACGATTGCCAATCCATTTGCCGCAGACAGTTGGTTGGCCACATTTTGGGTTGGGCTTGTGTTCGTCATCGTTGTGAGACCTCCTACCCAATGGATGCCGCGCCGGTTTTCGACGGGAACATACGAAGTGGACATCTTAAGCGGTTCTTCCTGTTCTTGCCAGTGAATCCGCAGGGGGGCATGTAGAAGTCATGCGAGTGGCCGCGGGAAGCCGAAGTCCGACCGCCAATCCTGAATCTTTTGGCCTCCGGATGAAATCTATCTTAAGCTATCGGGGTGCCTTACCGTTGTCTCCCGGTCGAGAGACACTTTGGTTGAAAACTTTGGAGAGTGTATGACGAAGCGGTTTATCCTTACTTTGGTGGCGCTCGGCATCATATTGGGCGGACTTGGATTCGTGAAGTACCGGCAAGTTGAGGTTGCAATTGCGCAGGGCGCATCCTTCCAAATGCCGGCCACAGCAGTCACTACGGTCGTCGCGAAGCACGAGACCTGGCCTTCGACATTCACGGTGATTGGCACGGCAGCGGCCATTCAAGGCGTAACCGTGAGTGCCGATTTGCCGGGCACCATCGACAAAATACATTTCGAATCCGGCCAATGGGTGCATGAGGGGGACATTCTGGTCGAACTCGACATTCGCCAGGAACGGGCCCAATTGGCCAACCTGGAAGCTCAGCGGGATCTGGCGGGCATCAATTACGGTCGGGCGCAGGAACTGGTGAAGGCGGGAGTGATCTCCCATTCGGAATACGACAACGCCAACGCACAGCAGAAAGCGACAGAAGCCCAGGTTGGCGACATTAAAGCGGCAATCGCGCGCAAGACAATTCACGCGCCTTTTAGTGGAGTGCTAGGCATTCGTCAAGTAAGTTTGGGTCAATATCTGGCGGCGGGTCAGGCGATCGTCTCGCTGCAATCTGTGGATCCCATTTACGTCAACTTCGGAATCCCGCAGCAGGAGACTGCTCAGATGACGGTTGGGCGCGCGGTGCGGGTGACGAATGGCGATTTGCCGGGGATGGCATTCACTGGAAAGATTACGGCGCTGGATTCTGTCGTAAACGAACAGACGCGAAACATCCAGGTACAAGGGACTTTCGCCAATAAAGGAAACAAACTGCGTCCCGGGATGTTTGTGCAGGTTGAGTTGCCGGTCGGCCAGCCTCGTGACATTGTGCCGCTACCGGCTTCTGCCATCAACTATGCGCCTTACGGCGACTCGGTGTACATCGTTGGTCAAATGAAGGATGCAAAGGGAAAGTCGTATCTGGGAGTGCGCCAACAGGTAGTGAAGGTGGAGGGCTCTCGAGGCGATCAGGTTGCCATCACATCCGGCCTTAACCCAGGAGACGAGGTTGTGAGTTCGGGTGTCTTCCGGCTCCGCAACGGTGCTCCCGTCCAGGTGAACAACACGGTTAAGCCGGAAAATAGTCCAAGCCCTAAGCCCGAAAATAGCTGAACGAGGTAGACAATAGCCGGACCCAGCCCGGGTTTCCGGCATTTGAGGAGCGTAGCGTGAAGTTTACCGATCTATTTGTTAAGCGTCCTGTATTGGCGATCGTGGTTAATCTGGTGATCCTGATCGCCGGATTGCAAGCCATCCGCTCGTTGAGCGTACGTCAGTATCCACGCAGCGATATTGCCGTGGTGCAGGTCACAACGGTCTATGTCGGCGCCAGCGCCGATCTGGTTCGCGGCTTCGTCACTACGCCGATTGAGCGTGTTATCGCGAGCGCCGATGGCATCGACTATATGGAGTCGACGAGCGCCCAGGGTCTGAGCACGATCCAGGTGCATTTGAAAATTAACTATGACACGACTGCGGCACTCACGCAGATCCAGGCGAAAGTGGCCCAGGTCCGAAACGATCTTCCTCCGGATGCGCAAATTCCCGTCATCGATCTGGAAACCGCGGACACGCAGTTTGCGGCGGTTTACCTCGGGTTCGCTTCCGCCGATCTTGATCAGAACCAAATCACCGATTATATAACTCGTGTTGTTCAACCGAAGTTAAGCGCGATCAGCGGGGTCCAGCGCGCCGACATTCTGGGCAATCGGACCTTCGCCATGCGCTTGTGGCTGAAACCTCAAGAGATGGCGGCGCGCGGCGTTTCGCCCTCTGATGTACGGGACGCGCTGTCGAAGAACAATTATCTTTCGGCCCTCGGAGCCACCAAAGGTTCCATGGTTTCTGTGAACCTGATCGCAAACACCGACTTGCGCAATCCTGACGATTTTCGTCAGATGGTCATAAAACAGCAGAATGGCGTTGTTGTCCGCCTGGGCGAAATCGCCGACGTGCAACTGGGTGCGGAAAACTACGATCAGGACGTTCGCTTTAACGGAGAAGTCGCGACCTTTATGGGCATCTGGGTGCTCCCTACGGCGAATTCTCTGGAAGTAATTCGTAATGTGCGCAAGGAACTGCCTGCGATTCAGCAACAGTTGCCCACGGGTATGAAGTTGGGTGTT
>DATNMU010000309.1:0-6234 GCA_035602195.1 Candidatus Acidiferrum sp.
GCGCGATATGATGGAATGGAAGTTGCGGGGCTCAACCTCCCGCTTAAAATTGGACACGGGCAACTTTCAAGTCTAATGCCCGAGCAAAAGAGGGTCAACGTGCCGAAGGTCGTCTCTACGCGCCGTCCGCAACATAAGCCCAAGTTGGGACAGCATTTTCTCGCCGACGACGGTTTTGCCTTGCAAATTGTCAACGCCCTCGGCGAGGTGTCGCAAAATACCGTCCTCGAAATCGGACCCGGGCGCGGCGTGCTCACTTCCCTGCTGGCCAAGCGCGCCAAACGCTTGATCGCCGTGGAACTCGACCGCGTTCTTGCCGCCCAGCTTCGCCTGCGTTTCGGAATGTTCAGCAACGTCGAGGTCATCGAGGCCGATATTCTTTCCGTCGATCTCGATTCGTTATTCGGCCCCAGGCCTGGCCTGCGCCGTCCAGGCATCGAATTCAAACCCACTCCGGCCAAGGTTGTCGGCAATCTTCCTTACTACATTACCTCGGATATTCTCCTGCGTTTATTGGATTACTCTAAGTATTTTGAGACGCTCGTCATCCTAGTGCAGCGCGAAGTTGCGGACCGCATTGCCGCCAAACCCGGCAGCAGCGATTACGGCCTGCTCTCCGCCACGGCGCAACTCTATGCTCGCGTCGAGAAGCTCTTTACTCTGCCGCCCGGGGCTTTCTCCCCTCCGCCCAAAATTCATTCTGCCGCGCTCCGCCTGACGATCGCGCCGCGACAACAGGAATTAGGCCTCAACTCGCACGGCCTGACGAATAATGGCTTCATCGATTTCTTAAAGCTTTCTTTCGGCCAGAAGCGCAAAACGCTGTGGAACAATCTCAAGTCGAATTATGCGGAGTCCGAACTCCGCGCCGCCATGACCAAAGCCAGAGTTAAACCCGCCGCGCGCGCCGAAGTCCTCACTCTGGAGCAAAGTGCAGAGCTGTTTCGCGCCTTGCGAAACTCCCGCGACGGCTCGTAACATAGCCCCAGACTGCCTATGCTCTGCTGACTTTCGCTCGCGGAGAAAAGCACCCATGACCGCGACTCCGATTCGCCATCCCGCCGTCGCTGGAAGATTTTATCCGCGCGATGCCGAAGTTCTTCGCCGGGACGTGCGCACTTATCTCGACGATCTTCACAAACACCGGCAACTCCGCGCTTTCGGTTGCATCGCCCCTCACGCTGGCTACATGTACTCCGGCCACGTTGCCGGAGCGGTTTTCGCCGAATTGGCGATTCCCGAGCTGTGCATCGTGATGTGCCCCAATCACACGGGCGTGGGACGTCCTTTGGCAATCGTAAGTGAAGGAACATGGGAAACGCCGCTGGGCAGTGTTCCTATCGACGGCGCATTCGCAACTTCGTTGAAGCAGCGCTACCCGCTGTTAGAGGAAGATTCTTCCGCTCACCGGAACGAGCACGGCGCAGAGGTGGAACTGCCCTTCCTGCAATCGCTGCAACCCAATCTTAAATTGGTGCCTATCGCGCTCGGCACATCCCGGTTCAAGGTTCTCGAAGAACTCGGGAGCGCGCTTGCCGATGAGATTGCCGAGGCGAACCGTCCGGCTCTGATTGTTGCCTCCAGCGACATGAATCATTACGAATCGGATGCCGTCACGCGCGCGAAGGACAGCAGCGCGATTGAACCGATTCTGCGCCTCGATGCCCACGGCCTCTGTGATGCCGTCACTGGGCAGCAAATCAGCATGTGCGGTTTTGGCCCGGCCATCGCCATGCTGACCGCGACAAAAAAGCTCGGCGCAAACCGCGCCGAGCTGGTAAAGTACGCAACTTCTGGCGACATCTCCGGCGACCGTGATCTGGTCGTGGGCTATGCCGGCATCATCGTGCCTGCAACTTAGTCGTGATGTTCGTGCTCCTCATGCTCTTCGTGAGAGTGACGCCAATTCCAGTAGGCACGCTGCTCGCTGTGCTTCAAACGCTCGTAGTCAACATAGGCCTCATGTCGCCCTTCCAGCCAGTGGCGGTACACGCCGTCTTCGCGGCTATCCCAATTGTGATAATCCTTGTGGTAAGGATCGTAGACGCGGCGGTTCTCCCGCTCCTGGCGCTCATGTTCTTCGTGATCCTGCATGGCGATCACGGGTTTGGCACTCAATAGTGGTGTACCCAGCGCTGCCGTTAACAGTATGGTGCCCAAACAGCGGTATCCACGATGCATGTATTCCTCCGAGTTTTGTATTTGATGGTCTCACTGCTTAGACGTTCGCAGCAGTATCTAAAGAAGCAGGTACAAGTTGTACAGAAGGCGACGCTGCCTCACACGACGAGTGCTCTTGTTCCGCCGTGTCCGACAGGGCCTGAAGCCTTTCGCGCAACTCCTGCACTCGCGCCTGCCGCTCGTAGCACTCAGTCAAGCGGGCATCGGTTAATCCCAACGGCGAATCCAAAGCTTCAATCTGCAGATGCAGCAAATGCATAATCTGCTCACGGACAGCAACCATTTCTCCGGTTCCCTGTGGCATATCTTTGCTCCCGTTAAAGCTTGCCTCGCGGAACCACTGTAACGGGCATGGTGGCCGGTCCGAATCAGGTAGAAGCTGTATTTGCCAGCGTTTGATCCACCACGCACTGTCGATAGCAAATACAGGGACTTCCGCGTGGCAGCCGCTTCTTCGAGACGAATAAAAGGGGCAGTTTGGCTGCCCCGATTCCGTCCCGCAAACAGCTGCGTTTCAGTGGCCCGAATGCCCGCCCCCACCCGAAGCATGTCCTGATGATCCGCTGCTCGCGTGGGCCGCCATGGATGTCGAATGCCCAGCAGCCGCAAAGCCGGACGCTCCCGCGCGTGAGCTGGCCGCAAACGCCGGCGCGGCTTGCAAATGCACCGAACCTGTCTTTGCTACCTGCGTATTCAACTGATGCAGGTTGCTATAGGATCCGCGTGCCAGACCCAACCCGGCTGACCCTCGGGTTACCACCGTGCTTATGGCTGGCGCCTTCGTTAACATCGCGCCGCCTCGACCCACGGCTACCGTGCTAATGGTGCCGGTCGGCGCCACTGGGGGGTGAAATCCCGCTTCGGCCAACCCCACATAGTGAATTCCACCCTGGAAGCTGTTCCAGCCGCCAGGCTGCCAGCCCCAGCCAAATCCTGGCGCATACGTCCAGTTGCCATAGTGGTAGGGCATCCAACCCCAGGGATATGCGGATGCCCACATAAATCCGAAGCCTGGATACCACGACCATGCGCCATCCATAAACGGATTCCATCCCACGCCAGCGAAGTAGGGCTGCCACAAGGTGCCGTAGCCGGCCACGTTGCTGTAGCCACCGTAATAATTGAGATCGCTGGACCCGTAACCATACGGGGTCGAGTTATTTTTGGAATACTGATCGTGATAGTCGATGGCTTGCTTGTCCCACTGGTCGTAGGGATCCTCTGCAGAATTCTTGGCCAGGGTCGGGCGATCGTTATCGCCCACGTCGAAGGTGACCGTTTTTTTCTTTTCAACTTTGGTCGAACCTGACGGCCCTTCTACGATCAGCTGATTCTTAAAACTGGCAATCTCGGCGGTACCTTGCGAGCTCGCAACGCGAAAGTGCGCCGCCTGGCGCAATTCCAAACGTTCTTGAGAAAAACTCAAGGTAAGCTCATCACCGCTTTTCCCGAGCCAGTTCACGTAAGCTCTGCCTTCCACCAATTCCACCGCCGAAATGCGCTTGCCCGCATCGGTCAGAGCAAGAGTGCTGAAACGCACAGTCGTGTTCGGAGTAACACGCAGTGTGCTGCCATCTTCGAATTCAATCTCCGCGCGACCGTTTTCCCGCGTGCGCAGTTCGGTCCCTTGCACGACGGGAAGATTCGCAAAAGCATTTTCAAAACCCAACCCTGAATTTTTATCGATCTGCACGGTACCGTGCACGTCGCTTAAGCGAACGATGCGTACCTGTGAGTCGGCGGCCGCGGACTGCGTCAGAAGGATGCAAGCCAGCGCCGTCACCACCATCGCGTAAATTCGTGCCCTGTGCATAAGAGCCTCCCAAATGCGTCGAGTAACCCTGCTGGTGTCAGGCCGTATTCGTCGGGCGGTTCAGTTCGAAATCTGAATCGCTATCGTTGTGTGCTTCCGCACCCATTAGAACACTTCTGCCCTCCTGCAGTTGTCATTAAATTGTCACCGTCCGCCGGAAGACTCGCTGCCCATCAGGATCAATTGCTGTGCGCGCGCGCGGACTCCATTCATCACAGAGCTATCGTCGACAATCTCGCGCAGCACTGGCGCCACACCCTGGATTTCGTCCAATGCGTTGGTCTTGGCCTGGGCTTCCATGCGTTTCAATTCGTCGTCCAGTGCGAGTTTCTGGTAGCGATGATAATAGGCCAGACGCCGCCCATACTCCAATGTTTCCCCCATACTCTGAAACAGCGTGGTCAACTGCCGGACCGCTTCCTGCTTTGGGTAGTTGTAATGCGCTATGTTGGAGATCTGGCCATCCTGATAGCTCAGGACTTTTGCACCAGTGAATGCTAGCTTCGCATTGCCTGAGTCGACCTTGCCCTTGAAATACTGCGCTTGTTTTGCCCAGTCGAAGATTCGCTCGCAGTTCCGCGCCGAAACCTGGAATTCCGAGTTGTACGTTTCTTCTTCGGAATCCGGCTCGATCTTACCTGTAGATTCATAGCGAGCGTGTCCATCCGCCGCGACCGCGATGGAGTAATGCGTGGGAGTAGATTGCGGAAAATCCAGGGTGAACGTGACCGTAGGCATCGCACCCGAAGCTGCTTTTTCCTGAGCGGAGAGTGCGGTCACTGCGATCCATGCCAACAGCGCCATCGTGGCAGCGCTTCGCAATTGTCGAAGCAACCACCCGCGCTGTGGAGGGTTTCGAGTCGCAGACTTGCGAACTGAAGATGTACGAAACCGTGAAGCGGAATTTTTCACCGCGCGACTACTCCCTGCCTGGCTAGCGTGCCGGCGGTGTGCAAGTGGCAAATCGCAATGGCCAGCGCATCTGACGCATCCATCGGCTGGGGAGGCTCAGACAATCCCAGCAACCGGGTTACCATGTTCTGCACCTGCTGCTTCTCCGCCCGGCCGTAGCCCACCACGGACGATTTAATCGTGAGCGGCGAATACTCTGCTACTTCCAGTCCCGCCGCCGCCGCGGCCAGCATCGCGACTCCGCGCACCTGACCCAGCTTTAACGCCGACTTCACATTCAGCGCGTAGAAGATTCCTTCAATGGCAACTTCATCGGGACGATGCTCGCCGATCAGGGCGCCAAGGCCGTCATAAATGCGCGCCAGCCGTCGCGCCAACGGATCCCGCGGCGACAGCTTGATCGCCCCGCAGGTAAGGCATACCAGACGTCCGCCGGAATGCATTTCCACGACGCCGTATCCGGTGTACTCCCCGCCGCAGTCAATGCCCAGGACTCGCATGTGAGTGCAGTCTATCGCGGAACAGTCTCATCTGCCAGAAATGGTATTGCGTTCGTAACTGCATTTCATTTCTTGAACAGGTTCTCAAACGCCTGGCGGGCGTCGTTGGGGCGCAGGCTGGCAGGGGTAGAAGTTTCCTTTTCCCGAGTCACACGGATTTCGTAGAACGTGCAATCGTTGCGTGTATCCTTCTTCGGCACACGCTCCTTCACCGGCTGCATGCATTCGAAACGGCTGCCCGGATCGAAGTACGAACACTGCTTGCAGGAGTGAAGTTCGAAGCCGCACTTGGGACAGAGGCCTGTGGGCGGAATCGCCTGGAGCACGGTGCCGCATTGGGCGCAGCGCGAAACGGCGCGTGTGCCGGGCATGTTCACCGGCTTTGGCCCCATGCTGTAGTCTCGTCTGGCAGGCGGTGAAGCCGGCTTTTGAGTGGGCTCGCCGCGCGGCTTTTGCTCGCGGTCGCGATCCTGATATCCGTGCTGACGGTATTTCGCTGCCACAGAACCTCCCGCAAGCTGCCTATTGTCTCGCCGGTGGCGGGTTTCGGCAAGTGCTTTAACCACGAAGGGCACTAAGGCTCACCAAGGAAAGCCAATGGTGGCCATGGCTTGGTGCGACTTCGTGGGTGACATTGTCTTGCTCGGTGCTCGGGCCTTTCTTCGCTACAATAAAACTATGATTCATGAGATCTTCCCGGTCGGTCCGCTACAGTGCAATTGCTCGATCATTGGCGACGAGAGCACGCGCGAAGCGATGGTGATCGATCCGGGCGACGATATTGAGGACATCCTGGCGCTGTTGCGAAAGCATAATTTGCAGGTGAAG
>DATNMU010000310.1:0-2952 GCA_035602195.1 Candidatus Acidiferrum sp.
ATTCCTTCTTACCAGGTGAGCGCGGGCGAAGAAATTGCCATTCGCGAAAAGAGCAAGAAGCTTGTGATCCTGGAAATGGCCAAGGAATTCGCCAGCCATGGCACGCAGCCCAACTGGCTGGAAGTAAATCGCGACGCGTACACGGCGAAGGTACTTTCGTTGCCCAAACGCGAAGACATTCAGTTGCCCGTGAACGAGCAGCTGATCGTTGAACTTTACAGCAAGTAGAAGAATTGGGCGATCGGGCCATTGGGTGATTTAAAAATCGCCCGATCACCCGATTGCACAATCACTCAATTGGTCCTTTATATTTCGAGCCAGATCAGCCTTTCCCGGCGTTGACCTGAGTTGGACCACTCAGCGAGCCAGGATTGAGCCAAACGGCCGAAGGAGAAACGAATGCTTTGGAAGGGTTTTCAGAAACCGAAACGTCTCGCAGTTGACACATCCACCCTCACCGATAAGTACGGAATTTTCTGGGCGCAGCCATTTGAGCGCGGCTTCGGCACTACCGTGGGGAACGCCCTGCGGCGCGTGCTGCTGAGTTCGATTGAAGGCGCGGCCGTCACCGCAGTAAAGATGGAAGGCGTGCTGCACGAATTCCAGTCGATCCCCGGCGTCGTGGAAGATGCGACTGACATCATCCTCAACTTGAAGCAGATTCCGTTCAAACTTGCCGGAGATGCGCCGAAGGCAATTTACCTGCGCGCTGATCAGCCCGGCGTAGTGACCAGCGGCATGATCGAAGCCGATGGCGACGTCGAAGTTCTCGACAAAGACGTTTACATCGCGACCGTCAGCGAAGGTGGCAAGCTCGATATGGAAATGCGGCTGAAGCGCGGCCGCGGTTACACCTCCGCCGACAAGAACTTTGATGAGGATCTCGGCATCGGATTCATTCCCATCGATTCCGTTCACTCGCCGGTGCGCAAGTGCAACTACACCGTGGAAGCTGCGCGTCTCGGCCAGATTACCGATTACGACAAGCTGACTCTCGAAGTCTGGACGAATGGCTCAATCACTCCGGCCGACGCGATCGGCCTCTCGGCGAAGCTGATGAAAGATCACATGAACATCTTCATCAACTTCGAAGAGGAAATCGAAACCGGCACATCTGCTTCGGATGACCGCAAGCCTGAGATTCACAACGAGAACCTGAACCGTTCCGTCGAAGAGCTCGAGCTTTCGGTGCGCAGCTATAACTGCCTTAAGAATGCGAACATTCAGACCATCGGCGAGCTCGTACAGAAGACCGAGAGCGAGATGCTCAAGACGAAGAATTTCGGCCGCAAGTCGCTGAACGAGATCAAAGAGATTCTCTCTACGATGGGTCTCAGCCTGGGCATGAAAATCGACGAGCACGGCAACGCCGTCCCCGGTCCCACTTCGAATATGGTGCTGCCGGCTTCGGCTTATGGGCCGGACGATCAGCTATAAGAATAAGGTTCAAGGTTTCATCGTTTCAACGTTGTGAAGGGTGAGCTTTGAAAGGGCGCGGCTTCTAGCCGCGCCGCCCTGATCGTAGAAAAATACGGGGCTTTAGCCCCTGAGGGTTTTCCCATGCGTCACAAAGTAGCAGGATTCAAACTCGGACGGAACACCGCGCACCGGCGCTCGCTGCTGCGCAACCTGGTCACATCGGTGATCGTCGAAGAACGCGTCGAGACGACCGTCCCCAAAGCCAAAGCCGCGAAGCCGATTGTCGAGAAGATGATCACGCTCGGCAAGCGTGGCGATCTGGCGGCCCGCCGGCAGGCCGGGTCTTACCTTATGACGAACGAAGCCGTGGTCAAGCTGTTTGACACGGTCGGCCCGCGCTTCGGCGATCGTAACGGCGGCTACACTCGCATCATTCGCACCGGCTGGAACAAGGGCGACGGTGCGGACAAGGCTTTCCTTGAACTGCTGGGCAGCGAAAAAGTGCTGGACGAAAAGCGCGAGAAGCGCGCCGAAGCCCGCGCCAAAAAAGCCTCCGAAACCAAGAAGGCGATGGAAGAAGCCGAAGCACAGGCGCAGCACGATGGCGGCGTCGAGCCGGTTAAGGACAAGGACGAAGATAAGAAAGAGTAATCGTCTCTGTTGGAACAAGGTGCGGCGAAAGCCGTGCCTTTTTTTCTTCGCCATGAATCAACTTTGTCATTCCGACCAGGGCGCAAGCCCAGGGGGGAACCTGCTTTTCTGGACAGCGGCTCAAGACTCCCGCTCGTACATGTCCTGCCGCCCCTCCCGCTGGTAATCTTGCCCATCATTGCCATCCTTATAAACTTTCTCTTAGATGGGCTTTACTCGCACACAGATCGCGATTGCTGCCGGCGCGGGCGCGCTGCTGGTGTTTGGATTTCTCGGCTACGTCGTTTGGCTGGGCAATCAAGGGCCAGTGCTGGCCCGATCCGAAGACCGCGATCCGCTCAGTGGGCTGCCGGTCAGCATCCGCATGAATCCGCTGCGTGACCGCACCATCGAGCGCAGCGTTAACAAGTTTCTCCGCGAGTTGCGCGATGGCCACTGCGATCAACTCCTCTCAGCCTGGGAGCACGACTACCATAAGAAGTACGCTCATTTCATTTGCGACTCCGAGAAGCAGCATCCGCTCCTCTCGTGGGAGTTGGCGGAGTGGGAAAGCGCGCCTCCGTTGACCATCCTCCACTACCACGGCAAAAGACAGAATAGTGACGGAAAGACCGGGACTTACGAGGAATTATTTACCGTTACCACAGAGAACAAAGACGGGCAGTGGGTGGTGACGAAGTACGATGCGATGTATTGAGTCCCGTGCTTCCCAGCCCTCGTCCTCAATCAATCCTGATTCGCGCTGCCTCTCCGAACCAATTCAAACTGCAGGGTTAGGTATAATGATGAACTTACCGCATCATAGTGGGCGCTTAACTCAGCGGTAGAGTGCCATCCTCACACGGTGGAAGTCATAGGTTCGAATCCTATAGCGCCCACCAT
>DATNMU010000311.1:0-2528 GCA_035602195.1 Candidatus Acidiferrum sp.
CAAGGGCGCGGCCCGCACCGTTAAGGCACTCTGGAAGCTGATCGGCAGGCTCATCAAGACATTTGCCCCAGAGCAGTGCGTCAATTACTTTCGACATGCAGGCTATGGTCGTTGATCCGCATCAAGTGGAAAACGCTCTAGCGGCGCCAAGCTGCCTGAGGTCTCGTTGGAGTATTGTGATGCGTCAAACCGTCGCCGGTACCGCCTAAGGGCCTGTTAAGAAATAACTTAGTCACTTTTTCGGGCGCGCTTCTTGTTCGGAGCTATGGTGTAATTCCATTCGCCACGAAAGTCATGAGGAAACAGGTTCACGGCAGCGAGTTGCACGTTGGAGACTTTGATTCCTTTGGGATATTTCTTTTCATCGAGTTCAGCACGTACGGTCAGGCCCGTCTCGGTAGTAGTAGACGCAATGAGCTCAACGATGGTGCGAAAACTGCGCAAGGGCTTGCCGCGCCAGTTGATGCTGATGAAAGAAAAAAGCCGGTGCTCGATTTTATTCCACTTGCTGGTTCCGGGCGGCAAGTGGCACACCGTGATCGGGAACTTCAGTTCGTCGGTCAGTTTCTGTAGTTCGATTTTCCACAGGCGGACGCGGTAGCCATTCGATCCACCGCCATCAGCGGTCACCAAAAGACCCTTGGGTTTCGGATAGCGTTTCTTTCCCATGGCCTTCCACCATCGGCGGATGGCGTTGACCGCAAAGGCGGCGGTGTCGTGATCCGTTCCGACGCTGACCCAGCCGGTGTTGTTGTTGATGTCATATACTCCGTATGGCACCGCGCGTTTTAGCTTGGGATCAATGAAGTCATGCACATTGACTTCTTCGGGTTTGCCTTGGGGTCTCCATTCGCGGCCCGAATTCTTGAAATTGCCTACCAATTCCTTCTTTTTCGTATCGACAGAGATGACCGGCTGGCCGTCCGTCAAAAAACTACCAGCCTTTTTGTTGATGTATTCAAACTGAGCATTCCGGTCCATATGCTCGCTTCCTTCGTGGACTTTCCGATTGGCCTGTAAGCTATAATGCAGCTTGCGTAGGCAATCCCCAACCACCGGATGGCTGATATCGTGCCCCCTGCTCTTCATCTTCGCGCGTAGCTTCCGCAGGCTGAGCGACGTCCACAATTGCCGTCGCATCGGGTCACCTCGCGTCACCGGTTCAAGCAGCGACTTGAGATCGGAAAGGAGGGTTGGGTCCTCGGTTATTCGCGATTTACGTCCGCCACCCCGCCGGCGTACCCGGTCATTCCCAACTGAGGCACGATCTTCGAGATCTTCAAGTCCTCGATATATTGTCCGTCGTGCCAGACCCGTCGCCTCAGCCACGGCGCTCACACCGCCGTGTCCAATCAAACGTGCTTCCGACGCCGCCCAGCGACGTCGGCTCCGCTCATCCAGCAGAGGAGCCATCGACTTCCAACGTTTCCGAAGAGTTCTGATGTCCGAAGCGCTTATCACGCGACGATTCTACCGCCGCCGATTCTCTTCAGGGAATCCCTGAGCTACAATTCTTGCAGAGCGTGATAAAATTGACTCAGTTATTTCTTAACAAGCCCTAAGGATACCTTCGCAGTTAACTCAAACTCTCGTACGCAGTTCGATGCGGTCGCCGGACGACGATCTACTTCGGCCAGTGACGGGCTGCTGTACGTTGCTGCAGTTATTGCTTTGGTGCGAGCATCTCGACCGAGCGTTTCTTGCTCGACCCAAACAGGACCAGTTCACTTCAGACACCGCAAGCCGAGTGGACGAATTTAATCGTCGAGCGAGAAACTGTTTTAATTTTCGGGCACCGACACCGTCTCGCAGCGCACCGGGAATCATACCCTATGAAATCTTGCTACGCCGAATGTTCTCGTACAGCAACTTGAAACGTACACAGTACACGAAAAACGGGCTCTCAAACCTGGTAACTGCCTCCACGCTCTCCCCGCCAATGTCCGAAATGGGTGTGCGCCGTGAAAAGGCGGCGCGTTCCAGTGGGTGCAAATCCCACCCGGCAACCGCTCCAGCCGGAAGCAACCGGAGCAGTCATGGGGGAGACGAAATGGCTGAAGTCTTCGGTTAGCGTATCACGAATTGGTGACAGCGCGAGTGTGAAGGCCGTAACGCGAGTGAACGCCGAGCAAGCCTCGAAAAGGACAATGCGCAGGCCGGCCCGACAACCCTTTCGGGGAAGGCTGATACGGCTGTGTGAAGCAGAGCGAAGAGCACGCCCAGCCGCTGCGCCGGGGTAGTGGCGACAGCATGTACACAAGGAAAGCGTACGCAACACGGGAAGCCCCATAGCGTGGTCAGCAATGACCAACCGGAAGCCCGCGAGGGACAGGCTGGGCGCCTTGGGGTGGCGGAGAGGTTCGTAGTACCGCTGAAGCCGGGTAACGCCGGTGGAGGGAAGGGACCTCAGTTCAAGACAGACGCAATACGTAGGGAAGGACCTTGGAGATTGGGAAACCTATCAACTCCGATAAATGGTCAGAAACTGCAGAAGGCGTTGCACGCGAAAGCGTGAGTTCTTGTCCGAG
>DATNMU010000312.1:0-3737 GCA_035602195.1 Candidatus Acidiferrum sp.
CGACGAATTTGGTATTCAGCACGGCAGATTGCGCTGTCGGCGGTGGTCGGGATATTGCTGCTGATGGGCGGCAACTTGACGCTGGCGTGGGCGGAGCTTTCGGTGCCCTCGGGGTTAGCGGCGCTGATCATTGCCATCACGCCGTTGTGGTTCCTGGTGCTGGATTCGCTGTTGCTCGGGCATCACCGCATTTCGTGGAGAGGGAAGGCCGGGCTGGCGCTGGGCATAGCGGGACTCTTCGTTTTATTCTGGCCCGAACTGCATTCGAGGTCGGCGCTGGGACGGCGCGAATTCTGGGCGTCGCTGTCGCTGCTTGGCGGATCGTTTTCGTGGGCTTTGGGATCGGTGCTGTCGAAGCGCTGGCAGTCGGGGATGGATGTGTTCAGTTCCACCGCATGGCAAGTGACAGCGGCGGGCGCAGCCAACTTTTTGTTTGCCCTGATGTTGGGAGATTTCTCGCGGGTTCACTGGACGACGCGCGGGTTGAGCGCGGTGCTTTATCTGGTGGTGTGCGGGTCGTGGATCGGATATACGGCATACATCTGGCTGCTGGAACATGTGCCGACATCGAAAGTGTCAACGTATGCGTATGTGAATCCGGTGGTCGCGGTGTTTTTGGGATGGCTGGTGCTGCATGAGCGTGTGGACCGCTTTATTGTGATGGGCAGCGTGATTGTGGTATTGGCTGTGATTCTGGTGACGAGCGCGAAGGTGAAGGAGAAAGCTGTCACGCCAGAATTGCCGGCCGTGGAGGCGGCGGGGTAGCAGCTCGGTTCTCAACCAAGAGTTACTACTGTCGTGGAATTGAGTTGGTGTGTTGGTTCGGCCTGAAAAGAGCTGGCGTTCCCCGTTAGCGAAGATAACTCCATTTTCGGCAGGCCGGTGAGCGGGGATTTTGAGTGCTAAGGCCTGGTTTCAACACTTAGAAGGCCGGGAAGGCTTCCGTGACATACAGTCACGCTTCTCGCGTAGCGTATCGCTTACATCACGGAACATCTGCGGCGGGGAGCATTGGCTGGATTGCCTGGAGGTGCGTTCTCCGTGGCTCGCCTCAGGAAGCTGACGGCGCGCTCAACGGTCGATATCGCGCGTCGCGGTATTTCAAGCTGAATACGATTGCCACGATGGCCAAGACAATCGGGCAAAAGATGCTGGCCTCGGGCCCGACCGTTCCGCCGGTCAGCCAGCGCGGCCCACTAAACGATGCGTTGAGAAGATTCTGGGAGGGTAGTAAGCCGCTATTTGGAACACCGTACAAGAAAGTCTGACCCCAGTCATATCCCAGGTGAAAGCCGACCGCACACCATAAATTTCCAGTCCGACGGAGAAACAGGCACAACAACAATCCGAACGAAACCACCGACAGATCTCCCAAAACGGCTTCTCCGCCATTGGTGGCGTGAACCAGCCCGAATAAAACTGAGAGCAAAAATGCGGACGGCCAGAATCCCATGCCAGTCGTCAGTGTGAACTGCGCGTATCCGCGAAACAAAAATTCTTCGGCCAAGCCGGAAAGCAAAAATGCCAGCCCCCAGGCGGCCGCTGCGGTCAAAATCGCGGTGCCATGGATCGCCGCACTTGTGAACCGCACGCCATGCAGGGCGAAAATGGCAAGCACCGTACTGCTGGTAGCGAGCAGGCCTATCAATAGTCCTACCCAAAAGTTTTTCCTCAGCGCTTCGCTCCTGGGAAGGCCATATTGGCCCAGCCTGCGGCCTTCAATCTTGCTCATGGTCCAGGCCGCGACCGCCAAGATGAAGCAGACAAGTAGATCCGGCCCGATGATTCTCATAGGTGTCAATTGCGCCGGATCCAGCGCGTCCGGGAAGAAGCGCTTAATGATCATTCGCGCTACGGCCGACATTGCCATTACGATCGCCATGAAGATTAGCAGCCGCCATCCCGCGCGCAAGCCATTAGGACCAATGAAAATTCGCTTGCTTGTCGAGTCCGCTGGGGGTGTCTGAGGATCATGTCGCATTGTCATTTCTTGAGGTGTCATCGATGTGCCCCCCAACTGCTTTTTACGGAACAGGGCTTCCATAAGTTCCAATGGAGAAAAAATCGTAGGGCAGAAGACTGGCGTCGTTACCGACCGGGCCGTGACCACGCCCACCGGCGTGTTAACCAGCAACGTGCCGTTCCACGTGCTGAAGTAGGTTGTGAACCTGGCAGTAACATTCTGAGCCGCCTCTGCGAAGGGGCGGCTTTTTTGTCGTCTCAGGAATCATTTTTCGAGGTTCCGAGTAATCTTCTAGCTGATAACTGTCGTTATATCGCCATAGCGCTCATTGATCAGCGGTCAAAACGTGTAATCGCCTGTTAACAACAGTTAGTTGGCGAGCGCTATCGCCTGTAACAACATTTAGCTCACGGATCATTCCGGTGAGGCATCATGCGAGCTGCAAACGCGCCTAGGGAATACGCAGAGGCTGCGTAGAGTAGCACTGTGAAGGCCCAGTCAAAGCAGTGGTTTTGCGGAAGACAGCCCCGTCCGAAGAAATGCTCTGCTTTAGTTAATTCAACTCCCGAAACGATTACGGGCGGGAATGGCGCGAAAAGAATCAGCAGAGCTATCGCCAACGCCGGTACAACCCACGTCCAAAGCATGACTCGGTGCCGGTAACGACGTCCTAGCTGAAATCCCCACAGCAGCCCAACGATGATCTGCACCGGGAAAAAAGGCGTTTCCGTCAATATCCAAGACGCCGCTCGCATGCCCAGCGACGGAAATAATGGGTGCAAGGACAGCACGACGGAGTATGTCAGCAGGGGCGCTGCCACACCTGCGACGCCGAGAGTGCTGAGTGCAAGGTGACCTAGGAAATGCAGGACATCCATTGCGCGCTCACCGATACCATGACGGTGTAAAGACAAGAACGAACTAGGGTTCTCTTGTTCTTTCTCGTCACGAGAAACATTCATTCCCTCCGTGCCATCGACGGCACGCTTTCCCAATTCACCCGTAAGAGCTGCGGAGGCTTCCGGGGTCAGGTGCTCTAGGTCCCGCGCCAAGCGCAGCAGTTCCTCGTTTGTTTTAGTCCCGTATCGTCCAGCAAAATCCTCGACGTGCATCACGCAGAATCTTACCACCGGCAGTCAAAACGGCTGCGAGCGGACGACTCCGCTAACTGTTGCAATATCCCCATTACACTCAAAACTCCAGTCAGAGGCGAACGGATGGCGCGAGCTTGTGACATCGCTTGGTTGCGACATTCACGAAGCGCCCAAGCCTATGTTAGCGATATTTCGCTGGAGGCGGTTGTGCGTGCTCAGCCGGTTACGCTTCCTCGTCCTTGACCTCAGGATTGGGAATTCGACCTTCCATTAGTGGGGCCAATGGTTGTGATTGCGCTGGTAATCGTGGAGCCGGCTGACATCGTCGTTCAACACATCTCGATCGCGAGGAGACAACCGTTGGTCGTTAGCCGACTTTCTGAGCGAATCAATGACATCGTTCAGAAGACCGTTGTCGAAACGGCCTTGATCGAGGTCGGCCTGCATTTTGGCGAGCTCCTCCTTGGTCCTGCCAAGACGCGCGTTTTCTTTTTCGCTCGCGTTTCGAGCACTCCAGATATGGTCAAGATCTTGCCCGACATGAGAGAACACGTGGGGCCGCCACTGGTCGCCATGGTAGCGCTCATCCCGCTCGTGATACCAGTCCTGTGCAAGAGCAATCGATGTTACCGATGCCAGAATCAACACGACTGTCATACTCCGTTTCATGTCTGCTCCTT
>DATNMU010000313.1:0-8089 GCA_035602195.1 Candidatus Acidiferrum sp.
CGTCGTCCCAGATAGTGATGTTCTCACCGAAAAGTTTGCTGCCGATGCGTCCTGTGAGGAATGAACGCTGGTCGAGAATCGCTATGCCGGAGTAATCCCAGAACATGAAGCCGACGATGTCGAGCGCGGCGGAAGGTTCAAGAATCACAGTGTACTTGCCGGGTGGAATCTCGGCGGGATGCGCGGCGTCCCCAGCTTTCTTCGCGGCAATCTCCGCCATACCGAGTGGATCAAGGTTGGTGATGTCAGGCGAATTGGCCTTCTGCCATCCAGAAGAATCCGCGCCCAACATGGAGATGGAGACCTCTGCCAAAGTTTGCGTATGCCATTGGTTGAGGCCACGCGAATTGAAGATGCCTTCGACGGATTTAGAACTTGAATAGATGCCAGCACTCGTGAGTTTGTGTTTTTGAGCGACATCGACGATTTTCTTTACACCGGCGGCGCGAAGTTGCGGTGTGATGGCTGCAGTCTGTTCGAAATAGCGTGCAGGCGCAGGCACGTTGTCTGCGTTGCCTTCAGCCTCCCGCGCATCCGGCATGGGCAAAAGATCCGGATCAGGAAGTTGCACTCTGGCCAACGCCTCAGAGGATTCCACTACTCGCCGCAGGCTGGCATCGTCAAACTTGTTTGTAGTCGCGCGGGCGGTGCGTCCGTCGAAGGCGGTGCGTACGGAGACGATGTGATTTTCGTCTTCTACGTTTTGATGGATGGTATTGTTGGCGAATCGCGTGAGCGCGAAGCGTCCGCCGGAAAAGAGTACTTCGACCTCGTCAGCAGTCGAGAACTTTCTGATGCGATCGAAAATGTCGGAGGCTTGGTCTTGAGTAAGCATCGGCTGGTTCTTGCTTTCACTGTGCCGCGGTGTCTCTATAGTGAACTAGCTCCCTTTGTATGCACTGCCGACCTTAACTCCTCGAAAGCGCGACGGTGCCGCGCCGTGGCCGGTGCCCATCACCTGCTGTGGCTGGCCTTTGCCACAATTCGGCGTCCCCCAGAGAGTCCATTCATCACGGGAGCAAATTGCGTCGAGTGAATTCCAGAACTCGGTCGTGATTCCCGAGTATGAAGGATTCTTAAGCATGCGCAGGCGTTTACCGTGCTTGATTTCCCAGCCGATCTCACAACCGAATTGAAAATTGTAGCGCCGGTCATCGATTGACCACGAGCGATTGGTCTGCATCAGGATGGCGTGATCGGTGGAGGCGATCAGTTGCTCAAGGCTCAGCGGCTTTTCGCCCGGCAGCAGGCTGATGTTGGTCATGCGAATCATCGGCAAACGATTCCAGCCTTCGGCACGCAGCGTACCGCCGGAGCGATTTTCGCCGATCGTGTGCGCGGTTTCCCGCGAAGTAAGATAGCCGGTGAACAATCCGTTGGTGATGATTGGCGTGCACTGCGCGGCAACGCCCTCGTCGTCGTAAGCAAAGGTTCCAAGGCCCGGACCGTGCTCCTGGCGGGCGTCTGCGACGACGTTAACGATTTCGCTGCCGTAACGAAGCGTGCGAAGTTTGTCGAGCGTAAGAAAGGACGTGCCGGCAAAATTCGCCTCCATGCCCAGCACGCGATCGAGTTCGATGGGATGGCCGATGGATTCGTGGATTTGCAAGCCAAGTTGAGAACTATCGAGGATGATGTCGAACGTGCCTTCGGGACATTGCTCCGCATGATGCAGGGCGACCGCTTCCTCCGCAATACGACGGGCATTCTGCACCAGCTTCAACTCTTCGATCAGCTCGTAGCCCTTGTTCTGCCACTGGCCGCCAAAAGAATTGGGATAAGAGCGTTTCTGAATCTCATTTCCAGAAAATGCGTATGCCGTGTAGCCGGCGCCTGCGGAATACTTAGTCTGATGAATGTCACTGCCTTCGGACGAGAGAAACCATTGCTCCTCACGATTGAAGTTAAGATTGGTCTCGGCCATGGTGACGCCCGCTACAGCGCACAGTTCCGCGTCGATGCTCAACAGGAGCGCAATATTCTGTTCAACCGAAATGGAGAACGGATCGATCGAATGAGGCGTTGTCCACTCAGCGGTCACGGGCTTTTCCGGAGCAAGACGAACATTTTCTCGCTTCACCTGGGCGGAAGCGCGGGCAATTTCGACTGCTCGTGCAGCGGCGGCTTCGACGCCGGATCGAGACAGATCTTCGGAGGCGGCAAATCCCCATGCGCCCTCGGCAATCACGCGTACGCTCATGCCTAAAGACTCAGAATCCGAGGCGCTCCCGACTTTCCCGTTCTTTGTGGAGAGAGCGCGGCTTCGCTGGCTGACGATGCGCGCGTCGGCGTAGCTCGCGCCACGAGTCGTGGCTGTGTCTAAAGCCCAGTTGGCGATCTCTCTCATGCGGAAATTTAAATTTACCACGGAGAAAAGCAATCAACCACCAAGGACAGGAAATCGCACGAAGGTTGAACTGGTGGGATTTCCGTTGAGCACCTTCGTGACCTTGGTGGTCGAATTAACAATCTTTGTCCGCATTCCTAAGGCGTGGCGCGAGCCACATCAAGCGCCTGCCTCACCGCCAACAATTCCTTCAACACTTCGCGAAGCTTGGTTGATTCCAGCGCATTCGCTCCGTCGGATTTCGCGATTTTTGGATTGTCGTGGACTTCCAGGAAGATGCCATCTACGCCAGCGGCGACGGCCGCACGCGCCAGAACCGGGATGAACTCCGGTTGCCCTCCGCTGACGGCGGGACTTTTCTCGTCGGCCTGGGCGGACGGAAGTTGAACGGAATGGGTCGCGTCAAAAACAACCGGCGCAAACTTGCGCATGATGGAAAGCGAGCGCATGTCTACGACGAGATTGTTGTAGCCGAAACTGGTGCCGCGCTCGGTGAGAAAAACTTGTGCGTTCCCCGCTTCGCGGCATTTCTGTACCGCATGGCGCATATCCCACGGCGAGACGAACTGACCTTTCTTGATGTTCACAGGCCGTCCGCTAAGAGCAGCGGCAACTACCAAATCCGTCTGGCGGCACAGAAACGCAGGGATCTGCAGCACATCAACCACCTCCGCAACTTTCGCGACGTCGCTTACTTCGTGGACGTCAGTGAGGACAGGCAACTGCAGTATATCTTTGATTTTTTTCAGAATACGAAGGCCGTCCTTTACACCGGGGCCACGAAAGCTGCGGATCGAAGTGCGGTTGGCTTTGTCGTAGCTGGCTTTAAAGATGAATGGTAACCCGAGCGCTTTGGTCACGCCCTTGATGATCTCCGCCATGCGAATGGCGTGTTCTTCGCTCTCGATTACGCAGGGACCGGCGATCAGAAACAGATTGCCCGAGCCGATATGGACATCGCCGACTTGGAAGGGAACTGGCGTCAAGTTTCTCGCTTCTGGTTTCAAGTTTCCAGATCCGGCAGCGAGGCACATTCTCAAAGACAGCCGGAAACCAGAAACTGCTTATCTGCGGGCAACTTTTTCCGGACGATGAAACATTTCTACTGCCGCAGTTTCTTTCTCTGCGCGGCGTTTGGACCCGTGCTTATACGCCGCGGCGATAAAGGCGCTGAACAAGGGATGCGGCTCGAGAGGCTTTGACTTGAATTCGGGATGGAATTGGCAGCCGATGAAATGCGGATGGTCCGGCAGTTCCACCATTTCTACATAGGTACCATCCGGAGTCGAGCCAGAAATGCGCAGACCGGCAGCCACCATCGGTTCTTCGTACTCGCGATTAAATTCGTAACGATGGCGGTGGCGTTCGCTGATCTCGAGCTTGCCGTAAATCTTGTGGGCCAGGGTGTCGGGTTCGATTTTACAAGTCCAAGCTCCTAAACGCATCGTCCCGCCCAGTTCCTCGACGCCACGCAACTCACGGAGCTTGTAGATCACACGGTGCGGCGTCGCCGGATCGAACTCGCTCGAATTGGCATCCTCCAGTCCCACGACGTTGCGAGCAAACTCCACGCAAGCGGTTTGCATTCCCAGGCAGATGCCAAAATACGGCACCTTGTTTTCTCTAGCATAGCGTATGGCGATCAACATCCCCTCGATGCCGCGCTTGCCAAAGCCGCCGGGAACCAGAATTCCGTCATAGCCCTCAAGTTGGGCGTCATTACTATTACTCTCGCCGGCTTCGAGACCCTCGGCCTCGATCCAGTTGACCTGCAGTTTCAGATTGCGCGCCAGAGCTCCGTGCACAAGCGCTTCTTTCAGCGACTTGTAGGAATCCTCATATTCAACGTACTTGCCGACAATTCCGATCGTGACTGTGTCTTTGGGGTTATAGACGCGATGTACGATGTCTTCCCACTTCGAAATATCGCGGTCCTTAGCTTCCATGTGCAAGTATTTCAGCACCAGCGTGTCCACGCCTTCGTTGGCGAAGACGAGTGGCACTTCATACACGGAAGCCACGTCTTTGGCTGTGATAACGGCCTCTTCCTGCACATTGCAGAACAGCGCAATTTTTGACTTCAGCTCTTTCGCAAGGAAGCGATCAGTGCGGCAAAGCAAAATGTCAGGCTGAATTCCAATGCTGAGCAATTCTTTTACAGAATGCTGGGTGGGTTTAGTCTTCAATTCTTGCGCGGCGGCGATGAACGGAACGAGCGTCACGTGGACGAATAGCGTATCCTCGCGCCCCAGTTCCTGGCGCATCTGGCGGATCGCCTCCATGAACGGCAGAGATTCGATGTCGCCCACCGTGCCGCCAATCTCTACAATCGCCACGTCGACATCCTGCGCGACTTTTTTCATCGCGGCTTTGATTTCATTCGTGACGTGCGGAATCACCTGCACCGTCTTACCCAAATAATCGCCGCGGCGCTCTTTGGCGATAATCTGCTCGTAGAGACGGCCCGTAGTCCAATTGTTGTCGCGAGACAGTTTGGCGTGGGTGAAGCGTTCGTAGTGGCCGAGATCCAAGTCAGTTTCGGCGCCATCGTCGGTCACAAACACTTCGCCATGCTGAAACGGCGACATCGTTCCAGGGTCCACGTTCAGGTACGGATCGAACTTCATCAGGTTTACTTTCAACCCACGGCTCTCCAACAGACAGCCGATGGAGGCCGCGGCCAGTCCCTTGCCTAGAGAAGACACAACTCCGCCTGTTACAAAGATGTACTTCGCTGGCATCTGTTCCTCGCTCTAAATTGTGTTTGAAAATTGGTGCAGGTGGGGTGCACGATCAATTATGGCAGAAGAGGGCTGTGGAAACAAATAGGAGAATCAGGGCAGGATCAAAATCCATCAACCACGAAGGACACAAAGTTGCACGAAGGTTTCGCTTTCCTGAAGTTTTCCTTCGTGATCCTTAGTGTCCTTCGTAGTTGATCCGCCCTTGCGTTGACTATCCCTGCGATGTGGGCGAGAATGAATTTAGTATTTCCCTCGGTCCCGTTTTCTCGGGCACCCAATCGTGGGCCTGTGGCGCAGCTGGGAGCGCGCTTCCATGGCATGGAAGAGGTCGTCGGTTCGATCCCGACCAGGTCCACCATCTTTTCAAGTACTTACGGATACCCCGGTTTTCAGTTTGGTGTCATTTGGTGTCAAAATGCTCTGACTTCTGCTAAATTTAGAAGCGGTCAGCCGCTCGTTCACCACGGTTGGTTTCCGCTCACGCACAGACGTTGATTTCTTCCTCAATTCCGAATTGATGGAATCGACCGTCGCCTGCACGCTCTTCGGAATCTCCTGCATATACACATCCGTCGTGGTTGCAGCGCGAGAGTGCCGGAGCACGCCTTGCACGTCCTTCACCGTACCTTTCTTTTGGGCCAGCGTCGCAATTGTGCGCCGTATGACCTGGAAGGTGAGCTTTGGTAGTTCCAGCTCTGCCGCGAGCTTGTGCAACACGCGCTTGCGATAGTTGCCTGTGTCCATAAAGTCGCCGTCCTTGTTCGGGAAGATGAACGCTTTCGGCGTTGGATCAGGACACTGCCGTTTCCATCGTAAGAGGTCGGCCGCCAGATTCTTGGGGATATGAATAACCCCTAGACTCTTTCGGGTTTTGCCCCACGGGCGAATCTTGCCCATGTAGGCGGTTTCGCTCACGCTCATGTTGGATTCTGCGAGGTTGAAGCATTTCCATCTGAGCGCGAACAGTTCGCTGGGACGGAGGGCATTCGTCATGTCGAGTTCCAATAGGACCCGGTCGCGAAGATCCAAGCGGGAAAGCGCTTTTCGGAGTTGTTCCCAGCTCAGCGTTGTTTTGTCGGTCTCGCGTAGTTGGGTTGGAACTCTAACCTTGCGAGCCGGATCCTTCGAGAGGAAGTCCTGATCGACGGCCTCAACAAAGATGTCCCGCAAGTACGCCCTCATCTGAAGCACTCTGTCCCTGGATCTCGTTTGCGCCAAATTGTTAAGGTGGACCTGCAGGGTGAACTTGTCGAAATTCTCCAGCGGAACCTTGTCGAATGGATCGATAAGGTCCCTTTGGATAAGCAGTTTTTTCACCTTGCCGGTTTCTTCCTTCCAGTTGGCCTCTTTCAAGGGCAAAAAGCGATGGCGAACGAACCAGCCGAAGCTCACAGAGCCGTCGTTCATCACCTTGCCAGCGTCGCTCGTCTGCCCGTTCTGTTTAGTGATTTCACGTTCCAGTGCTTCCCGAGCTTCTGATCTCTTCATTTGGGATCTGGGCCCGAGAATCACCGCGACCCTGACGGTCTTCTGCTCGGCCGTCGTCGGGTCATTTACGGTCTTGCGAAAATACCCGTACCATTTCTTGCCGCGAGGGGTCAGGTAACCCCTCTGACTCGATGTACCCATTTATTCCTCAATTTCTGTGGCGGGAACAATTGGGCCTGCACCTATTTTACCCGCGTTTGCGACGCAGGTTGCTGAGACGTTCCCGCTCGTCGATGAACTCCTCTATTCTGCTGGCCCGATAACGTAGGGTTCCGTCGCCCATACGGATAACAGGGAGATGCGGAGCTTTGCGTGACGAATGGTCCCAAACCCAGTCCTTCGTCACATTTAACCGCTCAGCGACTTCCTCGGCGGTGAGGAGAGGATCCTTCAAGGGGCTGCGGCCGACAGTTCGCGGAGGAGTGTCAGATTCGATGGTGAAGCCACCAGGGGCTGGACTGGTGTCTGGAACAGGTTCAAATTTGCCCGGTTGTTCGCCCGAGCTTTGGAGCAGACGCAGATCTGATCCTGATTGCGAGTTAGACATTGCGGCACCTGCCAATAAGCACCTCATTTGAGGTTGCATGACTGGAATGCCTTTTAAGTCATTTCCCAAATTCGGTCAAACAGAACTCAACCCATCTTGGCTGCAGCGTTCTTTTCGCTCCATCCCGTCACATTGGCGGAGCACAGCAGAGGTCCAAAAACCGTTTTGCGAACTTCTGCCACCTCTGATTTGACCGAAATTCCGATTCGACTTAGTTTCTTCACCAATCATGGTTGACCAGATGGTCCCGGGTGAGGAGTTGAGCATGTTTTCGTCCCTGGAACAGCTTGTGCAGCGGCTACGAGGAAGCGGCTACATCGCCGATTCGATTGCCACGACGACGGTGTACCTAGCGGCGAGACTCCAGAAGCCACTGCTGCTGGAAGGACCCGCCGGCAGCGGTAAGACTCAACTTGCATATGCAGTTGCGGACGCAGCGGACACCACCGTCGAACGCCTGCAGTGCTATGAGGGCATCAACGAAGAGAACGCCATCGGCAAGTTCGATGAACCCCTTCAAAGGCTTTGCGTTGAACTCATAGCCAAGTCCGTCAGCGTTGATTGGGAATCCCTGCAGACGGAGTTGCACAGCCAGCAGTTCTTCGGTGCCGGGCCGCTTCTGCGCGCGTTGCAGTGTGAAAGGCCTTGTGTCCTGCTAATCGACGAACTGGACAAGGTGGACCACGCATTTGAGGCCTTGTTGCTGGAATTGCTGAGCGTGTGGCAGTTGAGCATTCCGAAGCTGGGCACCATAAAAGCCAGGAGCATTCCTTTCGTCGTGCTCACGTCCAACGAGGAACGGCGCATCGGGGACCCACTGCGGCGGCGCAGCTTCTATCTTCGTGTTGAACACCCCACCGCGGAGCGAGAAGCACAGATTGTTGCGCTGAGGACGCCGGATTCAAGCCGCGAATTCCACGCGGGAATGGCGGGGCTTGCCAAGGCGCTGCGTGGATGGAGCCT
>DATNMU010000314.1:0-3228 GCA_035602195.1 Candidatus Acidiferrum sp.
CATCGCCATTGCGGGCGACGTGGAGACGAGCTTGATCGACACCGAGGCCCTCGAAGAACTCAATCCTTACAAGTTCTTCGAAGCAGCCTCCCTCTACACAGGGCGGCTTGTCAATCCGGAGCAGGCGCGGTCAATTATCAATACCGCGATTCTCACCGCGGTCCTGGAAAAAGGCCCTACTGTAATTTCGATCCCGGGCGACATCGCGGCGGCCGATGTAGCCGACCATTCTTCCGAGATCACCATCCCTAACCCACCCCTCCTTCGCCCGTCCGACGCAGACCTGAATCAACTGGTGAAGATGATCGACGACGCGAAAACAGTAGCGATCTTCGGCGGCGACGGCTGCCGAGATGCCCGCGATGAGGTAGTCCAACTGGCAGACAGACTGAAGGCGCCTGTCGGCTATTCGTTCCGCGGCAAACAGTGGTTGGAACACGACAATCCTAATGCCGTGGGCATGACCGGATTGCTCGGTTACGGCGGAGCCTACGGCGCCATTCATGAAGCTGAACTTCTCTTGATGCTCGGCACTGACTTTCCCTTCACAGAATTTCTGCCCGGCCATCGGGTGAAGAAAGTCCAGATCGACAAAGACCCCAAACACATCGGCCGCCGCACAGCCGTTGACCTCGGCCTTGTCGGCGATATCAAGCCCACCGTTACCGCCTTGCTGAAAAGCGTGAGTGATAAGAAGGACGACAAGTTTCTCAACAAACATGTCAAGGATACAAACTCTTTCCACGATCTTCTGCAGCACTACGTCGAGAAAGGACCTGGGATCAAGCCAATCCGTCCGGAATTCCTGGCCGCGACGCTGAGCAATCTTGCTGCCGACGATGCGATGTTTTTCGCCGACACGGGCACGGCTTGCATATGGCTGGCCAGACATATCACTGGCGGCAGAAATCGCAGACTCTTCGGTTCGTTTTCCTGGGCCTCAATGGCGAATGCTGCGCCCAATGCGTTCGGCGCGCAGTTGGCATACCCAGGCCGGCAAACCATCGCGCTCTGCGGCGACGGAGGTTTCACCATGCTCGCCCTGGGCGACTTATTGACGCAAGTGGAACGAAAGACCCCAGTGGTTCAGATCATCCTCAATAATGGGTCTCTCGACTTCGTGAATATCGAGCAGCAAGAGGCCGGCATAATCCCCTTCGGAGTTGCATTCAAGAATCCCAATTTCGCCAAAGTTGCCGAGGCCATGGGTGCGAAAGGAATCCGCATCGAACAGCCCGGCGACGTTCGCGATGGAATTGCCGAAGCGCTTGCGCACAAAACAGGCCCCGTCGTCGTGGACGCTGTAGTCGATCCTTTCGCGCTTTCGCTGCCGTCTCATGTTCCTTTCCACACCGCCAAAGGCTTCACCCTTAGCATGGCCAAACAAGTGTGGGGTGGAAAGATGGACGAGGTGATCAAGACGATCGAACGGAACGTCAGACTGGTCTGAGCATTCTGAATGAAGGCCCCGGTTCGGGTCGCCGGTCGGGGCCTATCATTCCGTCCTCAGTCTCCCGAAGGCTGCAGCATCTCCTCTTCACGCATCTCCGGAAATGCCTGATGAAGCGCGATTGCAGGCTGTTTATGAATCGCCGCCGGAGTGCCGGTCGAGAACTGCTCCGCCTCCGTCGATCCGCTCAACGCCGTCGTGGACGCCAACCCTCCGCTGATCACCTGTTGCACCTGATCGAAATACCCCGTCCCCACAAAGCGCTGATGCTTAGTCGCCTGGTATCCGTGCTCGCGTTCGCTGGAAAATTCTTTTTCCTGCAGCGCCGAGTAAGCCGCCATTCCGGTTTGCTTGTAGTGTCGCGCCAGTTCAAACATGCTCAGGTTCAGCGCATGGAATCCCGCCAGCGTCACAAACTGAAACTTGTATCCCATGCGCGCCAGTTCCGGCTGGAAGCGCGCAATCGTCTCCTCGTCCAACTTTTTCCGCCAGTTGAAACTCGGCGAGCAGTTGTAAGCCAGCATCTTCTCCGGATATTTCTCATGAAT
Source organism: Candidatus Acidiferrum sp. (assembly GCA_035602195.1). Taxonomy (GTDB): domain Bacteria; phylum Acidobacteriota; class Terriglobia; order Terriglobales; family Acidobacteriaceae; genus Sulfotelmatobacter. Next base: position 1,999 of record DATNMU010000314.1, read on the forward strand.
GGCGTCGGCGAACTGTCGCGCCTCTGCAAGATCCGGATGCGAAGTCTCGCACCAGATCAAATCCGCGTAAGGCGCATAGGCCAGCCCGCGCGCAATCGCCGACTCAATCCCTCCGCGAATCTGGTAGAAACCCTCCGGCGTTCGCTCGCCCGTGCAGAACTTGCGGTCGCGCATGTCGATGTCACTCGTTAGCAAGTGCGCGCTGTCCGCATCAGTGCGCGCCATCACCAGCGTGGGGACGCCCATCACATCCGCCGCCAGCCGCGCCGCCACCAGCTTCTGTACCGCCTCGCTGGTCGGAACCAGAACTTTCCCACCCAGGTGCCCGCACTTTTTCGCCGACGAAAGCTGATCCTCAAAATGCACGCACGCCGCCCCGGCCTCAATCATTCCTTTCATGAGTTCAAAAGCATTCAGCGTGCCGCCAAATCCTGCCTCCGCATCCGCCACCAGCGGCGCAAACCACGTCTGCGCTGGCGCAACCTTGCCCTCCGCATGATGAACCTGATCCGCTCTCTGCAGCGCGCTGTTGATGCGCCGGCAGAGGTTCGGGACGCTATCCGCCGGATACAAGCTCTGGTCGGGATACATCTGCCCCGCATTATTCGCGTCCGCCGCCACCTGCCATCCACTCACGTAAATCGCCTTCAGCCCCGCCTGCACCTGCTGCACCGCCTGATTGCCCGTCACCGCGCCCAGCGCGTTCACATAAGTCTCGCTCTGCAACAGCTCCCACAACCGCTCCGCTCCCAGCCGCGCCAGCGTGTGCTCAATGTGGATCGATCCCCGCAACCGCAGCACGTCTTCAGCGCTGTAAGGCCGCTCAATCCCTCTCCATCGTGGATTGTTCTTCCACTCCTGGTTCAAACACTCCTCGGCCAGCGCGTACTGTCGCGTCTTTTCTTCCTCGTCGTGCATGGGCGCAAAGTTCGAAGGGGATTGGTCGGTGCAGGTGGTTTTATTTTCCTGGGTGGACATTGTGTGCTCTCCTGAATTCACATTTGTGTGTGTTCAATATGCTGAACACATATTCACCATACTGGCGCAGCGTAGGACGCCCGCCCGCTCCCGTCAATACGTATGTTCACCATATTGAACATACATTCATTTTGTTGTACGCTTACAGGGTCTTCCCGGCAGACCGAACATAACGACGACTATGACCAAACCCGAGTCCCCCTCCGCTGCCGTAGAGCGCGCGCTCGCCATGCTCGAAGCTGTCGCCCAGGC
>DATNMU010000315.1:0-2207 GCA_035602195.1 Candidatus Acidiferrum sp.
GCGACGTTTCCTCGTAAGGTAACTGTATCCTCAAAACGCGGCACGATGGAGAACACGCGAACAATGTCACCATCTTTAAGTGGAAGGGCGCGCGATTGTTCATCGTAGGGAAATTCTAAGGTTTTGCGCGCCTGATGTTCCACAAACCGATCGATCGTGATTTTGCTGGTGTCGGCGACCGTGCTCAAGTCCCCAGCAACTTCAATCAAGTCGCTCAGCGTGGAATTCTCTTTCATTTCGTAAATAGCCGGAGTATTCACCGACCCGGAGATGGCCACCAGTGGCCCAACGTGAGGAATGTAAAGGACATCGCCAGGCTGAAGGCGAACATCTTTCGACTTATCGCCTTTGATCAGAAGATCGTAGAAATCGAAATCGGTTATCGTCGTGCCATCGCGGCGGACTTGAATGTGCCGCAGCGAGCCCTGTGCAGATGGGCCGCCGGAAACGAAAATCGCATTGATCAGAGTGCTCAGCGAACTGATGGTATAAGTTCCAGGATAGCGGGCGTTGCCCACCACCACTATCTGAATGGAGCGAAGGCGGCCAATGTTGACAGCGAGACTGAAATTCTTGAATGCTTTCGAAACCTCATCCTTCAGGTGTTTTTCCAGATCTCCGTAGTGAACGCCAGCCACGGAAACTTGCCCAACTTGTGGGATATAGATTTGTCCAGAACGGTCAACGATAACCCGCAAGGTGGCCTGAACCTGGCCCCAAATTTTGATCTGCAATTCGTCGCCTGGACCGATAACGTAATCGCTGGGAACCTGCATCCAGTCCACGGGAGAGAATGTGCTGGGCGGCTGAACAAACAGCGACTGCCCAAATAATGGCAACGGCCTGCCCACCGAATCGGCGACCATCTGCTCGAACTCGGTTTCCGGCCGGGCAGGCGCTCGCCCGTGCTGGACTTCAGAGGGATTCGGGGGGGGAGTGCTTGGAGCGAATTGATCCTGGCCTCCCGCGGACCCACCCAATACCGGCGTATGGACGCTGGAATCCTGTGGAGTTCCCGATCTTTGGCTTTGGCCTTGCCCGCCACTGCATTGGGCGCTCCCTGCCATGGACGGATCCGAGCAATCCACCTCGCCTTGAGACGCCGTCCCTTGAGATAAAGGATTACTGAGGGATTGCGAAAAACAGACGCTCCCACAGAGAACTGTGAACATCAACACCGGCAGCCACGACTTTTGCATGATGTGATTCAGGATACTGTTGATACCAAAAACCTTCTGATTCTGACAACCGCTCAACGAGAGCATTATGTTCCCGTCCCTGTGGCCGAGCGAGCTACGAAAAGCCAGTTGAGAAAATCCAGAAGGATGAGTCGCATCCTGGGAACTCTCGCTGCTTTGGAAGCAACGCACCGGTATGACGCGCCTGATCCAGTCCCTCATTCTATGAGGCATGACAAAAGAGTGTCAAACAGGGCTGTCGAAGCGATCCCACAGAATTGACACTTGCGAGTTGGACCAGGAAACTGGAAACTAGTCCCCTCATGAATATTTTGGCCGTAATTCCCGCTCGGCTCGCCTCGACACGTCTGCCCCGCAAGATGCTGCGCGAGATCGCCGGGAAGCCCCTGGTGGGATGGGTGTATGAAGCGGTTCGTCTATCGCCCCTGATCTTCGATGTCATCATAGCAACCGATTCTGACGAGATTCTCGAAGCTTGCCGCAAATACGGCTGGAAGGCGCAAATGACGTCTGCCGCTCATCGCAGCGGTACCGAAAGGGTTCACGAAGTATCGAACTCAATTGCGGCGGACGTTTACCTCAACGTGCAGGGCGACGAACCTCTCGTCCGCCCCGAACAGATCGAGGCCCTCCTGCAAGTCATCGACGATCCTGAAGTGCAGGTGGGGACCGTGAAAACTCCGTGTCCGATGGAGGATGTCAACAATCCCAATGCAGTCAAAGTTGTAACCGCTCCAGATGCACGCGCGCTTTATTTTTCACGGGCTACTATTCCTTTCGATCGCGATGGAACTGGGCCGCGCTACTTCAAGCATCTGGGACTTTATGCCTACCGAAAGTCGGCCCTCGACTGGTTTGTGAGCCACCCCGAATCTGCGCTCGAAAAAAGCGAGCGACTGGAGCAACTGCGCTTTTTGGAAAATGGGATTCCGATCTATGTCGGCGAGACTCGTTATGACTCGGTGGGCGTGGACACGGAGGAAGATTTGCAGCGAGTCAAAGAAATCG
>DATNMU010000316.1:0-9875 GCA_035602195.1 Candidatus Acidiferrum sp.
AGAAATGGGCGATCTGGCGCTGGCGGAGATCGTGGGAGTGCGCCTGCTGCTGGTGAACGTGTTGGGACCTGTGGCGGCGGGGGAGAAGGTGACGGCGGAGAGGTTCAACCAACTGCTGGAACAAATCAGCGAGATGAAACACCAGCTTGCCGTCCAGTTGCAGCGGCAGGGGAGCGGGAAACCGAAGCCAGAAAAAACCAGCGGCGGGAAGAAGTGATTCTCCCATTTTTTCGCTGGAGAGTGTACGGAGCGCGGGAGCCGAGTCAAGGGTCTCCGCTTCGCTCCGATGAACGCGCAAAAGGCGCGCGCCCTTGACACGGCTCCCTCTCCGCTCTGTTTGCTTCCAGCCATCGAAAAAATGTGAGAAAAAAATGGGAGCCGGAGCGCGGCGGGAAACGCAGGTCGCGCTAAGACACCATCCCTTGCGCCAGCGGCGCAACGAAAAGCATGGTGCCGAAAAGCACGCGGCGTCCGGTGAGCGTCCGGGCTTATCCGGTGTCTGTCCGGCCTGGCGTTCGATATCGGTTCGAAGGTTGTTCTAGCGCGAAGCGGTTGCTCCCCGCAAAAATGTGTCGATGGTTTTTAGCAGCGTGCTCTGCTGATGCGGGGGCAGTTTCTCGATCTTCTCCAGACGGCGCAGCACGCGCAAGCTGGGCTTGCGGCGCAGAGAGTGTTGCCGTCCGTTCGGTTGCAACAGGTCGTCGGCGGTGACCTCCAGCGCGTTGGCCAGCCGTACCACGATGTCAGCGTTCAGCCGCAGCCTGCCCCGCTCATAGTCGGAAATCAAGGTCTGCGAAATGCCGAGGCGTTCGGCTAGTTCCACCTGAGTCCAACCGCGCTCTTTCCGTAGACGGGCCAGCCGCTCACGGGGCAACTCCGGTTCCGATCCGGGGACTGATTGAGGCGCTTTCTTGCGAGGCATGATAGCGGCAGTGTAAGGGCTGGTTTCCATGGTGGGGCAATCTCGCTTGACTGATATAACATTTTAACGTATTTTCTGACCTAGTTAAAATCGCATAGTTTTGAAAGTTTCCTCTTGACAGGTTTTTCGAGGGAGCCAGAAAACCGGGCGAAAGGAGACCGAGGCCGATGGCGCGACTCCCAGACGAAGTGGTGGAGCGGATCAAGCGGGAAATCTCGGTCGAACGGCTGGCCGAGGCGCGCGGTATCAAACTGCGGCGCAGCGGCAAGGAACTGATCGGCCTCTGTCCCTTCCACAAAGACACCAACCCGAGTCTCAACATCGATCCGGTGCAGAATGTTTGGCACTGCAAAGGTGCGTGCGGCCCCGGCACCGGAGGCTCGGTGATCGACTGGGTGATGCGAGCCGAAGGAATCAGCACCCGGTATGCGCTGGAGTTGCTGAGCCGCGATCTGGTGCCGCTGGCCGCTTCTCCCAGTGCAGGCCCGCCGCCGAAGCAGAGCACGGTGCCGAAACTGCCGCCGCTGTTTGCGCCCACGGTCGATGACCAGCAGGCGCTCAAGATCGTGGTGAACTACTACCACGAGACGCTGAAGAACTCGCCCGACTCGCCCAAGGCGAAGCAATATCTGGTACAGCGTGGCCTGGAATCGTCGGAGATGATCGAACACTTTCGGCTGGGCCTTTCCAATCGCACGCTGAATTACCATGTGCCCGACAAAAACCGCGCCGCTGGCGCGGAGATACGCGGACGACTGGAAAAGCTGGGCATCTTGCGTCAGGACACCGGGCACGAGCACTTCGTGGGTTCGTTGGTGATCCCGATTATCAATCTCACGGGCGAACTGGTGCAGATGTACGGGCGCAAGATCACGGCGCGGTTGCGACCGGGAACGGACTACCACCTGTATCTTCCGGGACCGTTGCGCGGAGTGTGGAACGAAGAGGCATTGATCGCCTCGAAAGAAATCATCCTGTGCGAAGCGCTGATCGATGCGCTGACATTCTGGTGCGCGGGCTTCCGGCACGTGACCACCAGCTACGGCGTGAACGGTTTTACCGATGACCACCGCGCCGCGTTTCGCAAGCACGGCACCAAAAAAATCTATATCGCCTACGACCGCGACGACGCGGGCGAGAACGCCGCGCAGAAACACGCCGAAGAACTCATGCAAATGGGCATCGAGTGTTTCCGGGTTAAGTTTCCGAAAGGCCAGGACGCCAACGAGTTTGCGTTGCAGACGCGGCCTCCAGGCAAAGCGCTGGGAGTGTTTCTGAATAGCGCCGTGTGGCTGGGCAAAGGCAAACGGCCTACGGTGGCGGTGATCGAACCGCCGCCGCCCACATCTGAGCCGAAAGAAATATCACAAGTGGCTCTTGACAGCATTTTGCGAAAACCCGAGATCGAGGAGCCAGCGACGACCAGCACTGACGAAGCGAGGATCGAGGAGGACGCGATCAATCCCGTAGCGAAAGAAGAAATCCCGGAGGCAGTGACGACGCCGGCAGAAGAAAAAATGCCGGATTCCGTTCCTTCCTTAGCGGCTGAACCAGAACCCACAGCAGCAGCTAAAGAAAAAATCGCGCCCATCGAGATCAAAGGCGAAGAAGTCACGATCACGTTCGGGGACCGCCGCTATCGCATCCGGGGCCTGGGGAAAAACATGAGCCACGGCATGCTGAAGGTAAACGTGTTCGTGTCGCGTAGCAATGGGCGTGGCGAACTGCGCTACTTCGGAGATACGTTCGATCTCTACCAAGCGAGGCCTCGGCTGTCGTTCTCGAAGCAAGCCGCCGAGGAACTGGAACTGAAGGAAGAAACCGTCCGCCGTGAGCTGGGCGAAGTGTGGCTGCAACTGGAACGGCTGCAGGATGAGCAGATCGAACGAGCGCTGACGCCAGCAAAAGACGACGTGCCCCTGAGCGCGGAGGAGAAAACGGCCGCGCTGGATCTGCTGCGCGATCCGTGCTTACTCGACCGGGTGCTGGAGGACTTCGACCGCTGCGGCGTAGTGGGGGAAGAGACGAACAAGCGCATCGCGTACCTGGCCGCGGTGTCGCGCCTCTTGGAAAAACCGCTGGCCATCGTGGTGCAATCCTCATCCTCTGCAGGAAAGAGTTCCTTGATGGAAGCTGTGCTCGACTTCATGCCGGAAGAACAGCGGGAGAGTTACACGGCGATGACCGGGCAAGCGCTGTTTTACATGGGTCAGAAAAATCTCAAGCACAAAATCCTGGCTATCGCCGAGCAGCAAGGCGCGGAACGAGCCAGCTATCCACTGAAGCTGTTGCAGTCGGAAGGCAAGCTGAATATCGCCTCGACCGGCAAAGACCCGGTGAGCGGCAAGCACGTGACGCACGAGTACGTGGTCGAAGGTCCGGTGATGCTCTTCCTCACGACCACGGCGCACGAGGTGGACGAGGAGTTGCTGAACCGCTGCATTGCGCTCACGGTGAACGAAGAACGCGAGCAGACGCGGGCGATCCATCGCAAGCAGCGCGAAGCACGCACCACTGAGGGTCTGTGGGCACGGCGGAAGCGAACCAGGATCGTGCAGTTGCATCGCAACGCGCAGCGCTTGTTACGTCCTCTGGCGGTGGTCAACAACCATGTCGAAGAGGGAGAAGGCTTCCCCGATCACTTGACGCGTACGCGCCGCGATCACATGAAGCTGCTGACGCTGATCGACGCCATCGCGGTGTTGCACCAGTATCAGCGGGAAATCAAAACCGATACGCGCGACGGCGAGACGCTGCAGTACATCGAGGCCACAGCGGAAGACGTAAAGCTGGCGCGGGAGTTGATGCGCCAGGTGCTGTTGCCGTCGCTCGACGAGTTGCCGCCGCACACGCGGCGCTTGCTGGGGTGGATCGAGGAGATGGTCGGGCAAGAATGTGAACACCAGCAGATCGAAATCTCGGAATGCTCGTTCACGCGGCGCACGGTGCGCGAATACACGCGCTGGGGCGACACACAGTTGCGCGTGCATCTGCGGCGACTGGAAGAGATGGAGTATCTGCGGGTGCGCCACGGTGGGCCAGGACAAGCGTTCGTCTATCAGTTGCGCTCAGATGACGCCGAACAGGAAGCGAATCGTAAGCCTGCGGGGTCGCGGGGGGTGCGCGGGGACCGCGCGGGGGTGAGGAAAACTGAATCCGTGCCAGCAGGGATGCGGGTTCCGCCCACCACCGCGCGGGTTTGCGGGAGCATATATGGGGTCAGCGACGAAGAGAACCGTATCGTAGTACCCGGACGAGCGGCGAGGCCGAACGGCAACGGCATGCACGCGCAGGCGGTGAAGTAATGGCGCTCGTTCGCAGGCCCCGCAAAGCAAAAGCGCCGAAGACCGCGCCCGTTCCCAAGAACGCGCTGGAGGCCATGCTGGGGCCACACCTGGAAGCGCTGGCCGTGAAACAGTACTCCGAACAGACCATCAAAACCCGGCACGATCAGCTGGGAGTGTTTATCCGCTGGTGTGCCGAGCGAGGTCTGGAGAATCCGCACGACATCACGCGGCCCGTGCTGGAGCGCTACCAGCGTTACTTGTTTCACTATCGCAAGAAGAACGGCCAGCCCTTGAGCTTCCGCACGCAGCACGCGATGCTGGTGCCCTTGCGCGGCTGGTTTCGCTGGATGACGCGCGAGAACCACATCCTGCACAATCCCGCCTCAGAGCTGGAACTGCCGCGCCTGGGTCACCATCTGCCCAAGCACGTGCTCAGCGTGGACGAAGTCGAGCAGGTGTTGCGGCAGCCCAACCTCTCCGATCCCATGGGCGTGCGCGATCGCGCCATCCTGGAGACGCTGTACTCAACCGGCATGCGGCGCGGCGAATGCGTGCAACTGAAACTCTACGATGCCGACCTGCGCAACGGCACCGTGTTCATCCGCCAGGGCAAGGGGAAGAAAGACCGCTACGTGCCTATCGGTGACCGGGCCATCAAGTGGATCGAAAAATATCTCCGCGAAGTCAGGCCGGAGCTGGTGATCGAGCCCGATGACATGACGTTGTTCCTCTCGCAGTACGGCGATGCGTTCAGCCGCGATCATCTCAGCGGCATGGTGCACGATTACGTTCAGGCGGCGAACCTGGGCAAAGGTGGAGGCCCGCACTTGCTGCGGCACACCATGGCGACGTTGATGCTGGAGAACGGCGCCGATCTGCGTTTCATTCAGGAAATCCTCGGGCACGAAAAAATCTCGACCACGCAAATCTACGCGCACGTCTCCATCCGGCAACTGAAGCTGGTGCACGAGCACACGCATCCCGCCGAGCAGCAGCCCGAAAGCGCGGCAGTGCAGGAAGGCGACGCCCAAGCCCGCGCTGAGCTGCTGTCCACGCTCGATGTGGAAGGGGAGGAAGATGAGTAGCGATATAATGCCTTTCATGGCGAAGCACGTCGTCCACATCTCGGAAGCGGAAGCCGCCAGCAACTTTGCTGACGTGCTGGCGCGGGTGCGTGCCGGAATCGAAGTCGTGATCGGCGATGAGGTGCGGCCTGTGGCGGTGGTTCGTCCCGCTGAACCGCATGTCCGCCTGCTTTCTGAGTCTCTTCGTCTCGCCAAAGAACATGCTTCTACGGCTACGCTTGACGAGGACTTCGCCCGCGATCTTGAAGCGGCGATCAACAGCCACCGTGAACCGCTGAACCCGCCTGCATGGGACTGATCCTCGACTCCAGCGTGGTGATCGCTGCTGAGCGGCGCGGTGACAGGGTCGAGCAGCTCATCGAGAAGATCGTGAAGGCGACCGGCGATCAAGAAGCGGCACTCTCCGCCATCGGCCTGACCGAACTCATCCACGGCATCTATCGCGCTCAGACCCCGGAGATACGCCTGCGCCGCGAATCATTCCTAAACGAACTGCTGGCCGACTTGACGGTCTATCCGTACACGAAAGAAACCGCTCTGCTGGCCGGCAAAATCGACGGAGAGCAGCAGAGCCGAGGCGTGGTGATTCCGTTCGGAGACTTACTGATCGGAGCCACGGCGCTGTCACTCGGCTACAAGGTGCTCACCGGTAATCTGCGCGACTTCCAACGTATCCCCGGCCTGTCGGTGATGCAGCTCTAGCTAGTACCTGTCACCAGAGTCCCCAAAGTCACTTCTTTGCGCCCGTCTCGCTGACTACAATCAGCAGAGATGTCCGCCGCAGCTAAAGAAGAAATGCTCGCTTCGCCGAGCGCTGAGGAGATTTTTTCCTTAGCCGCCGGGGTTGCTGCTGCGCTCGAAACGCGCGAGGGTACATATGCGGCCAGGGGCGAAAAATCGCATCAGGGGATTTTTTCCAAAAACCGCAGACCTCGTGTCAGCTCACCATGGGGTAAGTGGTCGGGAACGCATCAGGATAGAAGCCTCGCGTGGTGGGAAACCGTGTTGGGACCAACTATCTACCTCTATGACGGCGCGAACGGCATCGAGGAAGTGGACAGCGGCGGAAATCTGCTCGCTAGGTACACACAGGAACCCAGATGGGACGGTCCCCTGTCCATGCTGCGCGGCAGCGTGACTTCCTACTACGAGCAGGATGGACTCAACTCGGTTGCGTCGCTGACGAATTCCAGCGGGGCACTTGCCCAGTCCTACACCTACGACTCATACGGCAAGATCACTGCTTCCACCGGGACGCTCACCAACCCATTCCAGTACACGGGGCGCGAGTTCGATCCCGAGACCCAACTCAACTTTTACCGTGCGCGGTACTACGACCAGAGCAGCGGCAGGTTCTTGAGCGAGGATCCAAAGCAGTTTGCGGGTGGGAGTGTGGATTTCTACGACTACGTCGGCAACAATCCAGCCAATATGAGGGACCCAGAAGGACAGATTCCGATTTGGGGCTGGTGGTGCGGACCGAATTGGACAGGAGGGACGTTCGCTCCATACGATCCTTCCAAGGCGGGCCAATATCACAAGCCGTGGGGCGATACCGATACTGCGTGCATGCATCATGACATCTGCTACTACGAATGCAGAAGAGATCATCCTTGTAGCAAGGGAGATCGAGCTGCTTGCATGAGAAAGTGCGACAGCATTCTGATGTCAGCGGCTCCCTACTCAATAATGGGCAACACTGTTTCATGGTGGGTATGGAACGCTAACAAGAACCCTGACACAGGCGACAACGCGCCGAACTGTCCTGGCTGCCAATCAAGTTCTTCGCCTCTGCCTCCCCCTCAGAAGCCCTGCCATGGATGGGGATGTGTGGACAACAGATGATCTGAACTTTGGAGGGAGTATGCAGCGTACCGGGCGTCTCCACTGGTTTTACTGGCCACCGCTTATCCATCTGGCAATTTGCTTGATTGCCCTGTTGGGCTACGTCGTGCCGAGCTTACAGTTTCTGGGGATACTCTGGAGCCTGGTGACCATAGCTGACCTACCCGTGTCGATGGTGACGATGGGATTGGCTTTTTCGCAACACGGTGTGCTCGCTGGAGTATGGGCGACCGTAGTGGGGACTTTGTGGTGGTATTTATTGAGTCGGGTAGCCGACACGGTGATTCGTCGGCTCAGAGCGAAAGATACCAGCCCGACGGATGCATCCGCTGATCGTGCCCACGACGCGCGGTGATTCCTTCTGTTGGCGTTTCCTGGCCCGCCAAGGCTGCGATCCGGGGGCGGATGAAATTTACGTGGTTGAGGAGCCCGCAACGGCTTCGACTACAGCGTTAGAACTCTTTGCAATCGACTGGGCCAAGGGGCGTGGCTTCTTGTACGGGCCGCCAGCATACATGCCCCGAAATGAGGGTTTTCTTTAGCTGTTGATCCGTCGCTGAGGGGGTAAAGGGCCGAGCCGATCTGAGGCGCGGCCCTTGCTGTTTTGCGCTGGCGATCCGTCCCCGATTCCGTGGTGTTGTAGCCAGCCGATTCGCGTCGTGATCCGGGGCCGATTCCCGGCCCGTCAGTGAGGTGATTCTGGCAGGGTGAAGGTGAACGTTGTAGTGATCCCGAGGGTCAGTTTCCGGGGTGAGTTTTTTTGCCGTGCTGCGCACGGGGTAGAGGGGAGACACTCCACCCCTGAAAGGGTGCTGCACGGTAACTTTCGGTTAGCGTGCGCGAACCTGTTGAAAGCAGGGCAGCTAAAGAAAAAATCCCGCCGTCAGGTTGCTGTGCAGCAACCTTAAGTTAGCGCAGGCGAACTTGTTGATTCTTAAGCGCGGCTGCTAGTCTCGGCTGTTGAGGCGAGAGAGGAAGCCGGGACATGGTGAAGCCGCCGCTGCGCAGGAAATCCATCGGTTTCAAAGTGAGCGAGGAAGAGTACGCGCAACTGGAAACGGCGGCGCAGACGAGCGGGCGGACGCTGGGCGAGTGGTGCCGCGAGGTGGTGTTGGCGAGTGCCAGCGATGCAGAGAGGCACGATCCGGCGCTGGCCGAGATCGTGGGGGTGCGCCTGCTGCTAGTGAACGTGTTGCGGCCACTGGCCGCAGGCGAGAAGCTGGCCCCGGAAGCGTTCGACAAACTGCTGGACCAAATCAGCGAAGCCAAGCACCAGCTCGCGGCCAAGTTGCAGCAGCAGGCGGGGAGGAAATCGTAGCGAGAAAAAATCGGCGGCGACAGGAAGCGGTGATCCCATTTTTTCGCTGGAGAGTGTACGGAGCGCGGGAGCCGGGTCAAGGGTCTGCGCTGCGCTCCGATGAACGCGCAAAGAACGCGCGCCCTTGACTCGCCTCCCTCTCCGCTCCTGTGTGCTTCCAGCTAGGAAAAAATGGGATTGAAAAAATGGGAGGTGAGAGCGCCAGCGAGTTGCAGACTGCTCGGAGCCAGGCTCCCAAGAAAAAGTTGAAAAGATAATCTGGGTTTCGGCAGCCGTTCGGTATTAGTGAGAGAAGGGCAACTAGCCTCAAGGAAAAAACGCTTATGAAGTCGAACCAGAATGACGAGTTAGCCGAGCAGTTGTTGGACACCAAGAAGAGTGAACGTCTGAAAGAACACGTTCTCAAAACACCGAAGAAGCCGACCGCCGAAGAGAAAAACAAGGCGGCGAAGCAGCGCAAGGACATGCAAGACGACCTCGGGAAGTAGTTCCGAATCCGCATTCGAGTCTGCCGCTGGCACAGGTCAGCGGTAGGCTTCGCGGCGATTGCGAACGGCGGTAACGTTGATGGTGTTCTCGTCCCGCTGATCGAAGAACACGCGGTAGTCGCCGCAACGAAGGCGGAAGCCGGTGAACGGCGATTTGAGTTTCTTCACGTCGCCGGTGTGGTTGGCCAGGTAGCGTAGCCAACCCGAGCCTCTACACCATGACGTATGGGTTGGATGGGGAAGGTCGGGCCACTACTCTAAAAGAAGGCACTGAGACGATTGTGGCAGGCACAACGTTTAACGCTTCTGGACAACCTACATATATTGACCTCGGTACCGGTACGGACCAAAGCGATTACATTTACGATCCCAGCACAGGACGAATGACCAACTGGGCGTTCCAGGTTGGCTCCAGCTCTGAGACGGGCGCACTTACGTGGAACGCGAACGGAACTCTTGGCAAACTGGCTATTGTGGATGGCTTCAACTCAGCCGGATCGCAAACGTGTACCTTCGGACATGATGATCTCGTTCGGTTGTTAAGCGACAATTGCGGTTCCGCGTGGGCGCAGACCTTCAGCTACGACCAATATGACAACCTGACAAAGTCCGGAAGCATTACGTGGAATCCCGGCTACAACCCGGTAAACAACCACTACTCCACCGGAGCCAATTACGACAATAGCGGGAACCTCACGTATGACACGATTCATCTGTACACATGGGATCAATTCAATAAGCTTTCATCGATCGACTCCAGTGCGTGCGCGACGAATGGGGAGTGCATAACGTATGACGCTCTCGGTCGTGCTGTGGAGACCAGCTACGAAGGCGCGTACACTGAGATCTGGTACACGCAGTTAGGCAAAGCCGTGTACATGCAGGGCAGTACTCCTTTCTACGCTTACTTTCCGACTCCTGGCGGCGGGA
>DATNMU010000317.1:0-10250 GCA_035602195.1 Candidatus Acidiferrum sp.
TTGTTCAACCACGACTGGAGCTGACGGGAGATAACGCACCTTTCGTGCGCCTCGGCGAAGACGGGCGGTACCGTACCTGCAGCCAAATGTCAGTTAGGAATTATTGTCTAAAGAGGAACCTTCGAATTCGGGTTATCAACCGAGCCAAGTCAAAATTGCACCAACGCTTTTGCGGAAAGCGTTTCGAGGATCTCTTTGAAAGCTGACAAAACAAGCGATTCGACGTCGGTCATTGATGTCTCGAGCGGGCGTAAGGGATCCGCTACCCGCCCATTTGTCTCTCCTAAAGAAGTGCACGCACCGGGCCCAACCGTGGCACGAGGCAGCGAAGAATCGTTTCCGGGCAAGGGCGAGATGAGCGCGCTGATGCGGACCTACGACTGGAGTTCGCATCCTCTCGGCCCGGTCTCCGGCTGGCCGCAGAGCTTGCGCACGGTCGTGAGTATCTCCCTGGAATCGCGCTTCCCGATCTTGATCTGGTGGGGAAGCCAGTTATTCATGCTGTACAACGACGCGTACCGGCGGATCTTGGGCGCGAAACATCCTGAGGCGTTGGGGCAGGCGGGAGCGGACTGCTGGCCCGAAATATGGGACGTGATCTGCCCCATGCTGGAAGGTGTTTTGAAAAAGGGCGAGGCCACCTGGTCCGAGGATCAACTTCTTCTGCTCGACCGCAACGGGTATGTGGAGGAATGCTACTTCACCTTTTCCTACAGTCCCATTCGAGATGAGGCCGGCGAAGTGGGCGGAGTCTTTACCGCCGTCACCGAAACCACGGAAGCAGAAAAAAAACTTCGAGCGCTCAACAGCAAACTCTTGCAGACGCAAGACGATGAGAGACGGCGGCTTGCCCGCGACCTGCACGACAGCGCCGGTCAAATACTGGTGGCGCTCAAGATGAACTTGTTTCCGCTGCAACAGGAGTTGGCAAACCAAAACCCCGAACTGGGCAAGATCGCAACCAGCAGCATCGAATTGGTGGACGATCTGTCAAAGGAACTCCGCACCATGTCGCACCTGCTGCATCCTCCGCTGCTGGATGAGGCAGGACTACCCTCGGCGCTTCGCTGGTACGTCGAGGGATTTGCTGAACGGAGCGGCGTTGATGTGAAGTTGGATCTCGACCCCGAGCTGCCGCGGCTGTCCCAGGAGAGCGAAACCGCCGTGTTCAGAATTGTGCAGGAGTGCCTTACCAACATCCATCGTCATTCGGGCAGCGCCATTGCCTCTGTCCGCATTGATCAGAGCGCCGGCAAAACCCGTGTTGAGATTGCAGACAAAGGAAAAGGCATTTCTCAGTTCGATACAAAGAAGAAGGTTCCCAAAAAGGCTGGAGTTGGGATTCAGGGCATGCAGGAAAGGGTCCGGCAGTTGAAAGGAGAATTCGAAATTCGCTCGGGAAATAACGGAACCACAGTGGTTGTAGTTCTTCCCGGGCGGGAGGTTTCTGCTTGATCTTCGCCCTGCCCAGGCCTCTTCTCCGAGATATAGTCAAAATTTTGATGCTTTCGATCAATTTTATTCATCGAAGTAGGAGGTCGTCAGTTTGACGAAGTTACGAGCGACAGCTTAATATTTGAAAAGCATGACCAGTTTCAGCAATCTTCGCCAGATTTGTATGTGTGCATGTTGTTGTTGTGCATGCGTGTGCTCTGGCGCAGGGAGGTTGCTGACCTAGAAATTTTATAACGCTGTCAGCACTTATCGCCCACCGCCAGAGAGCATCTGGCGGTGGGTTTTTCTTTGCGGCAAACAATTATGGAAAACGCAGTCAAAGAAACGAAGGCTCAAAAGTCTGAACGGCTGAAGCGGGCAATGAATCCCTGGGATGGGCTAGACGAGATTCGCCGTTTCGCTCGGGAAGGCTTCGACTCCATCCCGCCAGAGTGGATCGGAACTTACTTCCGCTGGTGGGGAGTCTACACGCAAGGCGACGGCGTGGGAGTAGTTGGGGGCAAGGACGGGCAGGGGAAGGCGCTCCCGTTCTTTATGGTCCGCATTCGCATTCCAAACGGCCTACTGCGTTCCGAACAACTGCGAACCATCGCCAACCTGACTCAGCGCTACGCGCGCAACACCGCCGACCTCACCGTGCGGCAGAACATCCAACTGCATTGGGTCACGATTGAATCTCTTCCACAAGTGCTCGAAGAACTTTGGCGTGTCGGCCTGAATACGACCGGGTCTTGCGGAGATGTAACGCGAAACATCACCGGCTGCCCAGTGGCTGGCGTCGATGCGGATGAGATTTGCGACGCTTCTTCCCTCGCGCTGGAAGTGGATCGAATGCTGGCGGGTAATGCCGACTTCTATAATCTGCCGCGAAAGTTCAAAATTTCGATCACCGGATGCCGCGTCTGGTGCCCCTACCCTGAGATCAACGATGTTGGCTTGACCGCGGTCGAACGAGTGGTCCGCGGCAAATCCGAGGTTGGATTTGCCCTGCGTGTGGGCGGCGGACTTTCCACCGACCCTTACCTCGCCGCTCCATTGAACGCTTTCGTGCGCTGGAATCAGGTTCTGCCGGTAGTTCGCGGAGTTGCCGAACTGTTTCGAGACTCCGATCAGTTGCGCGAGCACCGCGAGCGGGCGCGGCTGAAATTTCTTTTTCTACGCCACGGATGGACGGTGACGGACTTCCAAAAAGAACTGGAGCGCCGGATCGGATTTCAACTCGACCCTGCCGAGCCCCAAAAAGCGCCTGACGACGTGTATCGCGATCACATCGGAATCCATCCGCAAAAACAGCCGGGCCTTTGCTACGTGGGCGCTACGGTGCTTCGCGGCAGAATCACTCCCGAGCAAATGCATGCTGCCGCCGATCTCTCGGACCGCTACGCCGGCGGCGAACTCCGCACCACCAATATGCAGAACCTGCTGATCGTCAACGTGCCCCGCCTGCAGGCCGATGAGTTGGCAAAGGAGTTGGGCGCGATTGGACTGCCCGTAAGCGGCTCGCCTTTCTGGCGCGGTGCCGTTGCCTGCAGCGGAACCGAATTTTGCAAACTCGCTATCACTGAAACGAAGAGCTTTTCCCGGTGGCTGGTAGAAGAGTTGGAAGAGCGACTGCCTGGATTCGATCAGCACTTGAAGTTGCATGTCACAGGCTGCCCCAACAGTTGCGGGCAACACTGGATTGCCGACATCGGCATCGAAGGCAAAAAGATCAAGGTCGACGGCAAAATGGAAGACGCTTACTACTTCTGCCTGGGCGGCGCGGTAGGCCTGCATCAATCCATCGCGCGCCCGGTGGGGTACCGCTGCGTCGCAACCGAAGTCCCCGAAGCAATCGAGCGTCTGCTGCGCCAGTATCTGGCCGATGCCGCCCCCGGAGAAAATCTCCGCCAGTTTTTTGCTCGTCACAGCGACACAGAGCTCCGAAATTTTCTGGCAGGGGAGTTCGTGGAAGCGGTCTCCCGCGATCTACCTGAAGGCCGGGTACCGAGCAGCGTAGAAGGTTAAAGCGAATAGGAGGAATGGTGAGCAGCTTGTTTCCAATGTTTATGAAACTGGAGGGCAGACGTTGCCTGGTGGTCGGCGCCGGAAAAGTTGGCGAGCCCAAGATTGGCGGTCTGCTCGATACGGGCGCAAGACTGCATGTGATTGCCCTGGAAGCGACCGAAGCCGTGCATGAGTGGGCGAATGCTGGAAAGATCACGCTTGAAATACGGGCGTTCGCTTCATCCGATCTCGAAGGGGCGTTCATGGCGGTGGTGGCGACTTCGTCGCGTGAGCTGAATGCCTCCATCTATCACGAAGCGCAACGGCTGGGAGTGTTGTGCAACGTGGTCGACGTCCCCGAATATTGCGATTTTTATTATCCGGCGGTTGTGCGCCGCGGCGACCTGCAGATCGCAATCTCTACGAACGGACAGAGTCCGGCTCTCGCACAAAAGCTTCGGCACCAACTCGAGCGGCAGTTCGGACATGGGTATACCCGATGGGTTGCGGATCTCGGTGAGACGCGAAAGCTGGTGCTGGCCAGTAATCTCGATCCCAAGCGAAAGCGGGACCTGTTAATGACGCTGGCGAGCCGTGAGGCGCTGAAGGCAGCATTGGCGGAGCAAGCGGCGAAGAACGAATCGTCAAACAAGGACAGGAGGGTGACGGCATGAGCGGTAAGGTGTATTTGGTGGGCGCAGGTCCGGGAGATCCTGAGTTGCTGACGTTGAAGGCGCTGCGCTTGCTGCGGAGTGCTGAGGTTGTGCTGCATGACGATCTGATTACCTCCGAAATTCTGAAGTTGATCTCTCCCGTTGCTCAGGTGCAGAACGTAGGCAAACGCTGTGGCAGCAAAACGATTCGGCAGGAAGAAATTAATTTTCTGATGGTGGCGCTGGCTTCCTCCGGACGGCAGGTTGTACGCCTTAAAAGCGGAGACCCCCTCATTTTCGGACGGGCGGGCGAGGAGATTGAAGCTCTGCGGCAAGGCAACGTTGAATATGAAATTGTTCCGGGCGTCACATCCGCTCTGGGTGCTGCCGCCTCAGCCGGTATTCCTCTCACCCATCGGCACGCTTCGTCCACGCTCGTGTTGACTACGGGCAGTCATGCTTCCGATAGCCGTGATAAGGAGTGGGCGCAGTATGCCGCGGGGAAGGCCACGCTTGTGGTTTACATGCCGGGCCAGAATTATGTCGAGACCTCGGTGAAGCTTAAGGCAGCAGGATTCGCAGAAGAAACTCCGTGCGCGGTCATTTCTCGCGCCACAACTCCACAGCAGCGGACGCTTCACACCACGGTTGCGGACCTACGAAATGCATCGAAGCTGACGTCGCCCACTCTTCTGATCGTAGGAGACGTTGTGAGATTTGCTGATCAGAATTCGATTCGAGAAATCGCGAGCTTCGCTGCACCGCAGGGAACATTCGCATCAACGATGTTCGCGTCGGCAAAGAATACGGGACGAGATGAGGAGTTGGCATGAAAGAGCAAGTCCGAGAAGTACAGATAGCTGCGGAAGCCTGGGGACCCGAACGGGTGCTGGATTGGGCATTCAAGACCTTCGGGGATACGGTAGCAATATCGTCGGCTTTTGGAGCCGAGGGCATGGCGTTAATCGATATGGCTTCACGTATACGCAAGAAGTTTCGGTTGTTCACGCTCGACACTGAATTCCTGTTCCCCGAAACCTACAACCTGATGGACCAGGTCGAACAACGATATGGCATTACGATCGAGCGCGTGTATCCCTTGCTATCACCGGAAGAGCAGGAGCGGGTGCACGGTGCAGCGTTGTGGCAGCGCAATGCCGATCAATGCTGCAATATTCGCAAGGTAGAACCGCTGCGGCGCAAACTCAGCGAACTGCGGGCGTGGATCACCAGTATCCGCCGCGATCAAACCGAGTCCCGGGCCTCTGCGGGCAAAATCCATTGGGACGAAAAATTCGGGTTGATGAAGGTCAACCCCATCGCTGACTGGAATTCCCAGCAGGTCTGGCAATACATTCGGCAGCATGATGTGCCCTACAACGTGCTGCACGAGCGCAGCTATCCGAGCATTGGTTGCACGCATTGCACGCGAGCGGTTCGGCCGGGAGAAGATCCAAGAGCGGGACGCTGGTCTGGCACGGCCAAGACCGAATGCGGACTGCACATTATCCAGCCGGTTGCGGTTCCCCCAGAAGCGGGCGCGTAAGTAAACACGTTACTTGTGCGCCGCGCCTTCTGTTTTCTTGAGATAGTCGGAGAGTTGCCGTACTACCGTCACAAAGGTCTTGGTGGCGACAGACAGCGTGCGGTCGCGACGGTAGGCGAGTCCGAGTTCGCGCCAAAGTTCCGCGCCTTCCAGTTCCACCAGTTTTACCCGACCCGCTGAAACTTCGTCGCGCGCGAACGACGCGCTGATGAGCGAAATGCCAAGGTCGGCTGCCACGAAGCTCTTGATCATTCCGATGCTGGGCAACTCCATCCTGACTTTGAGTTCGGTGTTGTATTCGCGAAAAAGTTTATCCAGCAGCCTGCGCGTGTGACCGGTCTTCGGCAAAAGTAGAGGATGTTTCACCACTTCGCCGATGCTGGCCGACTTGAGCTTGGCCAGCGGATTCTTCGGACTAACCATCAACATCAGCCGGTCGCGAAAGATCGGTTGCACTTTCAGGCTCGGAGACTGGACGGGAAGGCTGAGAATGCCGACGTCAAGAGAACCATTCTCCAGTTTCTCCACGATCTTGTAGGTGAAATTGCGATAGATGCTGATCTGCACGTCGGGATACTTGCGGCAGTACTCTCCAAACACTTCAGGCAAAACGTAAAGGCAGGTCGCTTCGTTCGCGCCGACCATGAGAGTACCTCGTGGAGTATGGCCATGGTCGGCGACTGCGACGAGTGATTCGTCGCGCAGCTTTTTCATACGCAGGGCGTAATCGTGGAAGACTTGCCCGGCGGGAGTAAGTTTTACGGTTTTCCCCGAGCGATCGAGCAGACGATCGCCGTACTCTTGCTCGAGTTGGCGGATCTGCGCGCTGACGGCCGATTGAGAGCGGAAGACCTTTTCGCCGGCACGCGAGAAACTGCCTTGCCGGGCAACCTCAAGGAACGTGACGAGTTGATCAAAATCCATGGGAGATTATAGCGAACTTCATTAGTTACACTGCGGGTATTTGCTCCGGCGGGTACTACTGCATGACTGGTCTTTCGGAAGCCAGCAGTTTGTCGCGTCCATAGCTGCGCGCTTCCGCGGCGGCAAGGCGCGCAAGAATCGGCGCCCATGCTTCCTCAACCGAGCAAGGAGGAGTTAAAGGTTCAACCCGAACTAACGGAAGAACGGAGTAAGAAAGAAAATCGGCGGCGCGCGGACTGCCCGTGAGTTGTACGTGTCGGTGAAGAATGTGGCGTAGCCATTGCTCTTCTTGGGCCTCAAGCGGCGCGAAGCGCACGGAATCGCGGTTCATCTGATCCTGATGGATTGGTTGATCGGCATCGCTGCTGAATAAATAGGCCAAGCCGCCAGTCATTCCCGCGCCAAAATTCGCGCTCGCCGGACCGAGAACCAGCACCACGCCGGCGGTCATATATTCGCAACCATGCCGTCCCACGCCTTCGACCACGGCAAGAGCCCCACTATTCCGAACTGCGAATCGCTCGCCCGCTCGTCCCGCGACAAATAACTCACCCGCGGTGGCGCCGTAGAGCACGGTGTTTCCCACCAGCACATCCCCACGCTCGGAGGCCTCGGCATGCGCGGTAACTGCGATGCTGCCGCCACACAGGCCTTTTCCCACGTAATCGTTGGCTTCGCCGATCAGACGAAAGTTCGCTCCGGAAATCAGAAACGCGCCAAAGCTCTGGCCGGCGGTACCTACAAATTCGCAATCGACTCCAGTCATTTCGAGAGTCGAACCGCCCACACGGCGCAGCACTTCACCGCTGAAGTGCGCACCCACGGCGCGATCTTCATTAGTAATTGCAAAATGATAGGAACGCACCGAAAGCGATTCTAAATCGTCGACGACGCGATTCAATTCTGCATGCAGCGCGCCGCTGTCTTCGTGCGGGCAATCGAATTGAGCGGGCGGATCGACGATAGTTTGCAAAAGCGCCGCTACACTCTGTTCCGCTTCAGCTGATCGCGGACGCAATCGATCGACGGAGCCCAGAATGTCGTCGATGGATCCCGCGCCCAGGCTGGCCAGGAGTTGACGGATGTCGGAGGCCAAGGCTCGGAAAAACGTTTCAACCATCTCTGGATTTCCGGTGAAGCGCGCTCGCAATGTTTCATCCTGCGTAGCGATGCCAACCGGGCAGGTGTTGAGATGGCATTGTCGCGCCATGACGCAGCCAATGGCCAGCAGGGCCGCCGTTCCGAAGCCGAATTCTTCGGCGCCCAGTAGCGCCGCAACCACAACGTCGCGAGCAAACTTCAGGCCGCCATCCACGCGCAATCTCACCCGCGCGCGAAGCCCCGCACGCACCAACGCCGTATGCGCATCGCGCAGGCCAATTTCCCAGGGGAGCCCGGTGTTCTTGATTGAGGTCAGCGGTGACGCGCCCGTGCCGCCATCGTGGCCGCTGATGGTAATCACATCGGCGCCCGCTTTGGCCACGCCGGTGGCGATAACTCCGACTCCAGAGCTGGAAACCAGTTTGACTCCGATGCGCGCGTTCGGGTTCACCGCGCGCAGATCGTAGATCAACTGTGCCAGGTCTTCGATGCTATAGATGTCGTGATGCGGCGGCGGCGAAATAAGCGACGTGCCGGGTACGGCGTGGCGCAGCCGCGCAATGTAGGGCGTAACCTTCGCGGAAGGCAGTTGTCCGCCCTCCCCGGGTTTGGAGCCTTGCGCCATCTTGATCTCGATCTCGTCGGCGTGCACCAGGTATTCCGCAGTTACCCCAAACCTGGCGGAGGCAACTTGCTTCACCCGGTTGTTCGCCTCGGGCCGATCATAATAAATGCTTGGATCTTCGCCGCCCTCACCGGTGTTGCTGCGTCCTCCCAGCCGGTTCATGGCAATCGCGAGAGTCTGATGAGCTTCGGGTGAAATCGCGCCCAGCGACATAGCCTGCGTGCTGAAGCGACTGAGTAGCGAAGTCTCGCTTTCGACTTCATCCAGGAATAAGGGCTGCGCGGGACGCAATTCCAACAGATCCCGTACCGCAACATTTTTTCTTTCTTCTGAAAGCGCGGCGAGAGCCACTTGATTCGCTGGAGTTGGCGACTTGATGTAGCGATGCATTCGCCGCACCAGTTCCGGCGAACTGGCATGCTGTTCGCCATTGTGGCGGAAGCGGTATAGACCGGCATCGCGGAATTCGGCGGCGGGCGATCCGAAGCCGGCAGCATGACAAGCCAGCGAATCAGCAAATAGGCCGAGCAGGCTCTTGCCGCCGAGCGTGTGCCCGGCATCCTCAAAGAAGCGCTCGCACACCGCGGGATCGAGTCCAAGGGTTTCAAATATCTGACTGTTTCGATAGCTGCACATGGCTGAGATTCCCATGCGTGCCAGAACTTTGCGCAGACCCTTCTCGATCGCAGCCCTGTAGCGCACCGGGCCGTTCAAGTCGGCGCGGGCAGCCACGCTCATGGCCAGATAAGGATGCACTGCGCTCGCCCCCGCCGCTACCAGCAGCGCAACGTGGTGAGTATCGATGACCTGGCCAGTCTCAATGATCAGCGGAGTGTTCCAGGCGCCAGCTTCGGTCATCGCCCGCCATGCTGCAGAGACAGCCAGCAACGCGGGGAGAGCCGCGCGCTTGTTGCCGGTGCTACGATCACTGAGCACGATTGCTCCTACCCGTAGTGCAGCCGCTCTCGCTTCTTCGCTGATTCTATCCAACATCTGAAGCGCAGCTTCAGCGCCTTCCGCAGCCTCGAAGCTGATGTCGATGCTATGAATCGGCGACAACTCACAGCCGATTGCATCCATTTGTCCGGCATCGAGCAGCGGAGAATTCAGTTTCGCATTCTTGCCCAAGTACACATCGAGCGACATCACGTGGCTCTCACGTAACGGATCAATGGGAGGGTTGGTGACCTGGGCAAACCGCTGCTTGCAATAATCCCAAAGCGGACGCGGCAAGCTCGACAAGAAAGCGGGTGGGGCGTCATCGCCCATGCTCCAGAGCGGCTCCTGGCCATGCTCGACCAGAGGCTTGTAGAGCATACGGAACTGGTCTTCGGTCCAGCCGAAGGCTGCCATTAGGCGATTGGCGTCGGCGGCAGGCGAAGCGGCTGAATTCTCCGGGCAGATAACCGCCGTTGCATTCGAACTTGCATTAGAACTATGGGTTGCAGGCGCGAGCCGCGAAGCTTCGCTCGGGCGAAGGAGATTTCCACTGGCCAGATCGGCAATCAACATTTCGCCGGGACCAAGCCTCTGCCGCTCCACCACCTGCTTATCACAAAGATCGGTGATGCCCACTTCCGATCCGACGACCAGCCAACCATCAGACGTAAGCGTGTAGCGCAACGGACGCAAGCCATTGCGATCGAGTTTGGCGCCTACCACTCGACCATCGGTGAAGATCAGGGCCGCAGGGCCATCCCAGGGCTCTTGCTCCGCCGCGCTTTCAGCAAGAAACCGCCGCAACCCCGCTTCGACATGCTCGTCGTTCTCCCACGCCGGAGGTACCAGGCGCACAGCCGACTCGGCAATACTCGATCCGCGCCGCACCAAAGCTTCAAGCGCGTTATCAAAGCTTGCCGAGTCGCTCATCCCCGGCTGCAGCAGACTATGGTTGTCGGTCAATTCAAGCTGGCGGTGTAACTCGGCCTCTCGCGCTCGAAACCACCGGCGATTGCTGCTA
>DATNMU010000318.1:0-7234 GCA_035602195.1 Candidatus Acidiferrum sp.
GCGGGACGCCGGCGCTACTTTTGCTGGAGCCGTTTTCGGCGGCTTGGTAGAGGCCCTCCTGGAAGCGGGCGACGTGAACGTAGAAGCTGAGAATCTCAGCCGCGAAGGCGTGCTTGGCGAGGAGGCTTTCCGCGCGACGGATTCGCTGCTGCCATGGGGTCTGGGCCACGGGGCGATTATGGGGCTTGGGCACGGCCGCAAGCAACCCGGGACCAAGATATTTATTCAGCCTATATTTATTAAGCTCTACGGCTTCCCCCGCATTGACGAGTGCGGCTTACGAGGATTATAGTTTTTGGAAATTCGGGGCTTGCAGCCCGGTCGCGGGAAAGATGTTGGCGGCCGACACTATTAACCGGATCAGAAATCGAAAGCTTGGAAGTTTGGGATTCAGAGCTCTGGTAGTTCCGGTTCTTCGATCCAGTCCGTTCAACCTTTGATCGAAAGTAGTCAGAGGAGGCGCAATGGAACTCTCCCGCCGAAACTTTATTAGAGGCGCGCTTGTGGGCGGCGCCGGTTTTTCTCTCCTGGGATTTGATCTGACTCCCGCAGTGGCGCAACTGAAAGAACTCAAGATTGCGCGCGCCACCGAAACGCGTTCGACGTGCCCCTATTGTGCAGTGGGGTGCGGCGTCCTCATTTATACAATCGGCGACAAGGCCAAGAACGTGACGCCGCAGGTAATCCACGTGGAAGGCGATCCCGATTGTCCCACCAATCGCGGAACGCTGTGCCCGAAGGGTTCTTCGCTCGAACAGGACATGCTCAACCCGCGACGGCTCACCAAGCCGCAAGTCCGGCGTCCCGGCGCGACGGAGTGGGAGGACATATCCTGGGATAACGCTTTGAACGAGATTGCACGCTGGACCAAGAAGACTCGCGACGATACTTTCGTGGAGAAGGACGCGAATGGCCGTACCGTGAACCGGTGCGAGGGCTTGTCATTCATCGGCGGCTGTACGGACACCAATGAGTTTAATTATCTGGTCGTCAAGGCCATGAGGGGGTTGGGCTTGGTTTATTTAGAAAACCAAGCCCGGGTTTGACACGGCCCCACGGTCTCAAGTTTGGGACCAACATTCGGACGCGGGGCGATGACGAATGGCTGGATCGACATCAAGAACACCGACATGATGTTGATCATGGGCGGGAATCCCGCTGAGAACCATCCCTGCGGATTCAAGTGGGCGATGGAGGCCAAGCGCAACCGCAATGCCAAGCTGATCTCTGTAGACCCGCGATTCACTCGCACGTCCTCCACTGCCGACCTCTTCTGCCAAATTCGCGCCGGCAGCGACATCGCGTTCCTGGGTGGGCTGATCCGCTACGCGATCGAGAACAACCGGATCGCCAAGGAATATCTCATTAACTACACCAACGCCGCCTTCATCGTTAAGGAGGGCTTCAAACTTCCGGAGGACGGACTGTACTCTGGATTCGATTCTGCGGCAGGTAAGTACGATCCGTCCACTTGGAATTATGAAGGAGCAGGAGGTTCGGGCGGACAAGCGGGCGCTGCTGGGGCGACTGGTCATGCGCCCGAACCAGTGCCGGGCAAGGTCGGAGGAGTTACGCCGCCGATGTTGCCCCCTAATGTGACTTACGATCTTACGCTGCAGCATCCTCGCTGTGTTTATCAGTTGCTAAAACAGCAATATTCCCGATACACGCCCGAAACCGTTGAGCGGATCACGGGGATCCCCAAGGATCAGTTCCTGAAGGCCGTCGACATGTTTACTTCCGTCCGTAAAGACGGGGACATGAAAAAGGTGGCAACCATCATCTACGCTGTGGGTTGGACGCAGCACAGTTTTGGAACACAAATCATCCGCACCGCCGCCATGATTCAACTTCTTCTCGGCAACGTCGGGAGAGCAGGCGGCGGAGTCAACGCGCTACGCGGCCATTCGAATATTCAGGGCGCAACCGACATGGCTGGCTTGTTCGATTCTCTGCCGGGATATCTCAAAGCTCCGGTTCCCGCCGACACCGATCTAGCCACGTATCTTAAGCGGACCACTCCAACAGCCTCAAAACCCACCCCTTGGGCGTCGATGAATTACTACTCGAACACACCGAAATTCTTCGTCTCGCTCCTCAAGGGGCTATACGGCGATGCCGCGACAAAACAGAACGATTTTGCCTTCGATTACCTGCCCAAAGTCGACCGCGATTATTCGTGGACCCATATCTGGGACGACATGTACAACGGCAAGATCAAGGGCTTGATGGCATTCGGAATGAACGGCGTCATGGTCGGCCCGGATACGAACAAGAACATCAACGCGCTCAAGAAATCCGACTGGCTGGTGGTGGGCGAAATTTATCAGGATGAAACCAGCGAGTTCTGGAAAGCTCCTGGCGTCACAACCGACGAACAGAAGAACATTAAAACGACGGTCTACCGGCTGCCGTGCTCGGGCTTTGCGGAAAAAGATGGGAGCATGACCAACTCGGCTCGCTGGGCGACATGGAAATATGCCGCGGTTCCACCTCCCGGCGATGCGCGGCTCGATCAGGATATTGTGGCGCAGATTTTTCTGCGGGTCCGGGATCTGTATAAGAAGGAAGGCGGAAAATTCCCCGACCCCATTCTGAATCTGAACTGGGCCTATGCAGACGCGGCTCATCCTCCACTTTCGCAAGTAGCCATGGAGATAAACGGAAAAGCTCTGGCGGACTTGACGGATCCGGCGACAGGACAGGTTATCAAGGCGGGCCAGCAGTTGCCCGGTTTTGCCTGGTTGAAGGATGACGGCACGACCGCCTGCGGGAACTGGATTTATTCCGGCTGTTGGACGGAGGCGGGAAATCAGATGGGGCGTCGCGGCACCGAGGATCCATCAGGCCTGGGCGTCTACCAGAACTGGGCGTGGTCGTGGCCGGCGAATCGCCGCGTGCTTTACAACCGCGCATCCTGCGATCCTTCAGGAAAACCGTGGGATCCGGAGCGGAAACAGATATGGTGGAACGAGGCGTCGGGAAAATGGATAGGCAATGATGTGCCGGACTTCAAACCAGACTCCCCTCCCAAAGACCACATGGGGCCGTTCATCATGACCCCGGAAGGCGTGGGGAGGCTCTTTGCGCCCATCGGAGTGCTTGCGGATGGACCGTTCCCGGAACACTACGAACCCATCGAAAGCCCAATCAAGAATCCGCTACACCCTGATCAGTCGAATAATCCGCTGGTGAAGAAGTTCACCACACCATACGACAAGTTTGGTTCACCGGAAGAATACAGCATTGTCTGCACGACGTACCGTCTGACCGAGCACTATCACTATTGGACGAAGAATAATCCGATGAACGTGCAATTGATCCCAGAGCCGTTCGTGGAGATTCCAGTGGAGTTGGCCGACGAAAAGGGCATTCGCGGAACGGATCTGATCAAAGTGAGCAGCGCGCGCGGGACCTACATCGCCAAAGCCTTTGTCACGCGCCGGCTGAAACCCATGATGATCGATGGCAAGAAGGTCTATCAGATCGGTTTGCCGATTCATCAGGGCTTTCGCGGAATCGCCGAAGATGCAGGAAGAGACGCGCGGACGCCAGCGAATTTGCTGACGCCCGCCGTCGTCGACCCGAATGCCCATACCCCTGAATCCAAGGGCTTCTTAGTGAAAGTCGAGAAGGCGTAGGGAGAGATCATGAGCCAGGCCTCAACGGAAATCGTCCGAATTTCTGGACACGCCGGGACCGTCCCCGGTGCTGGGTTGGACCGGGAATTCCGGGTCTGCAAGCTGGTGGACACAACCACGTGCATTGGCTGCAAAGCCTGCGAAGTGGCCTGCCTGGAATGGAACGGTTACCCGTTCAGCGAAACCACTTTTAACAACAGCTACCAGACTATGCCGGAGACGGCATGGAATTACTGGAACCTGATCAAGTTCAACGAACATGAGCGCGAAGACGGCAGCATGATGCTGCTGATGCGCAAAGATCAGTGCATGCACTGCGCCGATCCGGGCTGCCTCGCGGCTTGTCCGGCCGATGCCGCGATCGTCCAGTATGCCAACGGCATCGTCGATTTCCAGGAGGCGAATTGCATCGGCTGCGGGTATTGCATGACCGGCTGCCCATTCAACATTCCGAAATTCAGTCCGACGGCGCGCAAAGTTTTCAAGTGCACGCTGTGCAATGACCGCGTGTCGGTGGGGCTTGAACCGGCCTGCATCAAGGCGTGCCCCACGGGCTGCCTGCATTTTGGTACCAAGTCAGAGATGAAGGAACTGGCGGAGACTCGTGCCACGCAACTCCGCGAAAATTCCGGATACCGCGACGCGGGAGTTTACGACCCACCGGGTGTGGGCGGAACCCACGTAATCTACGTCCTGCACGATGCGAAGAATCCCGAATTGTATGGCGGACTGCCGAAAGATCCCCACATTCCATGGGTGGTTCGGTTCTGGAAGGGACCGGCGAAGTGGATTGGAAATCTCGCCATGCTGGGCGGACTGCTGGGCGTGACGCTGCACTACTTGCGTTATGGCCCGAAGGAAGTGGATGGGGAGAAGCATGAGAACGGAGGGCAGCCGTGAGCACGACGCACGTGGTTACCTCTCGATCCACTGAAGATAGAAGCCGTGGCAGTATTCTTCGCTACACTTTCACCGAGCGGGTTCACCATTGGCTCGGCTCGCTGTTCTACGTTTATTGCCTGATCACTGGCTTAGCTTTCTGGTCGCCTTATATGTACTGGCTGGCGGCGCTGGTGGGCGGCGGGCCGACGGCGCGATTCTGGCATCCCTGGTTTGGCTTGGCGTTTACCGTGTCGATGGTTTGGATGTACATGATGTGGCGCGGCGACCTGGCTACGACCGACGCGGACCGGCGCTGGGCGAAGTCGATAAATTACTACGTCGAAAATAAGGATGAGGAGTTGCCACCGGTGGGCCGCTTCAATTTCGGCCAGAAGCTGTTCTTCTGGCTGATGTTTTGCGGTGTAATTCTGCTGGTGATTTCCGGAGTCGGCTTGTGGTTCGTGGAGGACATTCCGTGGAGTCTGCGCTGGCTGCGTTATTTGGCGGTGACCGTACACGTGGCCGCGGCGATGGCCACCATCGGAGCGTTCATAATTCATGTTTACATGAGTGTCTTCATGGAGCCTGAATCGTTTTACGCTATGGTCCACGGACGCGTCTCTCGCGCTTGGGCGCGTACCTATCACCGCCTCTGGTATGAGCAGGTCACTGGAGACAAGTCGAGAAATAATCCGCGCTAACCACTGCTCAACCGCACATGGCACTAAGTAACACGAAGAAAAATCATGGCGCCGGAGTTCGTATCGCTTAGCGCCCTTTGGGGTCCAACAACTTTGCTTTGCGCACCTTCCCAATAACAAAGTGCATCCAAGTTCTCGGAATAATTTTCCTTCTAATATCCACTGAGAGGATTCATGCGCTCGTTTGCCCATGCACACGCCATCATTACCGCAGCGATATTGTTGACTACGCTCGGGTTATTCGCAGAAGACGTCGACACGAAATTTCATAACGCGCCAGCTTCGGTCAAAGATGCCAGAAATCCCTTCGCAAAAAGTGAGGCAGCCAGGGCGGCCGGTCAGAAGTTATATGCGGCCAATTGCGCCTCCTGTCATGGCCGCCAGGGCCAGGGCACCGGGAACGTGCCTTCGCTGGTCGACGGTCGGCTCGATTCGGTAACCCCCGGCGAGTTGTTCTGGTTCATCACCAAAGGCAGCAAGGAAAATGGAATGCCCTCGTGGTCTGCGATGCAGGTGACGAAACGATGGCAGATCGTAACCTACCTAAAGTTGATGAAAGTGTCGAACGCATCGACCGAAGCGAGTGCGCCCGCACCCGCAGACACAAGCACGTTAAAGCTCAAGGCACCTGCACCAACCGCGCCTTTCACTGACTTCCGCTACGAAAAGCCGGGCACGGTGCGCAAGATTACGGTGAAAGATCTTCCACAACCGTATGCGACGCAATCGGCCGATAACGGGCCTGAACTGGTGAGCCGGCCCGATAGCGCGTGGCCGGTGGCACCCGCTGGATTCAAGGTTCAGTTGTACGCTACTGGACTCGATAATCCGCGACTTCTTCGCACGGCTCCCAATGGCGACGTGTTTCTTGCGGAAAGTTCATCGGGGCGCATCCGCGTGTTTCGCGGAATGACGAACGACGGCAAGCCTGAGCAATCGGCAATTTACACGAGCGGCCTGAAGCGACCGTACGGATTGGCGTTTTATCCTCACGGCCCCAACCCGCAATGGTTGTACGTGGGAAGTACGAATGAACTTGTTCGTTTTCCGTATCACGCGGGCGACTTGAGAGCGAGTGGCGCACCCCAGCATGTCGCCAATTTGCCCGGTCCCAGCGGACACTGGACGCGAGCAGTGGAGTTTTCTCAAGACGGAAAGAAATTATTTGTCGCGGTTGGATCGGGATCGAACGTCGACGATCCAGACACGACTCCGCGGGAAAAAAGTCGCGCCGACATTCTGGTGTGCGATCCTTCCAACTGCAATCTGTCTGTGTATGCCTCCGGCATTCGCAATGCTGGCGGCGGCATCGCGGTGAATTCGCAGACCGGCGAACTCTGGTGCTCGGTAAACGAACGCGACGGATTGGGCGACAACCTGGTTCCCGATTACATCACTCACGTGCAGGAAGGCGGTTTCTACGGCTGGCCGTGGTGGTACATGGGCGGCCACCAGGATCCACGGCATAAGGGCAAGCACCCGGAACTGAAAGACAGAATAATCGTGCCCGATGTGCTGCTGCAACCGCACAACGCCTCACTGGAATTCGCTTTTTATGAGAGCCAGCAATTCCCCGCCGAATACGAGGGAGATATTTTTGCGTCCGAGCACGGCTCGTGGAACAAAGCCGTACGCGTGGGCTACGAAGTAATTCGCGTTCCCCTACATCAAACTGGCCATTCCAGCGGGGAATACGAGGATTTCCTCACCGGCTTCGTGCTTCCCGACGGCAACGTGTGGGGGCGTCCCGTAGGGATGACTGTGGCGGCAGACGGTTCCCTGCTGGTGAGCGACGACGGCTCCAATTCGATCTGGAGAGTCAGCTACGCGGGAAAATGAGAATTGCGTTGCAGTTGCGATTTGGATGAAATGGTGGGCGCTATAGGATTCGAACCTATGACTTCCACCGTGTGAGGATGGCACTCTACCGCTGAGTTAAGCGCCCACTATGATGCGGTAAGTTCATCATTATACCTAACCCTGCAGTTTGAATTGGTTCGGAGAGGCAGC
>DATNMU010000319.1:0-13251 GCA_035602195.1 Candidatus Acidiferrum sp.
CAAAGACAACGTCATCATCATCTGCTCCATCGAAAACTTCGATCCCATGGGCGTACACACCGGCGACTCGATCACCGTCGCTCCGGCGCAAACGCTCACCGACCGCGAGTATCAAGCCATGCGCGATGCCTCGATTGCGGTCATCCGCGAAATCGGCGTCGATACCGGCGGATCGAACATTCAGTTCGGCGTGAATCCCGAAACTGGCCGCATGGTCGTGATCGAGATGAACCCGCGCGTTTCGCGCTCCTCCGCGCTGGCGTCGAAAGCCACAGGATTTCCAATTGCGAAGATCGCGGCAAAACTTGCGGTCGGCTACACGCTGGACGAAATTCCCAACGACATCACGCGCAAGACTCCGGCCTGTTTCGAGCCCACGC
This sequence comes from Candidatus Acidiferrum sp., assembly GCA_035602195.1. GTDB lineage: Bacteria > Acidobacteriota > Terriglobia > Terriglobales > Acidobacteriaceae > Sulfotelmatobacter. The sequence goes on from DATNMU010000319.1 coordinate 381, forward strand.
TCGACTATGTGGTTGTAAAAATTCCCAAGTGGCAATTCGAGAAATTTCCCGGAGCCGATGAGAATCTCGGAGTGCAGATGAAGTCAGTCGGGGAAGTGATGGCGATCGGCCGCACCTTCAAAGAAGCTCTAATGAAGGGAGTTCGCTCGCTCGACACCGGAAAGCGCCTCGGCGGCGCAAAGATTGAGCCCAAAATTCTCACGCAGCGTCTCGTAACTCCGCACCCAGAGCGTCTCGCCTACATTCAGTATGCCCTGCGTCAGGGACACACGGTAAAGCAAATCGCAAAGATGACGTCGATGGATCCGTGGTTCCTGTATCAGCTCAAAGAAATAAATGATATGCAGCTTGAACTGGAGAAGCATCCCATCGAGTCAATCCCGACCGAGGTGCTGCGCGAAGCCAAGCGCATGGGCTTCTCCGATGGACGTCTGGCAAATGTTTGGCGGCTGGAGGGGCAAGAGAAGATTCGCCACCTCCGCAAGAAACACGGCGTCATGCCGGTCTACAAGCGCGTCGATACGTGCGCCGCGGAATTCGAAAGTTTCACGCCTTATCTTTATTCGACGTACGAAGACGAAGACGAAGCCGCTCCCACTGAGAAGAAGAAGATAATTATTTTAGGCAGCGGCCCCAACCGGATTGGGCAGGGAATTGAGTTCGATTATTGCTGCTGTCACGCCTCGTTCGCTCTGCACGAGGACGGTTACGAGACGATCATGATCAATTGCAATCCTGAAACCGTCTCCACCGATTACGACACCAGCGACCGCCTTTACTTTGAGCCGCTCACCTTCGAAGACGTGTGGGCCATCTATCAGCACGAAACCTCGAAGGACGCGCCCTGCGGCGTGATCGTGCAGTTTGGCGGCCAGACGCCGCTCAACCTCGCTCTGCCTTTGAAAGCGGCAGGCGTGAATATTATCGGCACATCGCCCGAGTCAATCGATCTCGCCGAAGATCGCAAGCATTTCAACAAACTGCTCGAAGAGCTGGAAATTCCCCAGGCCGCCGGCGTAATGGCAACTTCTCTGGAAGAAGCCATTGCGGGCGCGAATCAAGTTCAATATCCGGTGGTCGTGCGCCCTTCCTACGTGCTCGGCGGGCGCGCCATGGTGATCGCATACGACGAAGAATCCATCGTCCGCTATATGAAAGAGGCGGTGGAGTACTCGCATGATCGTCCAGTACTTATCGATCACTTCCTCGAAGATGCAATTGAAGTCGACGTAGACGCTCTCTCCGACGGCGAAGACGTGGTCATCGGCGGCATCATGCAACACATCGAAGAGGCCGGCATCCACTCCGGCGATTCGTCCTGCGTACTCCCGGCGGTGGACATTCCCCAGCCCTTGATGGATCGCATGCGCGAATACACTTTCAAGCTCGCGCGAGCGTTGAAAGTGGTTGGGTTGATGAATATTCAGTTCGCCATCCCGCGCAGTAGCGGGACCTCAGGCAACGGCGCGGAGGGCGGCACAGTCTATGTGCTAGAAGTAAACCCGCGAGCCTCGCGCACCGTGCCGTATGTTTCCAAAGCCACCGGCATTCCACTCGCGAAAATTGCCGCGCGCTTGATGACTGGACGCAAGCTGCGCGAATTCCTCCCGGAAAATATTGACCGCCGCACCGATCTCGATACCGGAAGCCATTACTACGTAAAGTCGCCCGTATTTCCCTGGAACAAGTTTCCCGGCGTGGATACCGTGTTGGGACCCGAAATGCGATCGACCGGTGAAGTGATGGGCGTGGGCGACAGCTTCGGCGAGGCTTTCGCCAAGGCGCAGTTGGCGGCTGGCCAAAAGTTGCCGACCCAAGGCACAGTATTTATTAGCGTCACCGATCACGACAAACGGTACGTCGCTGAAGTCGCCCGCAAGTTTGTGCACATGGGCTTCAAACTGGTTGCCACGTCGGGTACGGCCGATGTGATCGAATCCGCCGGGATGAAAGTTGAGCGCGTTTACAAAGTGAAAGAGGGCCGCCCCAACGTAGTCGATTTGATCAAGGGACAGCGCATCCATCTCATCGTCAATACGCCTTCTGGAATTGAACCTTGGTTCGACGAAAAAGCGATCCGCCGCGCCGCAGTGATGGCGCGCATCCCGACGATTACTACGCTCTCAGCAGCACGTGCGGCTGCTGAAGGAATCGCGGCCCTGCAGCGCGGCGAAGTGAACATACGGGCGCTGCAGCAGTTGCATGCGGAACGGAATGTCAAAGCTCTATAACGTAAGCGGAAAATCATCCCGCTGCTAACTCCGCCTGAAAAGTGATACGCTTTACCCGCTATGCTCCTTCATGGCATTTTCCCTCCGATTACCACGCCCTTCTATCCCGACGGCAACGTCTACTTCAAAAAGCTCGAGAGCAACGTCGAGCGATATTCGCGAACCCCTTGTGGCGGCATTGTGGTGCTGGGTTCGACGGGAGAGGCGATTCTTCTTTCCGATCAGGAGCGGCGCGATGTGCTGAAATCCGCGCGCGAGGCGGCGGCTCCAAATAAAGTGCTGATCGCAGGTACCGGGATCGAATCAGCCATCGAAACGCTTCGGCTCACCGAGTATGCCGCGGAACTCGGCTACGACATTGCCATGGTCCGCACCCCGCATTACTACAAGAAGCAGATGCAGGCGGCAAACATTCTGGCGTTTTACCGCACCGTCGCCGATCGCTCGCCGCTGCCAGTTATCATTTACAACTTTCCTCAGGCTACTGGTTATGACATTCCTGTCGAGTTGGTGACCGAACTGGCGGAGCATCCCAATCTGATTGGGATTAAGGAATCGAGCGGCGACGTCGAAAAAGTGCGAAAGATGGTGGAGGGCACTCGGCACATCCGCCGCAGCGCCACTGTGACTGAAACCTTTGACGCAGTCACGCCGCGCATGCTCGCGGCTGCAATCCCAAACGGCGGAGGCGAGTTGGTGCAAGTCGGCGCACTGTCCGGTTCTGAGACCTCCCATGCTTCATCCCAAGCCGGATCTAAAAGGTCGAGCCCAAAGTCCCCAGCGGCAACTCAGTCTTCGGCCACCGTCACCCTCATCGGTGATTTGAAAACGCGGCAGAAAGAAGTCGGGTTCCAGGTGCTCGTGGGGTCGGCACAGAGCCTGCATCCCTCTATGGATGCCGGAGCAGTGGGCGCAATCCTCGCTTTTGCCTGTGTAGCTCCAACCTCCTGTTATGAAATTTACGCGGCTTGGAAAGAGGGCGATACCGAATTGGCAAAGCTGAAACAGGAACGCATCGCCAAAGCCGCGGAAAAGGTCGTGAGCGCCTTCGGCATCCCTGGCGTGAAGTATGGCATGGATTTCAACGGCTACTTTGGTGGCCCCGCGCGCCTGCCCCTGCTGCCGCTCACTGGTGAAGTGAAGGTCGAGGTCGAAGGCTGGCTGGCGGACGTAAGAAACTAATGCGAGCGTGCACATGGATTTGTCGGGCGCCAGAAAATCAGGAAATGCACGGCCAAAGCTTGCAAAAGTCTCCGATGACATGAAAGCGTGGTCGGCTGCGCTGACGACCGAGTTTGAAGCTTGGCCGCAGGTGGAAGCGAGGCCGTTCTTTGGTTTCACCGCGCTCTATCGCCGAAAGCAGATCTTCGCCTTGCTGCCTCGCACTCGCGCAATGAAAACTCCAAACTCGCTGGCTTTTAAATTGGAAGCTCCGACACCCAGCACTCTTACAAAGCTGCGACGCGATCCACGGATTAGTGCAACGGAAATGCAAAGGTCACGCTGGTTTACGTTTGAGCTGACCACTGCTTCCGATCTTCGCGATACTCTACGTTGGCTGTGGCAGGCGCACGAGGAGGCCGGGAAAAAAGCGAAACGACAATGAATTCATGGGCTCACACCGCCTTGTGATCGGAATCACATTTCCCGTATACTGTGTTCGAACGAACGTTCGAATCACACTAGCCGCTCTTATGGCGAGCCCCTCCCCAGTAGTCCGAGTGTCACCCCGGCGGCATCGACGCCCAGCGCCGCCTGCCACGCGTTTTGATCAACGCCTGGCCGAAATCCTTACCCACGCCACCGACGTCTTTTGCAGAAAAGGATACGAGGGCGCCTCTATGCGCGATTTATCGCGGGCCAGCGGGATGTCGCTCGCTGGGCTTTATTACTACTTCGAATCCAAAGAGCGCCTGCTCTTTCTCATTCAAAAGCACACTTTCACGACCATCGTTCAACGGCTGAAAACCCGCATAGAAGGTGTGACGGACCCAGAACAGAAAATCCGCATCTTCATTCTCAATCACCTGGAATACTTTCTCGCCAATCCGGCCAGCATGAAAGTCCTGTCCCACGAAGCTGAGGCCCTGAAGAATGGGTTCGCCTCGGAAGTGGCGGCGATCAAGCGCGAATACTACCGCATTTGCGTGGGGTTGCTCGATGAATTGAAGCGCGATCGAGGCTTGCAGTTTTCCACCCGCATCGCGGTACTAAGCCTCTTCGGCATGATGAATTGGATTTACACCTGGCACAACCCGCGCGTGGACGCAGACGCCGATCACATCGCCGGCGAAATGGGTGACATTCTTCTGCGCGGAGTGATGAATGGCAGCCGAGCACGCAAGGATGAGCGCTGAGATGAGGTCTGTTTCCATTTCGACGAAAACCAAGGCTCTTCGCTTTGACCGGAATGACGGAGGAAGTAAGCAAGATCAATTTGATATTCGATGACATTGACGACATAAGGAGCTACAAATATGGCGACCACAACCCAGCCGGCGACCGGCGAAACCACCAAGCAGCTTGTTAACTACCGCAGAGATGGCGGCGTAGCCGTGATCGAAATGTGCGATCCGCCGGCCAATACTTATACGTACGAAATGAACCGGGAGCTTGATGAAGCCATCCTGCGCGCGCGCATGGAGAATGACGTCTACGTCATTCTGTTGACTGGCGCCGGAGACAAATTTTTCTCCGCCGGCGCCAATATCAAAATGCTGTCGAGCGTCGATCCCACTTTCAAATACTATTTTTGCTTGCACGCCAATGAAATGCTGCTGCGTCTGGAACACACTCCGAAGCTGGTGATCGCCGCTATCAACGGTCACTGCGTGGGCGGCGGCTTGGAGATCGCGATGGCCGCCGACATCCGCATTGCGCGCAAAGATTCTGGCAAAATCGGCCTGCCCGAAGTTAACCTCGGCGTGCTTCCCGGCACCGGCGGCACTCAGCGCCTCTCGCGCCTGGTAGGGAAGAGCAAGGCCATCGAGTTGATGGTCACCGGCAACACTTTCTCGTTTGAAGAAGCGCAAGAGCTGGGCATCATCAACGACATTTATGAACGCGACGGTTTCATGGAGAACATGATGGAGTACGCGAAACAATTCTGTCCTCCCAACAAGGCCGCCAAAGCCGTCGGGCGCATCAAACGTGCGGTGCAGACTGGGTGGGAGATTCCCATGGAGTCCGCGTTGGCCGTGGAGCGTGAAAACCAGCAAATACTTTTCCAGAGCGACGACGCTAAAGAAGGTCTGGCAGCGTATGTAGAGAAGCGGCCAGCGGTGTTCAAGGCAAAATAGATGCTTGCAGCCAAAGTGAAAGTCGAACCCGGGAAGTTGCTGATCGATGGGCAGTGGGTTGATGGTGCGAAACGATTCGACACCATCAATCCGGCCACCGGCGAAGTCTTGACCCAGATCGCGGAAGCATCGAGTGCGGACGTGGATCGCGCCGTCGAGGCTGCGCGCCGCTCTCTAGAAGACCGTAATGGCCCGTGGCGAAAAATGTCGGCCAGCGAACGCGGACGCCTGATCTGGCGGCTCGCCGATCTCCTGGAAGAAAACATCGACGAATTCGCGGAACTCGAAACTATTGATAACGGCAAGCCGATTTTCGAATCGCGGTACGTCGACATGCCGATGGTCATTGACGTTCTGCGTTACTACGCGGGCTTGGCCACAAAGATCCACGGCGAAACCGTGAACACGCTCGAAACCGCATTTACCTACACGCTTCGCGAGCCGGTGGGCGTGGTTGGCCTCATCGTTCCCTGGAATTTCCCCCTGTTGCTCGCGTCATGGAAAGTCGGCCCGGCGCTCGCATGCGGCAACACAATCGTATGGAAGCCAGCCAGCCAGACCTCGCTCACCACGTTGCGTTTCGGGAAGTTGGCGGTGGAAGCGGGCGTGCCCGCAGGCGTGATTAACATCATCACCGGGCCGGGTTCGGTGGGCAGGGCAATGGTGCAACATACAGGCATCGACAAGATCGCCTTTACTGGATCAACTGTCGTTGGCCAGGAAATCATGCGCAGCGCCGCCGATACCTTGAAGCGCATCACGCTCGAACTCGGCGGAAAATCGCCGAACATCGTGTTTGCCGATTCCGATATCGATAACGCAGTTAAAGGTGCGATCACCGGAATTTTCTACGGCAAAGGAGAGGTGTGCAACGCGGGCTCGCGCTTGTTTCTTGAGAGCAAGGTGAAAGACGAATTCACGGAAAAGCTGGCGGCGCGCGCGGCCAAGATGCGCCCCGCAGACCCGCTCGATCCCAAGGCGCGGCTAGGAGCCATTGTCAGCCAGGAACAGATGCAAACCGTACTCGGCTACATCGAAGCTGGGAAAAAAGAAGGAGCCAAGCTGATCGCGGGCGGCAATCGCGTCAACGTCGATGGTGGCAAAGGTTTCTTTATCGAGCCCACAATCTTCGGCGATGTAAAGAACAATATGAAGATCGCGCGCGAAGAAATTTTCGGGCCCGTACTCTCGGTTCTCACCTTCGATGACATCGACGAAGTCATCGAGCAGGCCAATAACAATCCCTACGGCCTCGCGGCGGCGGTGTGGACGCACGATATCAAGAAAGCCCACAGCGTCTCGCGTCGCCTGAAAGCGGGCACAGTCTGGATTAATACCTACGGATTGATGGATGCATCGCTCCCGTTCGGTGGCTACAAGAGCTCAGGCTTCGGCCGCGAGCTTGGAACGCATGCGATTGAGCATTACACCGAGTTGAAAACAGTTTGGCTGAATATGGCGTAGGAGTGGAATTATTATGCCGGGAAAAGTAGCAAAAATCGGAACCTTCAGTGACTGGATCGGAATGTTCAACGACTGGCGCAAAGATATCGGCGTCAATACGAAGGACATCGAGGATTTCCATTTCGACACGCTCTATGGCGCCATCGACACCGAGGAGATAGAGTTCGGCTCCTACAAAGGTCGCCGCAAGTGGGAAAACTTGCGGCAGATTCCCACGCAGCAGATGCGCGACGCGCTGATGAACATGATCGTCTACCAGGGCGACACTGAATTTGCCAGCGTCGAGCAGCAGCGCAATCTCCTCGAAAACGCGCCCACCGACTGGGATCGCCGCGCCATCACGCGCGTGATGATCGAAGAAATGCGTCATGGCTGGCAGATGTGCGCTCTGCTTGTCGATCACTTCGGTTATTCGGGCAAAGTGGAGGCCCAGAAAATGCTCGAGCGCCGCGCCTTCGAGAACAAGCGCTTGCTGGGCGCCTTCAACGTCGATGTCGATAACTGGATGGATTTCTTCACCTACACCGACTTTGTCGATCGCGACGGAAAATTCCAGTTGCAGATGCTGAAGTATTCCGCCTTCGCGCCTTTGGGCCGGTCGATGTCCTACATGCTGCGCGAAGAAGCGTTCCACATGGGCACGGGCAACGATGGCCTGCGCCGCATCGTGGAAGCGGGCGTTATTCCCGGCTGGCTGATTCAGAAATATCTCAACAAGTGGGTTTCCAGTTCCTACGATCTCTTCGGCACTGACCATTCTTCTTCCGCTCATTGGGCTTATGTGTGGGGCGTTAAGGGACGCTACGACGAGCCGAAGAATGATAAGGCTCCAGATCTCGATGACCTCAACGACTACAACCGCAATCTTTATCGCAACGAAGTCGCGGGCCTGATCGAGCGCTTCAATGGCTCGCTGAAGCCCGGTCAGCCCAAACTTTACGCGCCCGATATTAAATTCAATCGTGAGATCGGCCGCTGGAAGGGACAAAAGTTTCATGCCCAGACCGGCGAAGCGCTCGAAGATCGCGCTTACGAAGAGCACCTGAAGGACTACATGCCCGGCCCAGCTGATCGAAAGTTGTTGCTCGACATTATTGACACCGAGAAGAAGTGGATCGCCGAGAAGGCGGGCGCCCGCGATCCTCTGGCGAGCATCGGTGAAGTTCGCAAGTCGGCGATTAATTTGTAGTGGGAAGTTAAGAGAGTCACAATGGCGATTGCGGTGGAGTCCAAACTCATTAGGCTAAAGGTCGATACTGACTCGCCCGTGGCGCGAATCGTGCTGTGCCATGCGCCGCTGAACGTCATCGACATTCCGATGATGGAGGAGTTAGCCTACGTACTCGGAGACGTCGAAGCTCGTGCTGACATTTCTGTGATCGTGTTGAGCGGCGAAGGCAAGGCATTTTCCGCTGGCGTCGATGTGGCGGCCCACACTTCCGACAAAGTCGGAGAAATGCTGCACAAGTTTCACGCCGTGATTCGCTTGTTGGTTGCTAGCAAGAAGGTCACCATCGCTGCCGTTCACGGCCCTTGTCTCGGCGGTGGTGCCGAACTGGCCATGATGTGCGACATGGTTTACACCACCGCCTCCGCGCAATGGGGATTTCCCGAGATTAAACTGGCGTGTTATCCGCCGGTGGCGTGCACGGCGCTGGCCGCACTGGTGGGGCTGAAGCGCTCCGCTGAACTAATTCTCACAGGGCGCACCACCACCGGTAACGAGGCAGCGCAGATGGGCCTAGCCAATCACGCTGTGCCGGATGAAGATTTGGTGACCGCCGTTGAGAATACCGTGCAGGAGCTGTTCAGTCTGAGTCCGGCTGCATTGGCGGTAACCAAGAAGGCTGTCTACGCTTGGGACGCGATGCACTTCGACAAGGGCCTCGCGCGGGCGGAGAAGATTTATCTGGAAGAATTGATGAAGACCTCGGACGCTCAGGAAGGTATCCGCGCCTTCATAGAGAAACGTGACGCGAGATGGATGGGGAAGTAATGGCAGATGCCCCGGTCGGACTGAGGATAACGTGGCAAACAGCGTTCCTCCTGTCGGCGAGTGCGTGGTTCGCATTCAAGGTTCAGGCGCGGACAGCGCGATTTGCATTCGGTCTCCTTACCATCTCTTCCGGATCTCGGATCATCTTCGCGGTCGCGCATGCCTCCGCGCAAACGCAAATTCTGAACGCACAGATTATGAGGGTGGTCGATCTTGTTGTCATGACTGGCTTCTGCGTTTATGTCGTACATGAGTTCAAGCAGCGGATTAAGCGGGTCTAGTGTTTGTGGCGTAGGACAAAATCACTGCGGAAGTAAATAGATGGAATACGAGATCACGCCTGAAGAAGTGAAGACGAAGCTCGACCAAGGTGATGACTTCACTCTAATCGATGTCCGCGAGCCGTGGGAGTTCGAAACGGCGAGCATTGCGGCAGCGAAGTTGCTCCCGATGGGAGACATTCCGTCCAGGGCGCATCAGGAGTTGGATCCCGAAGACCACATTATCGTGATTTGCCATCACGGCGTGCGCTCGCTGAACGTTACCGCGTGGTTGCGCCAGCAGGGTTTCGAAAAAGCTCAGTCGATGCAAGGCGGTATCGATGCTTGGTCGCGCAGGGTAGATGGTAATGTGCCGCTGTATTGAAGCTTCTAGATGCTAGCTTCTAGCTAGATCGTTTCGGCAGTCGAGGTTTGCTAGTAGCTAGAGCTAGCAGCTGGTTTTCAATGAAAAAAGAACTCATCGAACTCCGCATCAACGGCCGCAGCCACGAGCTTGCCGTCGAACCGAGCGCTCTGTTGCTCGACGTGCTTCGGCAGGATCTCGAACTCACCGGCACGAAGCGCGGGTGCGACGAGTCTTCCTGCGGCGCGTGTACTGTGCTGGTGGAGGGCGTTGCCATGATGTCATGCACGTTGCTGGCGGCGAGCTGTGAAGGACAAGAAATAACTACGGTCGAAGGCGTCAGCGAGCACGGCAGTCTGGCAGCGATTCAAAAAGCCTACGGCGACTGGGGGGGCGCGCAGTGCGGCTTTTGCACGCCAGGATTCATCATGACTGTCAAGTCACTGCTGGCTGAGAATCCCGACCCGTCGGAAGCTGAAGTGCGCGCGGCCTTGAGCAGCAATCTTTGCCGCTGCACTGGTTACAGTCAGATGTATGAAGCGATCAAGTCGGTCATTGCGGCGGAGCAGCGAGGCACTTTTCTAAGTAGCGGCAGCGCAAAATAAATGAGCAACTTCAGCATCATCGGCAAGCCCACTGCCATGATTGACGCGGCGGAGAAGACTACAGGCAGCGGCAAATATACTGACGATCTCCGCGTGCCGGGTATGCTGGTTGGGAAAATTCTGCATTCTCCCTATCCGCACGCGCGCATCAAGTCCATCGATACCAAGCGCGCTGAAGCGCTCGACGGTGTCGTCGCCGTCGTGATCGGCAAAGACGCCCCCAATCCCTACGGAATTCTTCCTGTCGGCCACGATGAGCATGCGCTTGCGCTCGACAAGGTGCGCTACGTCGGCGATAACGTCGCCTGCGTCGCCGCAGCGTCGGAATCGATTGCCGAAAAAGCATTGGAACTCATCGACGTGCAGTATGAAGTTTTGCCCGCCTACTTCGATCCCGAAGAGTCGATGAAGGCGAAAACTGATTTCATTCATGACAACAAGCCCGGCAATTTGGAAAAGGATTATCACCACGCCTTCGGAGATCCCGATAAAGGCTTCTCCGAGGCAGAGCACGTCGCGGAAGCGCGATTCGTCGCAAACGAAGTGACGCATGCCGCGATGGAGCCGCATTCCACGCTGGCATCGTTCGAACTCGATCCTCACACCGGCAAGATGGGACGCCTCACGGTATGGTCTTCCACCCAGGTTCCGTACTACCTGCAGCACAAACTCTCGTTGGTGCTGGAAATGCCGATGTCGCAGATTCGCGTGATCAAGCCGCTGGTTGGTGGCGGATTCGGCGGCAAGAGTGAAGTCATCCCCCTAGAGATCATCGCCGCAGTCGCGGCACGCAAAGCGCAAGCGCCGGTGAAGATCACTTACACCCGCGAAGAAGTTTTCTGGGCGCATCGCGGCCGTCCGCGCACCATCATCGATTTGAAAACCGGCATCAAGAAGGACGGCCGCATCACCGCCGTGAAAGCCCGTGTGGTGCAGGATGGCGGAGCCTATTGCTCCTACGGAGTAGTCACGATTCTTTATTCCGGCGCGCTGCTGGGCGCCCTTTATGACATTCCGCACATTCAGTATGACGGCTACCGCGTACTCACCAACAAGCCCGCCTGTGGCGCCATGCGCGGCCACGGTACCGTCAACGTGCGCTTCGCTTTCGAGTCGCAACTCGACGAACTGGCCGCCAAAATCGGGATGGATCCGGCCGACATTCGGCAGCGCAATCTTTTGAAGCCGCCTTGTATTACCGTGAACGGCTTGCGGGTGCAAAGCTACGGGCTGCCCGAGTGCATTGAGAAAACAGTCGAACGTTCGGGATGGAAACAGCGCAAAGGAAAACTGCCCAAGGGACGCGGATTGGGCATCGCGTGCAGCCACTACGTAAGCGGCGCGGCTAATTCCATCATCCGCTCCGACATGCCGCACTCCACCGTAAACATCAAAATCGACCGCGACGGCGGCGTGGTCGTCTACACCGGCGCGTCGGAAATCGGCCAGGGCTCGGACACTATGACAGCGCAAGTCGCCGCCGAAGTGTTGGGATGCTCGCTTGGTCGCGTGCGCGTAATCGCCGCGGATACGGACTTGACTCCGATCGACATAGGATCGTATTCCAGTCGCGTCACCTTCATGGCCGGCAACGCGACCCTGCGTGCGGCCGAAGATGTAAGGAAAAGAATTGCAGCCGCGGCAGCACAAAAAATGAACTGTGGTGCGGAAGACGTTATCTTCCGGGATGATCTCGTCTACAAGAAGGGAAGTGCTGCCCCGTCCGCAAAAAAGGATCAAGCAGAAGAGCCAGAAGTGACGCAGGCTGGGGCTTCGGTCAGCGGCCGCGTCGAAGGCCAGATCCTCCGCGGATCATTGCAGCAGAAGCGTAAAGAAGAAGGTCCGAAAGAATGGATGACCTCCGAGGAAGCGGTAGTCGCAGCGATTGATTTTCACGGCGCGCTGACCGGCACCGGTTCCTATGCTCCGCCACCGGAGGCGCGGGGCGGCAAACACAAAGGCGGTGGCGTTGGTCCGTCCCCCGCATATTCGTATTCAGCGCAGGTTGCTGAAGTCAGTGTGGATGAAGACACAGGCGAAGTGACTGTTCACAAAGTCTGGGCCGCACACGACTGTGGGCGCGCTCTGAACCCGGTTTCTGTCGAAGGACAGATTATCGGCTCCGTCTGGATGGGCATGGGCCAGGCTCTCACCGAAGAAATGGTCTGGAAAGACGGCATGCTGATGAACGCGGGCATGCTCGAATACCGTAGCCCTTCATCGGTCGAATCGCCCGAAATTGAGCCGATTATTGTCGAAAGCATCGATCCCGAAGGACCGTTCGGCGCCAAGGAGTGCAGCGAAGGATCGCTGGCGGCGACCATTCCAGCAATTTCAAATGCGATTTACGATGCCGTCGGCGTGCGCCTCCACGAGTCGCCTTTTACGCCCGAGCGAGTGCTTGCCGCACTGCGCGCGAAGAGAAATGCAAAAAGTCTCAATATGACTGAGGGGATCGATCCAACCGCGCCCACTGGTTTCCGCGAGCACGGCGGCTCCTTATGCTTCAAAAACAAAGGACCGGAGCGGCATGCACTCGATCCAGCGCGACGCGAATCAGCAATTCCAGCAGGAGGTGCGGATTGAGCCTTTCGCCATTCCGGCTCCTGCGGCCGCGCTCCACGGAAGAAGCCATTGCGTTCCTCGCCGCGC
>DATNMU010000320.1:0-56461 GCA_035602195.1 Candidatus Acidiferrum sp.
GAATGAGGTAGCCAGGGCCTCCCGCTGATCACCTCTGGAAAGACTTCATCTTCTCGCACATAGGAGTAGTCCCAATCCAGCTTATGCGCGAGGGGCAACCATTCCTCCCGGCCCAGCATGTCTCCTCCTGACCGCACGACGAGGCGACTGGCTTTACCGTTTGATGCGCCATTTCTCGGTGCGTGCGCGCTAAACTGAATGGAATTAAAAGGACGACTATTCGCGGCAGATACTACGCTCGACCAGTGAAGACGTCAATACCGTGACCGGGGTAGGCAGGACGGCTCCGATTTCTTATACAATGTTCCCCTCGTTTCTCGCTGATTCGAAACATAGGTTTTTTACGTTTACCGCAAAGGGGTCACATCCGATGCAACGCCCACGATCCAGCGTTCATGAGACTTCCGCTCGGGCCGAAGACCAACGGTCACGCTTCAGCGAGATCCCTGGCGATCAAGAGCGACGTGAACTTAGTTTGCGCGGCGTGATGGATACGATTCCGGGATTGGTCTGGAGCGCTCTTCCCGATGGCGACGTCGAATTCTGCAACCAAAGATGGCTTGACTATACGGGAATGTCTTTCAATGAGATCAAGGGTTCGGGATGGGCCGCGGCGATTCACCCTCAAGACCTAACCGATTTGCGAGAGCGATGGCAAACGGCTTTGGTGCGGTCGACCTCATTCGAAGCCGAAGCGCGTATGCGGCGCGCTGACGGAACCTATCGGTGGTTCTTGTTTCAGGCTGTGCCTTTACGCGACGCCGGCGCACGGATTATTCGCTGGTACGGGACGAATACGGACGTTGAAGAGCTAAAACTCGCGCAAGAGGAACTGCAGAAGCAGACTTCTCGTTTAGACGAGTTGTTTGAACAGTCTCCGGAAGCGGTTGCTGTCGTAAGTGCCGAGGACCGCGTCATTCGCGTCAACAAGGAATTCACGCGCATGTTTGGTTATGAACCTGACGCAGTTTTGCAGCGCCCGATCAATGATCTTATCGTTCCTGGGGGTCAGATCGAGAATTCTCTCGCATACACGCGCCTGCTAAAGGAGGGTGGGCGAGTAGAGGTCGAGACGGTTCGAAGACGCAAGGATGGGACTGAGATTGACGTATCTCTTCTCGCAGTTGCGGTGAGAGCGCCTTCCGGCGAGCAGATCGTCAATTACGCCAGATACCGCGACATCACCGAACGGAAGCGCGCTGAAGGACGCTTGCGTGAGAGCGAAGCCCGGTTCCAGGCGATGGCGGATACGGCGCCGGTGTTGATCTGGATGACCGGAACGGATGGCCTTTGCAACTATTTCAATAAGCCATGGCTCGAGTTCACCAACCGAACCATGGAGCAGGAAGTAGGCATGGGATGGATCGAAGGTGTGCATCCTGACGATGTGCAAGGCTGCTTCGATTGCTTCCTGCCTGCCTTCGAGGCGCGAAAACCTTTCACCATGGAATATCGCCTCAGGCGAGCGGATGGAGAATACCGGTGGGTGATGGAAAGTGGCATTCCGAGATACACCGGGGGAGGGGAATTTACCGGCTATATCGGATCCAACGTTGACATCACAGAGCTCAAGAGCGCGGAAGCAGAGCGCGAGCGATTGCACCAGCTAGAAGCAGATCTCGCCCATATGAACCGGGTGAGCATGATGGGGGAATTGGCCGCTTCATTGGCTCATGAGCTCAAACAGCCAATCGCCGCTGCCTTGACGAACGCCAAAACCTGTCTGCGATGGCTACGGCGTGATACTCCTGATGTCCCTGAGGGTTGCGAGGCGGCATTAAGAATGATCAACGACGCAACCCGCGCTGGAGAAGTTATTGACCGGGTGCGCTCGCTTTACAGGCGAGAGACATCAGAGCGGGAGCACCTTGATCTAAACGAAATGATTCGAGAAATGATTGTTCTGCTGCAAGACAAGGCGAATCGAACTTCTATTTCGATCCGCACCGAGCTCGACCCAGGGCTTCCGGTGATCACGGCGGATCGCGTACAGCTGCAGCAGGTACTAATGAACCTGATGCTCAACGGCATCGAAGCGATGAAAGATGCGAACGGTGAGATGACCGTCACATCGAAGAGGACCGACGGTGGTCAACTTCTCATTTCAGTGAGTGATTCGGGCATCGGCCTTCCCAGCGGAGAGGTCGACCGGATTTTTAAGGCGTTCTTCACCACCAAAGCGCAGGGTAGCGGCATGGGGCTGTCCATCAGTCGGAAGATTATCGAGTCTCATGGAGGCCGTCTGTGGGCTTGTGCCAATGCGGAACGGGGCGCGACATTTCAGTTTACATTGCCCACCGACGTAGCGGCGTCCTCCCCATCGGCCGCTTAATATTTGGATCATCCCCCCGATGTTCTTGTTCGTCCGGCGGGAAAATTTTGAAGGGATCATGTTACGCACACGTTTGGCACTTTACCTGGGCAAGATCAACTGCGGTAAGTTCTCGTTTCGTTGCTCCGATTGCGGTAGAGCGATCCGTCTACCTGACCGACGATCGCTTCCAAATTAAGCGGCAACTCGAGAAAATCGCTCAGCTTCTGTCCGACTCTCCTCGCATCCTGCAGCACGTCATGGTAGGGAATCCAAAGGACCTGCACAGTGGGCTTGCCATCCAACCAGGTGTGGACGTCGCGCAGATGCTTTTCAAATGAGGCGGAGATTACGGCTGAGTTGACGCCCTCTTTGTACGTACCGCGACGTCGCAGCATCTGATCCTGCGAGGCAATTACTTCAGGCAACGGCCGTTGCATGAAGACGATTCGATACTCATAACCGGAGGGTGGCAGTGCAAGCAGCAAACGGGAAATGACCTTCACTACCTTACCTTCGGCCTCGGCAATGCAATTGGGATCGTTCGGAAGTTGCTTTACGCGTTCCCATTCAAGGTAGCCGCGAGGATTATCGGTATCCGCTGCGCGTTCGCCGTCGGAGAGGGGCGACATTCCTCCGGCTACCAGCATTTGCATCATGAGAGATGTACCCGAGCGGGGCAGTCCGGAAACGATGGTGATCATAGGTTCTTTGTCGAAAAACGAAGTCGAAGCGATGATCGCTCGCTTCGATTTCACAGACTAGCATAGCGGTTCTAGTACGGGTGCAACTCCAATGCAAACTCTCCAAGCAGTCACAGAGCGTCCACGGACAGCGGCGCCCATATCTTCCGGCGCCAATCCGATCAAAACTGAACCCTATGACGGTCTGGCATCATCCTAGAAAGCGGATATTATGAATTCCAAAGCGGGGAAATTGTTGGTGGTGGAGTCCGATGCTGCTCTCAGGGTGCAGATTGTCGCAGTGCTCAGCGATGCTGGATATGAGGTCTCCACCGCCGACCGTGAAGGAATGAAAGCCATCCTCGCTTTCGATCCTGACGCTGTGGTCCTGGGCGCTGATCCGCCGCAACTCGATTGCTGTGACCTCCTTTCCGAAATCAAGGGTTCCGAGCACACTCGTGACATACCCGTTGTGATGCTCTCTCCGGGAGGATCCGCCGAACGTACTCGGGGCCTCGATCTCGGCGCCGACGATGTACTGTCCCTTCCCTTCGACCCACACGAATTGCTGTCGCGGCTTCGTTCGCAACTTCGAAGCAAATCTCTTGCGGATGAACTGCGGGAGCGGCTGCGGCTTGCCGAGGAGAATCGAAACGCCAACCAGCAGGTGGTGACAGCGGTCAATGAAGAACGGCGAACGCTTCGGGTTGGCGGACTGGCGATGATTGGAGTAGTTCTGGTTGCGGCTCTGGTCTTTGGTTTCTTGTACCGCCGCACTCAGCAGCAGAACACCCGGGTGTATGCGGCCATCACTCGATTGCAAACTGGCGTACTGACGCAACCAAGGCTGATGGAACGTTCGCGTCAAGCTCTTGCGGACGAGGGACACAGTTCATCCTCGGGACCCGATCTAAAAAGGCTTCAGCTGCAGAAGAAAAGCGAGGATCTGCGATCACAGATTGCGGCCAGCAAGACGGAAGACCCTTCGGTTCTGCAAGGTCAATTAACCGCGGTAGAGACCCGTCTGCAGAAGCTGGAGACCGAGGGCAAGGTAGCGCAGACGATTATTCAGTCCTATGAGCCGAGCGTCTGCCTCATCCATGTGGTGCTTGCCTTTCGCGACCACACTACCGGATTGAGATTGCATTACGCTGATCTCACGAGCAGTGGCGAGCCGACGACCGACGATCACAACAACCCGCTCGTGAGCGTCACCGGGAACGGACCGGAAGTACATCTCGACGCCTTCGGCACCGGGTTTCTCGCATCCACGAGTGGACAAATCCTCACCAATCATCACGTGGCCGAGCCCTGGTGGCAGAATGACGATCTGAAGGAAATGCTCGATCAAGGACTCGAGCCGGTTGTAGCGGAAATGACAGCGTACTTCCCAGGCGTTCCACATGGCATCGCCATCACCACCGAAAGGATTTCGTCAGCCGCTGACGTTGCTCTCGTAAAAGCAGATGTTTCACAACTTGGAATCAAACAGATTGCCCTTGCCGATGGCCGCCGCTCGGCGATCAGTGGCGGCCCGGTCGTGTTACTCGGATATCCCACTGCGCTTGACGCAATTCTGGCTCGGGCGGGCGCAGAGACGCTCCAGTCCATCGCTACTGCGACTAAAGGTGATCCGAAGCAGGTGATGGAAGAACTTGCCCGCCGCAATCTGATCAGACCTGTTACCACTCAAGGGCATATCGGGGACGTACTGCCGGACAAGATTGTCTACGATGCCCAAACCACTTCGGGTGGGTCTGGCGGTCCGCTTTTCAATAATGAGGGCAAAGTCATAGGAATTAACTTTGCCATGGTGCGCGAGTTCGGCGGCTCGAATTTCGCCATTCCCGTCGGTTACGGGAAATCACTTCTGAAACCTTAAGGCGGCAGAAACAACGCTGCAGGAATTCAGGGGGAAGTTGTGGACTCGTTACCATCGATCCCGTTAAGTGAGTGATGAGTGGCGTTTGCTCGAGCCCCCCGATCTAGCGCTTTGATGGGCGCCGGGAAATCGACCTGCGACGTCTTCGAGGTTGATTTTCTGATCACGATCCCGGCGCGTGCTGCCTAAAAACTGAACCCCCAGATTTTCTTTGTCAATGAATGGTTCGTTCTGTCTTGCGGACGGCTGGAGAGCTGGTTGAGCCTTCGAATTTTGGTTCTCCGAGTTTTGTGATCCACAGGCCGGAGTGGATGTCATTGAAATAGATCAGGCTGTTGAGCAGGGGACTGTCGCAGGCGACCGAGCAGGGTTGGCCTCCCCAGGTGAAGGGCAGGTTGGGGCGGAAGCCTTTGGCATCGCCGGTCCAGAAGCGGGCGATTTCGCGGCCCTGGCGGTAGAGGTCGCCGCGCAACTCGCCGGAAATATCGAGTACGCGCGCGCCGCCGCTGTAGTAGCCCTCGTAGAGCATGTCGTTCGCGGCCCAGAAATTGTGCGAGCCGCCTTCGGGCACTTCATACTGTGCCACTTCGCGCGGATGTTTGATGTCAGAAATATCCATGACATGGCAGATGGCGCGAACTGGAATGCGGTCGCGTTCGTCAATTTCGAAAATCGCGGGGAAGACTTCGTCTCCAACGAAAAGATAATTCTTGTAGCGGAAGACGCTGTGCGTGCCCGCCAGCCATCCATCGCCGTAAAGTTCGTAATGGTTGAAGTGGTACTGGCTGACGAGCTTGGGATTTTCTGGGCTGCCTCCGGCCATGCCGTTACCCACGTCGAGAATGACCAGGCCATCGCGCCAGTAGGCGAGATAGGCAAGGCCGTCTTTCACTTGCAGATCGTGGAGATAGCGGCCGCTGGTGATCGACCCCTGCTTGGTGTTGATGCTGACGGCGGTGGGATTTTGCGCCTCCCAGCGCGCGACTTCCTTGGGATGTTTCGGATCCTGAAAGTCGATGATGCGAAGCGAGCCGGTGGCGTCGTCGGTGATGTAGACGTCGTGGCCGTCGATGTATGCGCTGTGTACGCCGCCTGTGACCGTAGCGGTGTATTCGGAAAGAACTTTCAGATGCGACGGGTCGATGGTGTCGAGAAAGACGATTCCGTTTTTGCGGTTCGAGGCGCCTTCGCGGGTGAAGACTCCGATTTTTTCGTCGGGAGTGGTGCTGATGTCGTTGATGATGCGCGCGTCGACTTTCAGCGTGTCGAGCAGTTTCGGGTTCGCGGGATCGGCGATGTCGTAGACGAAAACTTTATCGGCGATGGTGGAGAGATAGGCGTGGTGGCCGATGATCCACTCTTCCGACATCTGCAGGTCGGGCATGGGAACGTGCGAGACGACTTCGAGATCGCGTTCGACGTTGCGGGGACGGACTACGACCGAAGCGGCGGCGCTGTGCTGGCCGCTGCTGGCCATGACCACGTAGGTGCCGGCTTTCTCGGCGACGAAAGCGCCGTCGGGATAGACGGATGCTCCTTCGCCGCTGATCGACCAGCGCACGGGGGGATTTTTTAAATGGCCGCCGCTGCCATCGAGCGCGGCGGCGCTGAAGTGGACGACGTCGCCGGTGCGAGCCTCGGCTGTGGCGGGCTGCACGGTGAGCTTGTGCGCGGTGTCGCGAGCCACTCGCAGAGTGACGGTTGTCTTCGCCTGGTCAGAAGTGGCTTTGATGGTGACGCTGCCGGGGGCGAGGCCGGTTACTAATCCGGCGGCGTCGACGCTCGCGACCGAAGGCTTTTCCGATGACCACTTGATCGCTGCATCGGATCGAGGATTGCCGTTTTGCGTGCGAGCGATCGCCACAAGCTTTTCCGCGCCGCCGACTACTACCACGGGGTACGCGGGCGATTCAATCTCAAGCGTTGCAATTTTCGAAGTGCCGACGTTGACCGTGGCGTAGCCGGCTTTGCCTGCGATCACCGCGCCGACGGTGACTACTCCAGGCGCATGAAAACTTACTTCTCCGGACTCGTCGGCGCCCGCGAGATCGAATGGAGCGGCGAACCAGACCGAGGGTTTTTCGTCGATGGTGTTTCCGGCGGCATCCTTCGCGGTGGCGCTGAACTTAATTTTCTCGCCGACGTGCGCGTCGATGGTGGCGGGAGTGATCTCGACGGTTGTGGGAGCTACCGAGGTGCTGGGAGGCTCTTGCTTGGCGGCTTCAGGAGCGGGTCCCTGTTTGGGCGGATTCGCGTCCTGCTGGGCCGCAGGAGCCTCGGGCTTCGCGGGAGTTGCATTCTGTGAGCGCGCGAGACTTCCGGCTGAGAGAATCATTACCGCAACTGCCAGCAACAGTGCACCGTGTTTGAACATGCGCCCTCCGGGCTTGAGCGAAAATGTACTCTGTGAGAATTCGTCGTTTGTCGTTAGTCGTTGGCAAAATCGGCTAACGACCCTGCATTTACGGCTTCGTCGGTTCCGTCTTCCAAAAATCTATGCCGGCGGCTTGTGAGCTCACATCGACGGTGGCAACCGTTTTCAAAGTGGCGAGATCGATGACTTCGACCGTGCCGGGCTCCGCTCCTACGCCTTCGACGGAAATAAATGCGTAACGGTCGTCGGGAGAAACTACGGCGCCGTGCACGACTTTTCTTTTTGTGGGAATCTTTGCCAGCTCGCGGCCGGTCACGGGATCGTAGATCGACACCGACTGGCCCCGCTTGTTGGTAGCGATAAGGCGTCCGTCTTTGGTCATCGCCAGGTTGTAGACGCCGGTTCCAGCGGGAAATCGGCGGGCCAGACTCCACGTGTCGGTGTTGATGGCAACGATTTCGTTCGATTGATTGCAGGCCACGTAAATCACCGATCCATCGTTGGAAGGCTGCGCCCAGGTGGGCGTGCAGGAGGGTTTGTGGTCGGCCATGGAGTGCGCGGCGGGCGCGCCGGTCATTCCCATTTCTTTTCCTTGCGCCAGCATGAAATAGCGGTCGACGGCGAATTTTTTGGTGTCGATCTCGACCAGCATGTCGTCCATCATGCAAACCGAATAATGTTTTGTGCCGGCATGGTTGAGGCGCGAGCCGTGCGGCATGGTACAGGTGGGAATGCGCTTGACCTCGATCATCTGGTCGGTGGCAACCACGGAAATTGAAGAGGGAACCATATCGCCGTGGAAATTCGCGTTAGCGACGTAGATGAAGTTGCCGTCAGGAGTGATGTCGGTCGTTGCAGGGAACAGGCCGAGGCTGGTGTACTTGATCATGGTGTCTGTACCGGCGCGATATTTCCAAGCCGAACCGTCGGGGCGGCCGTGGCCCACAGAGACGTAAAGAAATTGTTTATCGGGCGAGACAGCGACGCCGTGGGGGCCGTTAATATCCATCGGCATGAGGCCGGTGCGCATCTGGCTTTCGATTTTCGCGCCGGAGGGACCGAAGCGAATCAGCACAATCTTGTCGGCCGATTCGCAGACTACATAGATGAGATAGTCTTGCGCGGGAGCAGCGGCTGGCAGCGAGGTTTGCTCAGCTACCACGACTGCGAGCAGTAAGAAAACTATGCAGGCGATGAGGCGCGGCAGTCGCAACAAAAAAGTTCGGACGTGGTTCCGGCGAGAAGCGGAGATACTTTTGAACATGTTTGACGAAAGCGCTGAATCCCCTGGGATGCTCGAAGGCAGAGGCATTCTCGGGGTCGGAGAAGTATACCAAAGAGCAAACGCCGCAGGTTCGGTCGGATCACTCGTCGGCCACATCGGCAAGATCAAGGGACTTCGGGTAGTCGGCATCGCCGGAACCGACGAGAAGTGCAATTGGCTAGGAGAGGAACTCGCTTTCGACGCTGCCGTGAACTACAAAGACGACAACTACAAGAAACAGCTGAAGGCTGCGTGTGCGAACGGAGTGGATATTTATTTCGAGAATGTCGGTGGAGAAATCTTGGAAAGCGCGCTCTACCTCATGAATACATTTGGTCGCGTGGCGCTTTGCGGGCTGATCTCGCAGTACAATGCCACGGCACCCGTTCCGGGACCCTCCAACTTTGCGCTGGTAATCAGCAAGCGCCTCAATATCCAAGGTTTCCTCGCTACTGATTACTCTTCGAAACTATTCGACGGTTCCAATAATGGCAAACTAATGGTTCAACTCTCAGACCCTCCCGCCGCTCCTTAGCGCTCAGGGTTTGAGATGAGCCTCTTCTCCGCTCTCGTCAGACGTGGGCTACCAGGATTGCCTTCGAGTGGCTCAGCAGGAATCGTGCATCCTAGCGTACGGCGCACAGATGGCGTCTGTATTGCCTGCTTTCGTCCTCCCTTGGTCCTAAACGTGCGAGAGAGCCCTATGGTGACGTTCACTTTCACGGACACAGAAATGACTAAAGCTGTCATTGAAAGCTGACTCTATATAACCGCCACCTGTCGGGGGAGCCGGCGATCCGAGCGCCTATGCGAACGCGTCCGGCTGACTCTCGCCAGTCGTGATCAGCTTGCGCAAATTCCCGTTTATCAGCGTTCCCCAGGCGTTTGAACAGCTGCCGTAGCAGTCAAACTTGGGCACCAAGCCTTCGTGCGTGAAACAAACTTCCGTTTTGCTGTCTTTTTCAGAGATATCAAAGACAATATCGGTACCGTTCCACTCACTCTTGTCTTTCGCAAAGCTCAGCTCGCTGTCTAACACATGCCAGACCACTTTCTTGCCAGGAACAAATTCTGTGACCTTTTGTTTGGAACGGTGCACATCTTCATACCGATAGGTGAACTCGGCGCCAATCCTGCCGGTGTCACCCTCGATCTCTCCTGACCACCACCCACGGACATTGGTGATGGCTTTGAAAACTTCTTCGGGAGACTGATTCACCGAAATGGTAGTAGTGAAGTTTTGATTTTTCATGATTAGTTCCTCTGCCTTTTCCGTCGCCGCCTGTGCGTGACCGTCGCGACCAAATCCTTACCTGAGGGGCATTTACTGTGGCAAACACCACTCGTCTTTGATCTTGCAAAGCCGTGCAAGCATTCCTTCGTAATCCTTGGTAACAGCATCCCTTTCCGCTACGCCGCGAAATTGGATCATGTATCCATGGGGGCCATGCAGTATGAGAAACGGATACGGCGTATCCGGCCAGCGCCCATGCTCGCTGAAGTAATGAAGTTGCTCGGACGTTGGGGTTGCCGCGCCAACTTCTTTGTTCGATACATTCGGAGCGTAGTACATCACGTGAGGGATGTTGGCAGTCGCTACGCTCTCCGTTTCATCGGGATTCACGTAAGTCCTAAGAATCGGAGACAACATATATGACACGCCGGCTCGCTCGGGCGCCTTGTAGTAGTGTGTCCTGTAGCGGTCTTGGATGATCCGCTTGAGTTCTTCGGGTGGAGTTCCCTTAGCCTGCATTTCTGCAGCATCCAAGAAAACCCGCATCTGCGCGGTGGCACCGGCTTCATCAAAGGAAATCGGGTAGAGAATGTCGTCTCGATATGCCTTCAGCGGCCACGTCCCCCTGAACGTATCGTCACCGGTTCGGGCAACCAGGGCATGGAATCCGTTCGTACCCAGGCGGGCGACTTCAAAGCCTTTGTCCAGATTCAAGACATATACGGTCGCATTATCCCGTAGGTGCGGTGGGAGGGCGCTGAGCGCCAGCTGAATCTCCAAATCTCGTGGCAAGGGCGCGGGTTTATTTGTGGGCTTGGCAGTGTCGTTGTTTTGCGCGCTCACTGTAAGCGAGAACAGTAGAGCCAGGACTACTGAAATAGTTTGAACCTTTCTCATTTTTGAACTCCTTAGTTTCAAATGCCGTCGAATGTCTTTGGTCCTCGTCGCCGTTCTCGACTTGAACCGGTGACCATGCGCTATATTTACCGCGGGGTGACGAAAGGGTGAGAGTGACAAGTGTGGCGGGATTCCGATGGACTCGTTAATCACTGCTGCTGCACGTGCGCTCGCAGCGGGTGATCCTCTCGGAGCGTTAAAGCGAGTCGCCTTGCGAGACGATCCGCCAGCACTCGCGCTTCGAGGCATCGCGATGGCGCAACTCGGCGAATACGCGCGAGCGAAGGAACTGCTGCGAAGCGCTGCGCGGGCCTTCGGTCCGAAAGAAGCCGTGGCCCGCGGAAGGTGTATCGTGGCCGAGGCCGAGATCGCGCTGGCCTCGCGTGACCTCAGCTTCCCCGCGAAGACGCTCGACGCGGCGCGGATGACGCTCGAACAGCACGGTGACCGTCTGAATGCCGCGCATGCGCGCTATCTTGAAGTTCGGCGACTGCTCCTGATCGGGCGCCTCGATGAGGCGGAGCTTAAGCTCGCTGACCTCGATCCAAGTCTCTTCCCGCCGGCGTCGAGGACTGCCCACGAACTCGTGCTTGCTGGGATCGCCATGCGGCGCCTCCGGACCAAAGAGGCACGTGGTGCGCTGGCAAGGGCCGAGCATGCCGCACGCGAAGCACGTATCCCTGCACTGACAGCGGAGGTAGAAAGCGCATCTCGAATTCTGAATACTCCGGCCGCGCGCCTTATTTCGCGTGGCAAGGAGCGACTCGTTTTGCTCGAAGATGTCGAAGCGTTGCTGGCGTCGAACGCACTCGTAGCGGATGCGTGCCGCCATGCCGTGCATTACGCAAACACCATCGTTTCCTTCGCAACACGCCCGGTCTTGTTTGCGCTCGTGCGTGTGCTAAGCGAAGCGTGGCCAGGAGACGTGCCAAGGGACTTGCTTTTGGCTCGCGCATTCGGAGCAAGGTTTGTAGACGAATCTCATCGCGTACGCTTGCGCGTCGAAATTGCTCGTCTCCGCAGGATGATTCGGTCGCTAGCGGGGATCAACGCGACGAAACGGGGCTTTGCACTCATTCCGCGCCCTGGAAGTGAAGTCGTCGTGCTGGCCCGGCCCATCGAAGGGGGCCATGGCGACGTGCTCGCGTTCCTCGCGGACGGTGAGTCGTGGTCGAGCTCCGCCCTTGCGCTTGCGCTTGGCGCCAGCCAACGCACGGTGCAGCGCGCACTCGACTCGCTTGCGTCAGAAGGCAAGGTGCAGTCATTTGGTCGGGCACGCGCTCGTCGCTGGATCACCACGCCGGTACCGGGATTCGCGACGATTTTGTTACTCCCCGCTCCACTGCCGGGCGATTAGGATGGGGGCATGAATCGATCAAACGCCGAAATCGTTCGCGAATATGGTCCTTTTCCAGGCCGCGACCACGTACATGGAGTCACGTATGACGGCCAGCACGTCTGGTTTGCCGCTGGAGACACGCTGAATGCCTTCGATCCTGGAAGCGGTGAGACAGTGCGCTCGATCGATGTCGCTGCGCACGCAGGAACGGCATTCGATGGCGAGCACCTGTTTCAGATTGCCGAGAATCGCATCCAGAAGATTGATCCCACGACTGGCCGTGTGCTCGCCACCATCCCCGCGCCCGGCGGTGGCGCTGACTCGGGGCTCGCGTGGGCCGAAGGAACGCTCTGGGTCGGGCAGTATCGGAATCGGAAGATCCATCAAATCGATCCCAATACAGGCGCGATTCTTCGCACCATCGAGTCCAACCGCTTCGTCACAGGAGTCACCTGGATCGATGGAGAGCTCTGGCACGCGACATGGGAAGGTGATGACAGTGATTTGAGGCGAATCGATCCTCGAACTGGAGAGGTTCTTGAGAGTGTCGAGATGCCGCGCGGGGTCGGCATTTCCGGGCTTGAGTCCGATGGTCATGATCGGTTCTTCTGCGGTGGAGGAAAGAGCGGGAGAATCAGGGCGGTCCGGCGGCCTCGGCGAAGCGCCACAAGGGGCAGCGGCTCTGAAGGCCCGGTGAGCTCATGAAGGGGTTTAGTCGAAGCGAGCCCCCAGCCACGCCTGCCTCGGCGCCTTCGGATCTTCTTTCTGAGCATATCGTCGGCCACCCTTCCCTGATCCGAACAAGATAAGGCTCGCCCGAGCTCGCGAACTGTTGTAGCCCGCAAGGCAGCTGGCCCGCGAAGGTCAAGCAATGAGAGGCTAGACCTAAGCATTTTCAAGTCTAGAAAGTGCCGTTCTGTGAATAGATGCCATGCCCTACTGAGTCAAAGACAGGTGAGAGTCTCGTTTACAATACCGGCATTCTTGGCTAATGAGGTGATGTGATGATGACATTGGGGAGAATTAGGCCCAAGAGTCTCTGCGGAATATTGACCGTGGCCTTGATCACATGTGGCTACACCTTGGGCCAAACCAGATCAGCTCCGGTAGACCCAGGCGTGCGCGGTGGCGTGGCGGGTGCCGGTGGCCCGCTGCGGGGTCTCACAGCGGACGAGACTGCGTTCTTCCTGGATGGCCAGGCGAGGTTCGCTGAAATCGAGGTTGTAAACAAGGGCACGAACAACGGCCTTGGCCCCCGCTTTAACTCAAATCAGTGTTTCTCCTGCCACTCGCAGCCCAACATGGGCGGAACCAGCCCGGCGAAAAATCCCTTGCCCGGAGTTGCCGCTTTGGATGGAGCCAAGAACACAGTGCCATGGTTCATCGTGCCAAACGGTCCCATCCGCGAAGCACGGTTTAAGCAGAGCAACGGCAACGCGGATGGCGAAGTGCATGACCTCTTCGTGATCACGGGACGAACTGACGCCCCCGGATGCAATATCGGCCAATTCGATTTTCTGCCCGCGGGAAATCCGCTTACCGGCCAAGGGGGGAATCCAAACATTATTTTCAGAATCCCGACTCCGGTCTTTGGTGAAGGGCTGATTGAAGGGGTTTCCGATTCGGCCATCCTTGCCAACCAGCAGGCCAATGCATCGGCGAAGTCGCAGCTGGGTATTCACGGACACGCGAACGCGCACCTCAGCGGAAACGTGAATCTCAGTGCCAACGATGGAACTATCACCCGCTTCGGGTGGAAGGCGCAGAACAAATCCCTTCTCATGTTCGCGGGCGAGGCCTACAACGTCGAGATGGGAATCTCGAACCAGCTATTCCCACAAGAGCGCGACGAAACACCCGGCTGTATCTTCAACCCCACTCCCAACGACACCCTTAACTTCACAACCGATCCCCCGACCACCGGCAATTCGAGAGGCATTTCGAACCCCGCGGTCATCTCCGATATCGAAGCGTTTGCCAACTTCATGCGGATGCTCGCTCCACCCATGCCGGCTCCCCCCACTCCGTCCAGCGAAAAGGGGCGCGACTTGTTTGCGCAGGTTGGATGTGTACACTGCCATACACCGTCATTTACCACGGCAGCAATGATTGCGAGCGGCTCCGCGACCAGGCCGAGTGCTGCGCTTTCCAATCAAACCGCGAATCTTTTCTCCGACCTGCTCGTGCACCACATGGGCAAAGGCCTGGCCGACGGCATTACGCAAGGCGGCGCCGGCCCCGACGAGTTCCGAACTGCTCCTCTCTGGGGCGTCGGACAACGGGTCTTCTTCCTCCATGATGGGCGTACGTCCAACCTGGTTGACGCCATCGTGGCTCACCGGAGCCACGGCAGCGAAGCCAATAAGGTCATCGAACACTTCAATAAGATGACCGTTCAGGAGCAGCAGGAAATCATCGATTTTCTGCGCTCACTCTAGTTGCTGTCGACACATTGCCAAATTGTGCCCCTCACTACTTGGCACCGTCCATGGGAGATGGCCGGAGCTCTGGCTAGAAGTTCCCAGGCAAGCGATAAGACTGCACGCTGCGTTTGCAATGTCGGGAAGTTTCGAGCCAGCTTCTCCCGATAAGACACACCCCTCCGCGTAGTAACTCGACCGGCTCGTGGCCTAGGATTCGGGGAATGGTCCGGGCAAGTACCCGAGCGTTTGGTGGACGTCGGTGTAACAGATGCCGCTTGCATGTACCTTCACGAGCACTTGATTGGGCGAAAAACATTTTCGTACAATAAACGTGCAACGGATTGGGCAATGGAGCCTTTTTAGCCGTTGTGGGAGTTCCTAGAATCAGCACTTACGTGTTCTCAACACGCTGCATAGTTCGACTCCCGCCGCCTCCACCACTTCTCTAGAATTCACTCCTGGATGGTGTAGATTCTCATCTCCGCGCTCTGCCCGCCGCGAGCCGGGACAGCCAAGAAGAAGCGGTGCGTGCCCTTCTTCTGTCTTCCGAAATATCCGGCGGTCCGCGCTCCCAAGGCTGTGGGAATTTTGGCAAGCAGCCGATAGTGATCGGGATCGTTCAATTGGAAAATGTAGATGACGCCCTCTCCTCCCGGCACATAAATACGCTTGTGCTCGGCATCATAGTAAAGATCGTCGGTATCCTCAGCGCTGGGCAGGGTCGCGATCATGTGCCCCGAAGTAGTGTCGAACACGGCCAGCCGCGCCGGTTCGCGTATGCCGACGAATAGCCGATGATCCGCCTCGTCGAGCGCCATGGGAAAATTCTTGCGCAGACCCGCCAGCGGCCATCTCGTGATCTTCTTCGTTTCTCGATTGATCACCGCGATCTGTTTCAGGTCTGGAATGTTTACATAAATGTTGGGGCCTGAGCTTTCGAGTTGGAAAGACTCAGGTTCGCCGCCAATCTTATATTCCTCGTCGAGACGCTGGTTCGTCATGGCATCGACAGCGGCGATGGCCCCATTCTTCTCGTCGTCGCCGCAGCCCACATAAACACGCTTGGTGGCTGCGTCGTAACGCAAGTTATCGGCTCCCCCGTCGAAATCCAGGGTTGCGATGAGATTAAAAGAGTCTGCGTCATAGATGTAGAGTTTCCCCTGCGCGCTGGCCACGAAGAGCTTATTGGCGTCAGGCGAAAAAGCCACGCCCTGGGGATTGGGCACGCCGGTGATGGTGTGTTCAACGATTCCCCCGAACAGATTGATCACTTCCACTGTGTTGTTGCCAAGCGCAGAAATAAAGACGCGCCCGTTGCCGGAAGCGAAATGATCGATACGCCCTTTCACACCATCCATGGGAACGGAACCGGATAAAACAAGCGGTCTTTGGGCTGATGCAGTTGCACTTTCTTTCCCCTCTTTCGCTCCGCTTTTTGCGAGTGAGGTCTTCTCGCCACTTTGCTGGGAGCCCGCCGACGAGGCCGATGAAACGATAACGAAAACTCCCAAAACAGCAGCCAGAAATCTCTTCATGTTTTTCTCCCCGTATCCTGGTAAATATCCCATGCGTCCTCTGAACCGGAGCTACTCTGTTCTTCATGGACCCCAGGAAGTCCATGCGACTATAAACGGCGAATCTGAAAATTGGGCCAAAATTCCGAACAATTTGCGATCTCATGATCTATTCGCAGCCTTTTATAGGGTACGATCAAGGCGCGCCCCAGGAAGCGACATACATGAATAGAGTTACGCGATTTTGCTGGGTTCAGGTTGCAGCGGCACTGCTCGTTTTCTCGCTCTCAATTGTAAACATGCAGCGTGCCGAGGCTCAGACAAGTGCGGCCGCCTCCGCCGCGAAGGCGCCTGCGCAAGTCCACACTCTGAAAGTCACCTTGCTCTCGACCATGCTGGTAGGCGACGCGAAGGGCATGGGCGAGTGGGGATTCTCGGCGCTGATCGAAGCCGATGGCCACCGCGTTCTACTGGATACGGGAGCTCATGCCGATACCGTGCTGCAAAACGCACACGATTTGAAGATTGACCTCTCCGACGTCAAGGAAGTGATCCTCACACACAATCACTGGGATCACGTCAGCGGGCTGATGAGCCTTCGCAAGGAGATGATGAAAACAAATCCAGCGGCGATGTCAGTGGTTCATGTGTCGCGCGGTATTTTCTACAGCCGTCCCGGGCCAGAGGGTGAGGAGAACACGATGATCGCTCTCAGGAAAGACTACGAAGCTACGGGCGGAAAATTCATCGAACACGACGAGGCCGCGGAAATCCTTCCGGGCTGGTGGCTGACCGGGCCGGTGCCGCGCAAGTATCCGGAGCATAACTGGAGCAGCACCGGAAAAGTGCAGACCCCGGCAGGCGTGGTGGAAGACACGATTCCCGAGGATCAATCGCTGGTGCTGAATACACCGAAGGGGCTGGTCGTGATCACCGGCTGCGGACATGCGGGAATCATCAATATTCTCACCTTCAGTCGAGAACAATTTCCCGATCAACCGGTGCAAGCGATTGTCGGCGGATTGCATCTCTTCCCCGCGACTGACGATCAACTGAATTGGACGGCTGACAAGTTGAAAGATTTCAAAGTGGCGAATCTGCTGGGCGCGCACTGCACGGGCATCGAAGCAGTGTATCGAATTCGGGAGCGACTCGGCCTACCTCGATCGTCAGCCGTGGTGGGCAGCGTAGGATCGACCTTCGTTCTGGGCGAAGGCATTCATCCCGGTCAACTAGCCAAGTAAGATACGCTCTCGAGTTCAGATGGGGCATTACCCGTTAGACCGCGGCATAGCCTCCATCTACCGACATGGCGGCTCCGGTCACCCACGATGACTCATCGCTCGCTAAATAGACCGCAAGACCAGCAATATCCTCGGGACGGCCGACTCTTCCAATAGGAAGGGCAGCGATTCGGTCCCGGCGAAATGCCTCAGCATCGGTTGCCTGGCCGATTAGACGTTCCGTCAGTTCGCTCTCAACGAATGCCGGACAGATCGCATTCACCCGGATTTTTTCATGCCCGTGATCAACGGCCATACTTTTAGTCAACTGGATCACCGCACCCTTGGATGGAGCGTAGGCTGCACGATTGCGCGCGCCGACCAATCCGAGTACGGAAGCGATGTTGATAATCGAGCCCCCGCCGGCCTTTCTCATATGGGGCAACGCAGCGCGCGAAAGCAGCCAAAGCCCGCGAACGTTCACATTGAACGTTTCGTCCCACTGCTCTTCGGTAATTTGCTCTGCAGTTCCCACGTGCAAGACTCCGGCGTTGTTGAGTAGAAAGTTCAGTCCGCCGAAGCGCTTCACCGTCTCCTCAAGCAAGCGATTAATTTCGCTGGTCTTGGAAACATCGGCTTGAATCGCCAGCGCAGAATCCCCTATCTCGCGTGCCACCTGTTCGATGCGATCCTTACGCCTGCCGACGAGCGCAACTCGCGCTCCTTCTCTCGCCATGGTTATTGCGCATGCACGGCCAATCCCGCTACCCGCGCCGGTTATGATTCCAATTTTTCCCTTGAGACGTTCGCTCATGACGAGCAGTGTAACTGATGAGACAACACGCGAACCACGAAGGGAACGATGGTACGCGAGGGAAAACTGAAGCGGTCTTCGTGATACTTCGTATTTCTTTGTGGTTCATCTGTTTTTCCTTTGTTTGACTTCAAATTCCTCTTCCACCGCACGGTCGCGCTCATTGACACCGCTTACAGCGATACGGTAATTAACAAGATGCCTCGCTACTTGCGTCCGAGTGCGAGTAGATGGCAAACAAAACCTGCAATTCTAAGGGAAATTTATTTTGATAAAGACGAGAATATTGACTGCGGTTTTTGTGCTGGCATTAGCTGCTGTGCCCTGCGAGTTCCCCGTCAATGCTGACGACGCCAGAGTATCGATTCCTCTGACATCGGTCCCAACTTTTTCTACAGAAAACATTGGACGCCAGGGCCATTTTTACGTGGGTGGCAAGTGGGTGGGCGAGCCAGGCAAGGAACACATGCGCGGCGCCATGTATGTTGAAGTGTGGGTGCCAAAGAAGATTCGACATCCGTATCCGATATTATTCGTGCAGGCGGGGGGGGGACAAACCAACATCGCGTTGCTGCAAACTCCCGACGGGCGGCCGGGCTGGGCTTATGACTTCGTCAACCAGGGATATACCATCTACATGATGGATTTTCCGGGGCGCGGACGTGCCGCTTATGTGCCGGGTCTTGATGGCGAAATTAGCGGCCCGCGCACGGCCGAGCACATGGAGGAGGTGTGGACTGGCGGCCACCCGCCCACAAACCCGCAACGCTATTGGCCGCAGTCGAAGAAATACACGCAATGGCCGAGCGATGGGCCGAACAGAGGCCAGATCGGCGACCCGGTATTCGATTATTTCGCCAAGACTGAACTTGGATTTCCGACTGCCGATGACATGGAACCGCTGGCCGCCGATGACCTGGTACAGCTCGTAGACTTGATCGGCAAACCGGTCATCCTGCTTTTGCACTCACGGCTGGCAACTTCTGGCTGGCTGCTGGCAGATGCACGGCCGAAGCTGATCAAAGGCATTGTTGCCGCCGAACCCTGGGGCCCTCCCATCGAGAACGCGGAATTGGACGCAAAAGGTCCGGGGCACGTCTGGGGCCTGACCAATTTTCCGATTCACTATGATCCCCCAATCAAAGAAGCTTCGGAATTGCAGACGGTTCGCGAAGAGAAGGCCGATGCACCGGATCTTGTGCCCTGCTGGATCCAAAAAGAGCCGGCACGCAAACTCATAAACCTGGAAGGGATTCCGATTCTCAATGTGTCCGGAGAGGCAAGCTATCACCGCCCATACGCCCGCTGTGTCGCGAAATGGCTCAACCAGGCTGGGGTGAGGACCGAATACGTCAACCTGGAAGATGTCGGCCTGCTCGGCAATGGCCATCAAATGATGTCGGAAAAAAACAGCGCTGAGATTGCGAAATATTTCATGAGCTGGCTCGACAAGAACGTACATTGAGTTGGCGGCCGCGAAATGATTCGCGTCTCGTTTTCACCTGCGTTTCATATTGGTTGTGATATTTTTTCTGTTCGCTCACGCGAATGTTGCATTGGTAAAGCTGGGAGGAGAGAGGAAATGAAGGGTTTCCTGTTTGGGTTGATTTTCGGTCTGGTGGTGGTTGCCGTCGGTCTGTTCGCCTATTTTGCCATCGGCGCCGCTCCGGTTGCGACTTCGGCAGCCCCAATGCCATTCGAACAAATGTTGGCGAAGCTGGCGCTGCACGCCAGGATTGGTCGAGAAATGCCAAAGAACCCGGCAATCGCTTCGAGTGAATCGAATTATGCGGCGGGAGCGCAGATCTATCGAGCGAATTGCGCCGTCTGCCATGGCCTTCCGGGCCAGCCCGAGACCAATATCTCTAAAGGAATGTTTCCGCACGTTCCGCAGTTGTTCAAGCACGGAGTAACCGACGATCCTGTGGGCGAGACCTACTGGAAGGTGGGCAATGGGATCCGTCTAACCGGGATGCCGGGATTCAAGAATACTTTATCTGACACTGAACTGTGGCAAGTCAGCCTGATGCTGGCGGATGCCGACAGGCTTCCGCAGGCTGTTAAGGACGGCTTGGCAGCGAAGCTATCGATACAGTAAGTTGACCGGCTTCTGGCCCATGAGCGGGCGTCGAGTGCGCCGAGCGTCGCGGCCTACGTCAGAAACTGATGCGCTGCACAAGCTGCGCAAATCGCGGATCGGAGTGAAGTCCGCTGAGTTGGGGATCCCATTTCAAGAAGGCCATTGGCGTGGATCGATCGTCGAAAGCTCTTTGCAGCCAGCTAAAGGCACGATCGTTTTCGCCCAGTCCAGCATGGACCAGCGCAATGGCATATGCCGGCACATAGGGCTGTCCGGTGCGCGCTTCCAGTTCCTGCAACACCTTGCGCGCCTTGTCCACGTGTCCCGACACCGCGTAGGCGTGACCGAGCGAACCTTTGTAGCAGGCATCCTCGGGCGATAGGCTCACGGCTCGCTCCAATTCCAAGATCGCCAAATCGTACGACTTCTTCTGCTCGTAGGCTCTGCCGAGGCGAAAGTGCGTGCGCGGAAAGTTGGGGTCGACATCGATCGCCTTCTTGAGGATTTCAATCGCCTCGTCGATTCTGCCTGCAAGAGAGAACGTCCACCCCGCATTACTGGCGATGATTAACGAAAGCGGATCGCCCTCCATGGCGCGCTGTGTCTCGGCAGACGATTCCTGAAAGCGCCCCATCGCGGCAAGGTTTTCGCCGTACCACGAGTGCGCCATAGCGTAATTCGGGTTCTCGACGAGCGCCCGCTGGAATTCTTTTACAGCCTCGGCCGCATTCCAATCGTAATAAAAGTGAATGAACCCCAAACTGGCGTGGGCTTCCGCCAGTCCGTCGTCCATTTCCAAAGCTCGCTTGGCCGCTTCCTTGGCGGCGGGGAACGCCTCTTTCGGCGGAAGCAGTGCGTATAGACCCAGAGTGGCATAAGAATCCGCTACGCCCACGTAGCCTTCCGCAAACGTTGGATCGAGCGCGATCGCCTGGCGGAAGTATTCGAGGCCCTTCCTCATCCCCTTTTCGGTTCGCTTGTTCCAGAAATAACGTCCTTTAACGTACGCCTCATAAGCCTCTGGCCTCTCCGTAGATCGTTTGGCAAACCGGCGCGTTTCTTCCCCCGTGAGTTTCAAGCGGATCGACTGGGCAACGCGTTCCGAGAGTGAGTCTTCGAGGGCAAAAATGTCGGTAAATTCCTTGTCGAAGCTTTCGCCCCAGAGCTGCACGCCATCGCGCACGCGGATGAGTTGCACGGACAAACGAACGCGGTCAGACCCTCGCTGGATGCGCCCGTCGAGAACGGCATCGACGTTCTGCTCCAGACCAGCGGCCTGCGGGCTCAGTCCTTTTTCAGCGTATTTCTGAATGGCGCTGGTCGGGCGGACGATGATCTTTCCAGTGTTGCCGAGCTTTGTGATCAACGCATCCGCCATCCCCAGCCCCAGGTATTCGTCGCCGCTTTTTGCACCCAGAGTTTGGAACGGAAGAACGGCAAGAGAATGAATCGTTACCGCCGCTTCAACTTGATTGCTCCCATCTCCACGGCGAACTGCCATCCGAACCAGAAGCGAGATTGCGATTACGGCCAAGCCCAGCGCGGCCACCAGCACGCTCGAGCGAAGGGCTCTCGCAGAAGCGGCGACCGGCTTGAACACAATGCCGGAGAGTTGGCCCGGCTGCGGGATGTACTCACCAGCTACTGGGGCATCTGCCTGAACCGGCGTAGCCAGGATTTCGGGATCGCCCACACGCCGAACATCGGCGACAAAACGATAGCCCCGCTTGGACACGGTCTCGATGTATTTATGTTGGCCGCGATCGTCGTTAAGGGCCTTCCTCAGGACCGAAATCGTGACCGAAAGATTGCCCTCCTCCACAAATGAGCCATGCCAGACCGACTTCAGCAATTCGTCCTTCTCAACAAGATGGCCGCTCCTTCCCACCAAAAAAACCAGCAAATCAAACGCCTTGGGTGGCATAGGAACCGGCTGGCCATCACACAGGAGGAGACGCTCCGGGGGATCTAACTGAAAGGGCCCGAACTCATACAAATGCTTGACCAAAGGTTGCGTTGCCATGGAATAAATAAATTCTTAAGATTTCTTTTGGCGATTCCACAAGACTTTTCTACTTCCGGACCAATAAGTTTGCACCCGCAGGTCGCGGGTCTGATTCCTGGAAAAATCAAAAGTCCCCTGGGGAAGGGATTATAGCTCACTTGGGGGCTGGGAAAAACCTGCAAATTATACGACATTCCATATTTCTAATAATCATTTCTAATAATTCAGCGGCGTCGGAGTTTTTTGCAACACCTTATTGTCGTGCCTAGTTTGGCGAACAAGTTGACTCAGAACTTCCGAAAGAGCAAAAGCCGATGTATCCAGCGCACGTTTTCCCGGTAGCGTGAGCTGGCACTGAATTGGTATGCGGATCGTTAAGGTGCTCAAGGCGGAAAGCGGAAGCGAATATTCCGGCTATCGCTAAAGTGTGCGTTTCGACGTGGCATCCGTCAAACGGAAATCCAGGGGGAATGATCGTGCGCAATCGAAGTGGGGAAAATGCTGTCAGCATGTTGGTTGCATTCTTGGCGACGTCTGTATTTGTGCTCCTTTCATTGAGCGCCCAAGCACAGGTCTCAGGCGCTACGCTCAGTGGTACGGTGACTGACTCCTCCGGCGCGGTCATCGCCAACGTGCAAGTCTCGATCAAGAACGTAAACACCGGCGAAGTCCGCACGGTTAACGTCGACTCGGCTGGACTCTATTCCGCACCGAACCTCTTGCCGGGGCAGTATGACATCTCGGCCACGGCCCCAGGGTTTTCGACCACGCTGCAAAAAGCCGTGACCTTGACGGTAGGCGCCACCCAAGTTCTCAACATCAAGATGCAGGTTGGCCAGGTCACTCAAACGGTCGAAGTGCAGGAGTTGGCACCGACGGTGGATTTAGCTACTTCTACGATAGGCGGAGTCATTGGCCAGGAGACGGTCGCGCAACTACCTTTGAACGGCCGCGACTGGACTTCACTTGCCACGTTGCAACCCGGGGTGGATTCTCTAGGCTCGGTTCAAGCAAATACTGGAGGGCCAGACCGGGCTCGCCGCGGATACGGCGTGCAGATGACGATTTCCGGCACTCGCCCGACAGAAAACAACTACCGCATCGACGGCATTAGCGTGAACGACTACACAAACGGCGGCCCGGGAAGCGTGGAAGGCTCCACGTTGGGGGTCGACGCCGTGCAGGAATTTTCAGTGCTGACCAGCAACTACTCGGCCGAGTACGGCCGCACTGCGGGAGGGGTTGTCAATGCGGTCACCAAGCCAGGAACGAATACCTTCCACGGAGACGTCTATGAGTTTATGCGCAACAGCGCGTTCGACGCCAGAAACTATTTTGACCAACCTGGCACTATCCCGCTATTCCACCGCAATCAGTTCGGCGGGGCAATTGGCGGACCGATTGTAAAGGATAAAACTTTTTTCTTTGCCGATTATGAGGGGCTTCGCGAGAATAATGGCATCACGACCCAGGTTACCGTTCCCTCGATAGCGGCCCGCCAGGGCATACTTTGTTCAAAGCCGCAGGATGGTACCTGTACCCCGCACCAGGTCACAGGTGCCGCCAACCCAGATCCGGCGACCGGCATCGATAAAGCGGTTCTGCCCTTCCTCGGTTTATGGGGCCCGGAAAACCCGAATCTCCCATACTTTAGCAACGGGGACATGGGCACGTACTCCTTCGTTGGAGGCCACGTAACCACAGAAAATTTTGGAGTGGGACGCCTGGATCATCGCTTTTCCGATAAGGACAGCTTCTTCGGAAGTTATCAATATGACTCCGCAACGCTGACACAGCCGGACCCCAATAACGACGTACTAGTGGGAAACACTACGGGAAGAGGTTACGTCGCCCTGGAAGAGACTCACATCGTCAACTCACAGATCGTCAATTCCGCTCGTTTCGGACTAAATCGATCTCTTCATACGGCAATTGGCATGAAGGCAATCAATCCGTTAAGCGCCAACTTGGCCTTGGGCGAGAATCCGGGCGCCGATAACCCGCAAATCGATATTTCGGGCTTTAACTCGGCGCAGCCGGGCTTGAACCAAATCGAGCGCCTCGATTTCTTCGAGAATTCCTATCAGGGCGATGACGATGTTTTTTGGACGCGCGGGATCCACAGCCTGAAGATAGGCTTCGCAGTGGAGCGAATCCAATTGAACGCATTCGATCCCGCGCCGGCTGGGGAAATCCAATTCGGATCACTGGCAGATCCGAACAGTAATGGATTTTTGACGAACAATCCAATCGATCTATCTGCGCCGCTGCCCAGCGCACCTTTCATTCATTTCAATTTTCGCTCGAGCATTTTCGGCGGTTATATCCAGGATGACATACGCCTGCGGCCGACTCTCACTTTGAACGTTGGATTGCGCTATGAGATGTCAACGGTTCCGTCGGAAGCCCATGGGCACTTGTCGGCTCTAAATAGCCCATTTGGACAGTCCTTTCAAGATACGATCGTTGCCTCGTCGGTCTTCAGCAATCCCACCTATCGCAATTTCGAGCCGCGGTTGGGTTTCGCGTGGGATCCGTTCGGAAATGGCAAGACCTCCGTACGAGGCGGCTTCGGAATGTTTGATGTGCTTCCCCTTCCATATTTGTTAGGCCAATTCGCTACCAACACCGCGCCATTCACAGAGAATGGCACAGCCACGAATCTGGCTCAAGGTTCGTTTCCGACTGGCGCCTTCAATACCCTCGCATCGGCAGCGCAAAACGATCTAGGCCTGCGCATCGCGAATATTCAGCCCAACCCGAAGCGCGATTACGTGATGCAATGGAACGTCAACGTACAGCACGAATTTCTCCCCGACCTGACGGCGATGGCGGCCTATGTGGGCTCACGCGGCGTGCACCAGATTTTCCGAGCCGATGACATCAACTCGACCCAGCCGATCAACGGTTCGACCCCGCCCTACCTTTGGCCGCTGCTCGGAACGTCAACGCCCATTAGCCCCAACATCGGGCGAATGGATGTTCTCGCGTGGAATAACGATTCCTATTTCGATGGCCTCGAAACGCAGATTCAGAAACACATGAGTCACGGACTTGAGGTCGGAGGCAGCTATACCTGGAGTCGAGCCATCGACGGAGGCGATGGCTCCATCGCCAGCGATGCGTTCCTGAATTCGATTCCGGCCCTGTTTTATTTTCTTCCCAAGTACCGTCGCACTGCTTCGGATTTCAACATCACGCACAATCTGACTATCAATTACCTGTGGAGTGTTCCCTCTGGTCACTTGGAGGGTCCGCTGGCATGGATCGCGAAAGGATGGCAGTTGGGC
The DNA here is from genome assembly GCA_035602195.1 of Candidatus Acidiferrum sp. Lineage (GTDB taxonomy): Bacteria > Acidobacteriota > Terriglobia > Terriglobales > Acidobacteriaceae > Sulfotelmatobacter. The sequence goes on from DATNMU010000320.1 coordinate 25,334, forward strand.
GGCATTGCCCAGCTCCGAAGCGGCCTGCCCTTTACGGTTCTGATCGGCGGCGATCCGCTCGGCTTGGGCGACTCGGCTCCTTTTGCCTATCCCAATCGGCTGACGGGGCCAGGCTGCGGAGCACCAGTAAATACGCAGAATGCTCTCAACTACCTCAAGACAAATTGCTTTGCTCTGCCGACGATGCCGGTGGCGCAACAGGCTTTATGTGATCCGGGCTCTTTCGCGAATGCGGCCACCCCCGCCCCGGCGGGCTCGGTTTACTGCCAGAATCTACTCGGCAATGGCAGCAAGAACGACGTTTACGGGCCTGGTCTTGTTGACTTCGACTTCTCGGCGGTCAAGGATACGCAAATCGGCGAAAGGCTTAAGGTAGAGTTCCGCGCGGAGATATTCAACATCTTTAATCGCGCCAATTTCAACCCTCCGCTTGTTAATAACGTCGTATTTAACCAGGACGGAAGCCCGAACGGTTCTCCGCTTAATAGTACTGCCACTACTAGCCGGCAAGTTCAGTTTGCGCTAAAAGTTATTTTCTGATCGGACGACGCAGAGCGAAGGTAATAGCGGGCAGCCGCGAGATATGCCCTACGCTCTACAATCTATAAACGTACGAACACAATTAATAATTTGTTAGGAGTTAGAGATGTCCTCAGTCGCGGCTTCGGCCCCAGTTCCATTCCTCATCGGAGGCGAATGGGTCCACGATACATCTTCATATATAACGCACATAAACCCTGCCACGGGTGAGGTTAACTACCAGATCTGTGCGGGCACCGAAGCTCACATCGACGCCGCCGTAAGCGCCGCCCACAAAGCCGCCAGTCAGCCCGCCTGGCGCAATATGTTGCCGCACAACCGGGCGCAAATCCTGAATAAGATCGCAGACCTGATGCTTGAGCGTTCCGACCTGCTGGCCCGCTTCCAGATGCTCGAGAACGGCAAGGTATGGAAGGAATGCAAGAATCAGGTGATCAACGGTGCGGCGACCTTCCGCTACTGCGCTGCCGCCATCGAAACGCTTGGGTCTGAGATCACACCGCCCCGCGGAAATTATCTGAGCATGACGGTTTACGAGCCGTGGGGTGTTGTAGCGGCGATTACGCCGTGGAACTCTCCCATTACTTTGACCTGCAACAAAATCGCGGCGGCTCTGGCCACCGGGAATGGCATTGTCCTGAAGCCCGCCTCGTTCACGCCAACCTCTGGCATCGAACTGGGACGGATTGCCCTGGACGCCGGTGTTCCCCCAGGTGTACTGAACGTCGTACCAGGGGCTGGAAGCAAAATCGGCGACGCGCTGGTCACCCACCCCCTGGTACGAATGGTTTCCTTCACTGGAGGCACCGAGGTGGGTCGACGAATTTCAGAACTGTGCGGCAGGAAAATCATTCCCGCCGTGCTGGAGCTCGGCGGAAAGTCTCCGCACATCATTTTCGGGGACGCAAACCTGAAGGCAGCAGCGGACGCCGCCACTGTAGCCATCTTCGAAGGAACCGGTCAATCGTGCACGGCGGGGTCGCGTTTGTTCGTCGAGCGCAAGGTCTACGATGAAGTGATTTCCATGATCATCGAGCGAGCCCGCGCATTGCGCGTCGATTTGCCGGACGCCCCCGGCGCGCAGCTCGGACCGAGCGCGAGCTTTTCGCAGCGCGAGTTTATCGAGAAGATGGTGGACGGCGCCCGCAAAGAGGGCGGCGAAATTCTGATCGGAGGCGCCCGGCCCTCTGAGCCGCGTCTGGCGAAGGGCGCTTTCTACTTGCCAACCATCGTCGCCGGCATCGGCAACAAATCCGCAATCGCTCAGCAGGAAATTTTCGGCCCGGTGCTCTGCGCCATGCCATTCGACAACGAAGACGATCTCATGCAGCAGGCTAACGACACGATGTTCGGTCTGGCCTCCGGCATCTGGACCGCGGATTATAAACGCGCCTGGCGCGTGGCGCGTGCGCTGGAAGCGGGAATGGTTTGGATCAACACTTATAAGCAGTTTTCAACCGCAGCTCCGTTTGGCGGATTCAAAGAGAGCGGACTTGGGCGTGAGAAGGGCTTGCAGGGGATCAGAACTTATCAGCAAGTGAAGACGATGTTCTGGAGCATGTCCGACACGTTCGACGGCGGCTTCAGCATCGCGAAATAATTTATGGCGAAATATTTGTATCGAAAATGAATAAAGAGGATTGGGCATGCAGAAAGGCGAAGTGCACTCCGCTCGCGTGAAGCCAGCATCGAAGGGAGCCGCGTACATTGCGGACTTTCTCGTCCAACAAAAAGTTCCTTATGTATTCGGAGTGTGCGGTCACGGCATTCTTGGGCTGCTCGATGGATTGTTCGACCGCCAGGAAGAAATTAAAACGATCTCCGTACATCACGAGGCTGCGGCCGGATTCATGGCGGAGGCGTATTTTCGCATCACGCAAAAGCCTGTGGCTACGTTCACTTCGTGCGGGCCGGGCTCGGCTAATCTTGTCCTCGCCATCGCAGCCGCCTTCGCCGACTCCTCGGCCATGCTCAACATCACCGGTAACGTGCCCACCGGACAATGGAACCGCGGTCCATTTCAAGAGACGGGAAAATATTTTCAGGGAGATTTCGTCAACGTCCTCCGTCCCTACGTCAAGCGCAGCTTTCAACCGACGCGGGCCGACATGCTGCCCCTCGCCCTCCGTCAAGCTTTCGCGCTGATGTCGAACGGCCGCCCGGGGCCGGTGAATATAGATGTGCCACTCAACGTATTCGTGGAGCTTGTGGAAGAGGCCGCGGCGCAGCCCGACAATCACTGGCCAGCCATAGAATGGTCGCGGCCGGCAGCCGATCCGGCATCGGTAGACGAAGCGATTCGACTCCTTCAGCGCGCGGCGCGTCCCATAATCGTCGCAGGGCACGGAGTCGAACTGAGCGGCGCCGAGCCGGAACTGCTCATGCTGGCGGAGGCTCTTCGCATTCCTGTCGCTACTACGCCGTTTGGAAAAGGTGTCTTCGATCCGCGCCACGCTCTAAGCCTGGGGCCAACCGGCCGCAACGGATCCTACATGGCCAATGCGGCGTGCCGAAACGCCGACGTGATTCTGGCTCTGGGCACGCGATTCGATGACCGGGCGACGAGCGCATGGCTTCCCGGTTTTACTTACAGCATTCCTCCGAGCAAACTGATTCACGTTGACATCGACGCTTCCGAAATTGGCCGCAACTTCCGGCCGGAGATCGGAGTCATCGCCGACGCGAAGCTCTTTTTACAACAGCTTCTCGCTGCGAAGAGCGGAGACGCTCATGGCGGGCGTAGTTCCTGGCTCGAGAAAATTGCCGGATGGCGCAAGCGATGGGACGCAGCCACCGTGCCTCCGCGCACATCGGACGCGATCCCGATTCGGCCGGAGCGCGCCGTCGCCGACTTGCGAAAAGTTGTCCCCGCCGATGGCATTGTGCTCGCCGATGTTGGGATTCATCACAACTGGCTGGTCTCTGAATACGAAGCGTGGAAGACACGCACGTTCCTGCAGACCTGGGGATTTGCCTCGATGGGCTTCGCTGTGGCCGGCGCGCTCGGCGCCAAGCTGGCTGCTCCCGATCGTCCCGTCGTTTCGCTCTGTGGAGACGGGGCTTTCATGATGAATGCGAGCGCCGTGCTCACGGCAGTTGAATATCAGATTCCTGTGGTCTGGCTGGTATGGAATAACTTCGGTTATTGCGCCATCCGCGACCAGCAACGCGGCTACTTCGGCAAAGACCGCGAACTCGCGACCAGCTTTACCGACACCAACGGAAATCTTTTCTCTGCCGACTACGCAATGATGGCCAGGTCCATGGGGGCGGCGGGCGAAACCATCGAGAGGCCCGCCGACCTGGCTTTGCAGCTCGAAGCCGCGATCGCATCCGGCCGGCCCGCCGTTCTCGACGTTCGCATCGACCGCGAGATACGCCCACTTGCAACCGGTAGCTGGGACCTTCCGCCGATTCCTCATCCCATGCCGAACTTTGGCTGGGGAGAAGATGAATGACCCGCACGTCGGCGATTCTATGTTGCGATCCTGTTCCCAAGCATTCCTGCCTCACCCGCTTGCAAAGCTAGGAATGACGGGGATTCCTGAATTCGACGCGAGCTTATGACAACAGGACCAGGCATGGGTATTGCAGCGCCGGAGCAGATTGCATTCGCAAAAACAAGCTCGCTATGGTCCGGAAAGCGTTTTTACATCGCCGCTTTATTGTTTCTAAATCTTTTCATCAACTTCATGCACCGCATTAATTTGTCGGTGGCAGCGCCTGCAATCGCGAGGGACTTCCATTGGGACGCAGGGAAAATGGGTCTGCTTTTTTCTTCCTATCAATGGACGTACTGCCTTTTCCTTTTGCTCTGGGGTTGGATGTCCGACCGAACGGGAACGCGCATGGTCAACGGTTTGTCGGTGACGATCTGGTCGGTGGCTGGAATGCTGACGGGCGCGGCCACAACTTTCGTGGGCATGATTGCGACCAGACTGGCGTTGGGAGCCGGCGAGGCGGCTTCGTTTCCGACATCAGGTAAAGTCGTCCGGCAATGGTTTCCGCCGCAAGAACGCGGCCTTGCCACCGCCATCTTCAACGCTGGTACTTTCGCCGGCCCTGCATTTTCCGCGCCGTTAGTGGCATGGCTGTTGATAAAAGAAGGATGGCGAACTTCGTTCATGCTTACGGGGTCCTTGGGCTTCGTCTGGGTGATTTTGTGGTTGACGTTTTTTCGAACTCCCTCCGAGTGCAGTTGGCTGCCAGAAGAAGAGCGCAATTACATCCTGGCGCAAACGGATTCCCACATAAAAGTTGCGGCGCCGCCGAAGGGCACGTTATTTCGGCTGATGAGCCGCAGAACCATGTGGGGCCTTTTCCTCACTCAGGGATGCTGCGCTTACACCATGCTCTTGTTTCTTTTTTGGTTGCCTTCTTACCTGGTGCAATCACGCCACATGTCTCTGGGGAAAGCGAGTTGGTTCACTTCCATTCCTTATGTCGCTGCTGTGGTTCTGGGATTGCTAATCGGCAAACTCAGTGATAGCGTCCTAACCCGCGAAGCGATCAAGCAGGGTAAGCGCCGCACGTTACTGATTATCTTTATATTGTTATCGTGCACTGTTCTATTGACCAACATGGTCGCGAGCGAATTTCTGCTTCTATTGCTGATCTCAATTTCGCTGGCGTGCATCTCCAGCGCGCTCTCCCTGAATATCGCTCTCACCAACGATCTGGTTTGGAACCCGGAAATGGTCGGCATCGCGATTGGTTTTCTGATCCTCGGCGGTAACATCTTCGGGTCGCTTGTGCCCATTGCCACGGGATACATCGTGAAATGGACCGGCTCATTCGATCTTGCGTTTTATCTTGCGGGATTTCTGTTGTTCGCGGCAGCGCTGATCTGCTTCACCATGACCCGCCAGCCGCTCAGCTTTGAAGAGAGCATATGAATAGTCCTCACCAACAAGCCTGGTCCTTGCGAATGGCAACGCCCATAGAGCCTGGCATTGTATGCATTAATATCGATCGCATGTTTCAGTTTTATACGGAAGTCTTAGGGCTGAAATTTGCCACCGACGCGGAAGCGTCGCCGGAGATGAGCGCAGAGTTCGGCACGGGACCGCATGGCTTCAGGATCATTCGCCTGCAGACTCCCTACGGAGAACGAATCAAGCTCATCCAGCCGAAGAAGACTGTGCTCAAGCAGAATCCGGTTCCGGATTGGGTTTTTGAGCGCCAGGGTATCACCTACATCACCTTTGTCGTGGTCGATGTCCAAGAAGTTACGCTGCGCTTAAAAAAGTACGCGGTTGAATTGATGAGCAAAGATCCTGTCGAAATTCGCAAGGGGATCACTGCCATCTTCGCAAAGGATCCGGAAGGTAATTTTCTTGAATTCGTCGAATATGCGGATCTCGCATCGTATCGGCCCGATCTGTTCAAGTGGCGGCAATTTTTTTAGCTGTGACAAGAGCTTAGCTTTTGGCTAAACGGCGGCTCGTAGTCCGTAAGGTTGAAAGAGAGAAATGACAACGGAAACTCCCACTGCAGCGTCTCTCCCTTCCCCGCCTCCCGCGGCGCCCGCATCCGGCGGGAAGAAACCGCTTTACGCCAGCTTGTGGTTCCAGGTGGTTGTGGCCATGGCGCTGGCCGTCGCCGTAGGCCATTTCAGTCCCGCCAAAGCGGTCGCCATGAAGCCCCTTGGGGATGCCTTCATTCGACTGATCTCGATGGTGATTACGCTGATTATTTTCTGCACTGTCGTCTCCGGCATCGCCGGCATGGACGACATGCGCAAGGTTGGCCGAGTGGGCGGCAAGGCTCTGCTGTATTTCGAAATTATTTCCACTCTGGCGCTGATCGTCGGCTTGGTCGTCGGAAACCTCGTGCAGACGGGACGAGGCTTCAACGCCGATCCAGCCACCCTGAACGCTCGCGAAGTCGCAGCGTATGCCGGTCAGGCAAAGGCACAGAGTCTTACCGAGTTCCTGATGCACATCATTCCTACGACCGTCGTAGACGCATTCGCCAAAGGCGATATTCTCGAAGTTCTACTCGTCGCGCTGCTATTCGGATTCGCGTTGTCGGCTTTGGGCCCGCGCTGCCGCCCGCTGCTGGATTTGGTGGACTCCTTGACCCAGGCTGTATTCAAGGTGGTCGCGATCGTGATGAAATTCGCTCCGATTGGCGCGTTCGGAGCCATGGCGTTCACCGTAGGAAAATACGGCATCGCCTCGCTCGGGCCCCTGGCCAGGCTCATCGGCACCTTTTATATAACTTGCATTGTCTTCGTTCTGGTTGTGATGGGAGGCGTGGCTCGCCTCGCGGGATTCGGTATCATCAAATTTCTGGTCTATATAAAGGAAGAGATTCTGCTGGTGTTGGCTACCAGTTCGTCGGAGACCGCGCTGCCCACCTTGATGGAAAAAATGGAAAGGCTGGGCTGCTCGAAATCATTGGTCGGCCTGGTGGTTCCCACCGGCTACACTTTCAATACCGACGGCACCAGTATTTATATGACCCTAGCCGCCCTCTTCGTTGCGCAGGCCACAAATACGCACTTGAGCCTGTTGCAACAACTCACAATATTAGGTGTGGCAATTCTCACGTCGAAGGGTGCGAGCGGTGTGCAAGGCGCGGCTTTTATAGCCCTCGTAGGCACGCTCATGGTGATTCCGGACATTCCAGTTGCGGGCATGGCTTTGATTCTTGGCATTGACCGTTTTATGAGCATGTTCCGCGCGCTCATTAATATGATCGGCAATGGAGTCGCCACACTCGTCGTTGCCCGCTGGGAGCACGAACTCGACCGCGAAACCCTGCAACGGAATCTTGCGTGACGTCGCAGGATCACACATAAACAACAGCCCTGCGCTTCGCCAAAGTGAGGCCCTATGGATTCGAGAAAGACAATTTCCCGTCGTGCTCTTTTGACACGAGTTGCACCAGTGCTCGCTGGCAGCTTGGCGGCTCTTTCTTCGCCGCGCCTCGCGCACGCGCTCTCCGCAAACGGAGCGAGCAGCCCCGCGACGGAAAAGATTTGGAGCGCCGAATACTGGGCCAAGAAAGGCGACCTTGCACTCTACATCTTTCGCAAGCGGCTGGGAGCGCCCATGCCCGGCGAAACGCCAAAGCCCGTCCTGTTTCTGGCACATGGTTCCTCGGTTTCGGCGAGACCGACTTACGATCTCACGGTGCCCGGGCATAACGATTACTCGGTAATGGATAAGTTCGCCGAATACGGTTTCGATGTTTGGACGATGGACTTCGAAGGCTACGGCAAGTCCGCAATGGGCCCCGGAAATTCCGACATCGCCTCCGGTGTGGAAGACATCAAGGCTGCTTTCGGAGTGATCGTTCGCGAGACAGGGCAGGCGCGCTTCCATATTTATGGAGAGTCCAGCGGGGCGTTGCGAGCGGGGGCCTATGCGATGGCGGAACCGGAGCGTGTGGACCGGCTGGCTCTCGGCTCGTTTACCTGGACGGGGCAAGGTTCGCCGACGCTTTCGAAGCGCGCCGAGAACCTGGACTTCTATCGCACGCATAATCGGCGCCGTCGCGATCGAGATATGATTCGCAGTATTTTCACGCGCGACAAGCCGGGAACCTCCGACCCCGCGGTTGCTGAAGCCATGGCCGACGCGGAGTTGAAATTTGGCGACACCGTCCCCACTGGAACGTATCTGGATATGACCACGCGGCTGCCCCTCGTCGATCCCTTGAAGGTGAAGGCTCCAGTGCTCATCGTCCGCGGAGAATACGACGGCATCGCCACCGAAGACGATCTGCTCAACTTCTTCCGCAAGCTGCCCGTTCAAGACCGGGAGTTTGTGATTCTTCCGGGTGCTTCCCACTCGATCGGCCTGGGATTGAACCGCGCACAATTCTGGCACGTCCTCCGTGCCTTTCTGGAGATGCCAAAACGCATGGACGTGCAGAACCAACCAGCTTGAAAAACGGACGCCGTGTGTATATTTAAAAATGATTCGTGCTTCTGCTCGAAAACATTCCGCTCGTGCCGCTGACCACCATTAAAATCCGGAGGGTAAGTATAAAAAGGCTGAAGAATTTCTCAAAGACCTTGAAGAAGTAGAGCCTACAAAAGAGAATTACTATCATCGGCTTGCGACCTTTTATGACAGTTCGGTCAGGCGTTAATTGAAGCTGACAAGGCAGCACAGCGGAATCCGCCGCTTCCTGAGATTCTGACTAATCGTATCGACATTTTGATCGAATTTGGGCGTTATGACGACGCTCTTCGTGCAGCTCGCAGAAGTCGGGCGCTTGCTTGATGCCGGGACGGTTCGGGTCGCGATCGACAGCACTTATCCGCTTGCCGAGGCTCGCAAGGCGCACGAAAAAGCCGCGCTTGGGCACATCCAGGGCAAAATCGTCCTCACAGTTGCATAAGGACGATCAAGAGGGCACCCGCTTCCGTATGGGTTGTTCCTTATCTCGTTCCCCGCAGCTCGGAGGCATTTCTTCGGATGCGAAGACGGATGCCTGCATTTGAGCACTGGCATACCGAGATGAAAAGGAGGTTCCAATGAAGACTTGTCCTGGCGCCAGGCGCGATGGCATGTTGAGCCTATCGGAAACATTCTCGCCAGAGTGTGTCGAAAGGACCAGTCTGCTCTCCTAGACATCCATTAGGATTCTTTCCGAACTCTCGAAAAAATGCCGATGGCCTCTCCTGATCCCATACTTGGATCTCCCGAGGCGATGTTTCCGAAGCTTGACGACACTCAAATTGCTGGGCTAGCAACATTTGGCCAGCAGCGGGATGCGCGGTCACACGAAGTCATTCTGGAACGGGGCGATCTGCATCACGGCATCTTCGTCATACTGAGTGGCAGGATCGAAGTGCTTCGTGTCTCTCCGGAGGGCGAAACCGCGCTCCATGTTCTCGGCCGCGTAGAATTCACAGGCGACGTGAACCTGCTCTCAGGTCGTGGAACCCTGATCCGAGCCAGAGCCCTAGAAGCCAGCACATTCTTTGAAATCGATCGAGCCAATCTGCGCCACATCATGCAGACTGATGCTGCTCTGGGACAGATACTCCTGAACGCGTTTGTACTGCGCCGCGTGTTCCTCATTTCCAACTCCATTGGCGATGCGGTGCTGATTGGATCCAACCATTCGAGCGACACGCTGCGCCTCAGAGAATTTCTTGCTCGCAACGGCCAACCTCACACCTATCTTGATGTCGATGTCGATCCTGAAGTGCAGACCGTTCTTGACCAATTCGGGTTCCCTCTAGCGGACATTCCGGTCTTGATTTGTCGAGGTACGGTTGCTCTGCGCAATCCAAGCAATTCCGAAGCGGCTGCCTGCCTCGGATTGAACGCCGGAATTGATCAGGAAGATGTGAGCGATGTGGTTGTAATCGGCGCTGGGCCAAGTGGGCTGGCCGCGGCTGTCTATGGGGCCTCCGAGGGACTGAAGGTGCTCGTCCTCGAGAAAAACGCACCGGGTGGACAGGCCGGGTCGAGTTCCAGGACTGAGAATTATCTCGGTTTCCCCATGGGAATTTCCGGGCAGGAACTCTCTAACCGCGCATTCGTACAAGCCGAGAAATTCGGCGCGCACATCGCTATCGCTCAATCGGCCAAAGAGCTAAAGACCAGCCATCCACCATATACGGTTGAACTGGACGATGGAGGGGCAGCGCGGGGTCGAACGGTCATCATAGCGGCTGGCAGCCGATATCGCAGACTGGACTTGCCGAACCTTTCCCAGTTTGAAGGAGTTGGAGTCTACTACGGCGCTACCCACGTCGAGGCCACAGTCTGCCGCGACGAAGAGGTCGCGGCTGTGGGCGGTGGAAATTCAGCAGGCCAGGCGGCGGTTTTCCTTGCCGGAACTGCCAAGCATATTTATCTCGTGATGCGAGGACCCTGCCTCGCCAAAACCATGTCGCGATACTTGATTTCCCGAATCGAAGCGAGTCCACGCATTACTCTTATGGCTTGGACGACAATCGAAGCGCTTGAAGGCGACGCGCACCTTGAGAGGGTTCGGTTGCACAACACCAAGACTGGAGCGAACGAAACCCGGGACATCCAGCATGTGTTCATGATGACCGGCGCAGACCCCAACACAGAGAGTGGCTTCGAGGTAGTCTCGCACTTGATGCAAAGGGTTTCATCAAGACCGGTGCGGAGGTTCAAGACGGCTGGCCTCTGCACCGGCCTCCCTATCCGCTTGAAACGAGTATTCCCGGAGTCTTCGCGGTTGGCGACATCCGGTCTGAGAGCGTGAAGCGTGTCGCCTCGGCCGTTGGTGAAGGATCGATGGTCGTTCAATTTGTGCACAAAGTGTTAGCTGAATAGATCCTTGTCCGCGATTCGCAACTCCTGATTCTTGCTCTTACGCGGCGCGCGGCGCAGCGACTGTGTCCCCCTTGCGTCCTTCGGGGTCATGCCAGCCACCCACATCGTCAGCCAGACGGACTGCCGCATGAGGTCCCCATGAGCCTGGTTCGGATGCCCAGGCACCCATCGGAAGAACGATGGCGTTCGATACCAGATAGCTGGTAAGAACCCAGGTTCCTTCGTCGGTACTGGCGCCTAGATTGCCGGCGATATGAGGCAATGCGACGTTTGCTACGGAGGTATCAAGAACCTCCATAAAAGCGGCAAGCGCCACCGTTGCCGCAATCACCCAGGGGTTGACGCGCGGCTTCCATTGTCGCTCCGCAGAGGCAGGCGCCATATTTGGTCCGGATTCGGCAGTGCTACAGGTGAAACCGTCAGTCTAGGCCCAGAGCGGAATGCAGACTGAGCAAAAGGGAACAACTTTGAATGGTTTTCCTGCTAAGACAATGCAGGCTGCGCAAGAATTATGCTGACCTTGTCATGGAGCAGGGTTGGATTGCCGTTTCGTGCCGAGTCCGAGGTAGGTGCTCTCCGCAGCGCATGCGAAAAGTTGTGTCGATGGCTTGTCCCGCGAGGTTCGGGACGGGTTAGGTTAGGAATCTGCTAATCGACGTGACTTTTTCAACACCCACGCCTGTTGTCTTCACGTTGTCCTGGTGGAGCGGACTCATGAATGTAAACGTTCCGGTTGGTGGCACGCCCGGAGCGGGGTTGGGTGCGAGCCCGGCGATGGTTAAAACAATGCTCGACGACGACAGGTTCTTGCCGCTGTAGTTCGTCAATTGCACTTTGACGGGTATGGTGGCGCCGCTATTGGTCTTCGAGGTTTCGCTATAGAGCGCCACTACTTTATAAGTAACATTCGCGTTTGCTGTTCCGAGGCTGGACGCATGCGTGGAATCGCCTGGATAACCAAGAAGCAAACAATCTTCACGCAGGGCGAGCGGCTGACGCAACTTTTTACATTCAGGAAGGCAAGGTTAGACTCACCGTCGTATCCAGCTCTGGTAAGGAAGCGACACTTGGCATAATGAGTGTCGGAGACTTTTTCGGTTCGGTTATCCTTCGCGTTGAGGCAATGCCCCGCAAAGAGAAAATTACACTCGCCAAGAAGTGCTGATTCTCCATCTCACCCTTCGGAGTGAGGTTTCCGCTTTTTCGGTGCGGTCTCCACGCTGTTGCTCCGCGTCACCACCCCGTGCGCTTTCAGAAACTCCAAATACTCGGTCATCCGCTTGGTTTCTTCTTCATCATCGGGATGCGGCCCGCTGAGGTAGGCATCCAATGCCGCCAGTCGTTCCTTTCGTGGAAGCATCCGTAGCCACGCCCTCTGCACCTCGATATTGTCCGGTGCAACCTCATGGGCGCGCTCTGTAGCTGGTCATAGGCTTTGCGGTACAGGGAGTAAGAGCCGTACAACCGCGCCAGTCCGAGGTAAGCATGCACTTCCTTCGCGTCGAGTTTCTTTGCCGCTAGGTAAGACACCTCGGCATCGGGCATTTCACCGCGACGAAACTGGACATCCCCTTTTACCGCCAGCAACGCCGCAGCATTTGGCTGCGGAGCCAAAGCGGTGTTCACGGCGTCCAACGCTTCATCAATCTTCTGCTGCCGCAACATTGCCCGCACTAGCCCAACTTGCGCAGGCAGGAGCTTCGAGTCCGTCTTCAATAGCGCCTGATAGCTGGTCTCCGCTTCCCCGAACTTGCCCGCCCGATAAAGTTGGTCGGCGGCAACAAGCTCTGGATTGATAGGTTGCGGTTTCGTGTCATCACCAGATGCTATGGTTAGCAGCGTCAGCAGCAGAAGAACGGGGACATGGGCCGAGCGCAAGAAGGAGGACATTGGATGATGCACCCCGGGTAAGCGGTGCAGAGTAGCATGGTTTTCGGTCTTTTGCGCAGCCCTTTCCGCGTCGTGCTTTCAGCCCTGAACCAGAAGCGTCTCGTCCTTGTGGGAGGTGACGCGCTCGATGACGCTGGAGATTTCTTCGGGCGCAGTAGGGCACGAAGCAACGCACGGCTTGTCTGGAGTTGGCGAAGGACAACTCCAGCATTACTTGCAAGTAAGGTCGACAACATTTAACCGCTAGCAAACACAAGAGCCTGCCGCATACTCGCAGCAGGCTCCAATAGTCTCTAGGCCGCTTTCTTCTGCCCAGCCCGTATCTTCGCCCACCGTGCTCGCTGAAACGCTGCGATCTTTTTACGTGATGCTGCTGACATGCTGCGTTTCACAGGAGCCGACGCAGTTGTTTTCGCCGCTGCTGGCTGCGGTCCTTTCCGAGTCTTTGCCCATCTCGCTTTTTGCGCCTGCGCCATTTTCCGCCGTGAAGCTGCCGAAATAATTCGGGTTGGTTGGTTTTCGTTCCGGGATATTCCGGAACCATTTAGCGACTCGATCATAGAAATCGCTTGGCCTAACTTCTCTACGTGCAACTGCGCTTCTCGCTGCTCCGCACGAAGCTGCTGAAGCGCGTTGTTTAGGTTTCCCATTGTCCCCCCCTGAAGATTGACAGCGACCCTGATTGTATAGGATCGGCTTGGCCGAGTCGGAAGAGTAGAACAGCACTACGCTGTTGGAATGGGTGACCTTCCCCGGCATTGGAGTCCTCTATTCCCGATACACTCGCGCTCGCCGACTGGATAGCTCATAAGTTAAGAAGGGCCGGATGCAACGTAACCTGTATTCCAGCGCTTGTTGGCGATAAATCGCCATATCGCTCATTGACCGAGTTCTGAGCACTATCGCCTGTTTCACCGTGACGCTAAGATCAAAGGTGTCAACAGTTCGGTGGGTAACCAAATGATGGTGACCGAGGTACGTTGCAGCAGCTATCCGCTCAGTCTAATGTCCTCAGATCAGCATGAACCTGAAGCCCACGGAACGCCGCTCGGAATCCCATCGTAAACACCTAATGGCCACTGCAAGCGTTCATCGCCGTCAGATAGCAAAGCGCCGGAGCAGTCGAATGGCCCTCAACGCTCCTATAGGGCTGTCGGGCGAAGATCGCCAAAGGTGTTCCTTTACGATGGCCGCTAAAGCCACCAACCTGAATAAGCATGGAGCTGCCATCCAGCTAAATCGTGAGTTGCTGGTTGGCTCTACTGTGGTCGTGCGAAATAAGAGTGGCACTCAGGTTTCTGCTCGGGTCATCGCGCAGTTGGCTGCCCTCCAGGGAGTTCCCGCTTACGCAATCGAGTTTGCCGAACAGGACGATAGGGTAAAGACCTTTTGGGGAATCACGTTTCCATCCGTTGAAAGCAGTGGAGCCACTGCGCAGGCTGCGGAGCAATCTGGAATCATGCGCCGCAGGCGGGGCATTGCATCTCTGCGAGACTGACCCAACCTCGGCTCGATCACTTGCCTTCCGATATTGCTCTATTGCTGACGCTATCCCGATGGCCTTATTGACGTGTCAATGAGTGGGTGCCAAGAATAATCAGTTGGATTTTCAAAGAGAAGAGATATGAGGAGTCGTGTGGCAGAAAGATGGGTAGTTTGTTCCTCATCGTCTCTTCTGTCTTGAAAAATGCGGGTGTCGAGCGCATCAGGTTCTCTCTCTTGTTCCCCTGAGTACTTCAATACTTCTTTGAACCATGAACTCGTAGGAGGGTCGCAGTCAAACTCTGCACTCCCGCATAGTTCCACAAACCACTTCACCGCAGCGGCGGCTGTCTGGCTCCGTCATACATCGGCGTGTGAGTCTCACCGGTTTTCATGCCCTAGTCCTCTACAAGCATCGTAAAGTAAACTCGGTCCTTATGCCGAAAGACCTGCTGGAGGCGTGAAGTGAAGACTAAAACAAAGATACGTCTGCTAGCCATGAGTAAGGCCACGAAGGAAAAGAGACTTGATGAGCTTAACCAGAAACTCGGAATCACTCATCCCGATATCCTTACAGAAGATGACCAAAAAGAGATGGAAGAACGGGAGTGGCTGAAAAAGAAGTTGGGTTACGCGAAACGCTAAAGCCTTTTTCAATACCTGTCATCCTCGCAATGAAGCCTGCGAGCGTGAACGCATTTCTCTGGACAGCAAGCGGAATTCGCGGCGAAGTGCTACCGATAGTCGAACCTATTTCAGGGCGAGCTGTCGGCAAACCGGAAGCTATCCACCTTGCGGTAACGATCGTTAATTCCTTTTTCTGTCAGGCCTTAATCTTCAGGCGAACGATGAAAAGCAAAGAGCCGTTTCCGGATTCAGGAGCCAGGCGTGGCCAACGCACCCAGAACCACCATCCTCATCCAAAAGCGTTTTGGAATCTCCATCGCTGATTCTCCCGAAGCCATTGCTCTTCCTCTCGCAGTCCTTCCTGCCCGAAAAAACAGCAGCACGGATGTTGACAGCGAGGACTTGCGTGACAAACACGCCTTGCTCGTGGAAATGACCGCGCTTGACAGTTCGGGTGTGCTGCAGCAAGACAACTCCGAGTAGTCGACCGACAGGGAGTAATCGATCGAGATCTGTCCTACTTTCACTGCTGCTGTTGCTGAGCTTCGGACGACTGAGATTGCTGGGTCTCGTCAAGAAATTGGGACCACTCTTCATCTGCCGCAAATTCCTCGTCTGGGGGGAGCACCGCTTGCGACGGGGTCACTCGCACTCGAACTTGCAACTGTGTCTCAGCTTTTCCCTTCATCATGCCCATAGTGGGTGGAACGTCGGCATAATCGCGCCCGGTTGCGGTGCGAATGTGCTTCTCACTAGCGAGTCGATTTATTGTCGGGTCGAAACCTACCCAGCCCAGTCCCGGCAGCAGAGCTTCCACCCATGCATGGGTGGCGCCGTCCGCCGCAGGATGCGCAATTTCGGTACTGTGGTAAAGGTATCCACTGACGTAGCGACAGGGAATCCCGGCATTTCTCACGAGGGCGATCATGATGTGAGCAAAATCCTGACAGACGCCCTGCCGTGACCGAAGGGCCTCCTCAATCGGTGAATTGACTGCGGTGCTCTTCTTTACATAGCGGAAACTGCGATGCACACCGGAGGCAATATCCTGCAGGAATGCCAGGGGGCCTCGTCCCTTCCTTTCGTTCGCTCCGATTTCCCCTGCCAGCTGCTCAAGTTCCGGTGACGAGCGCGCAAAATAACTCGGCATCAACATGTCCCAATAATCTTTCTTCTCCACGAGCTCTTCCAGTTCCTGCCAAGCTCCGTACTCCATGACCTCGGGGATCGAAGGCAGGGCCTCAATATTCACCAGAGCATCAGAGATGATGGTGAGCTGGGCATGACGGGACGGCAGGTCGAAATGGTGGACAAGATTACCGTAGGAATCGGTGTAGCCAAAAATCCGGGCCCGCGGATTCACCGAAAGCTGAAAGACAAAACAGCGCTGGTTGCCCTCGCTCCTGGGGTGCATGCGCACCTCCATCATGCTCTGCCAGACGGAGCGGCTGTAGCGATAACGCGTGAAATGGCGAATGGCGTAGAACATTCAGTTTTGAAAAGCAACTTCAATCGGATATTCGATATAGAGCTCGTGAACAGCCGCATGCAGTTCGCGACACTGCTCAATAATTGCGGCAAGGTATTTGTGCAATTCGGCAATGATTTCGCCGATCTGTACGTAGGTGACCATCGATTGCAAACGGCCGATTAATCTCTCGACGTTCTCTGTCCGGCGGCTCAAGGAAAGATTGCTGATCGCAGTCAAGGCCGCATGCATTCGGTCGATTGAATAACGGACCGAATACGGAAACTCGGGCTTCAGTAGGAGGAAATTGGCTATTCGTTCCGGTTTAAGTTCGGCGGTGCATGCTTTGCAATAAGCTTCAAAGGCAGCGCAACTGCTTAACAAGCCAACCCAGTCCACATCATCTGGATGCTTTCCGATAACGAAATAGGCGTCAAGCATGACGCAGAGATTGCACGCCCTCTCGATATACTTGCCTAATTGGATAAAATGCCAAGCCTCATCATGATTGATAGTCGCGGCGGTAATTCCATTAAATCTGTATGAGCCTTCCCGAACCAGGCTCACGACACGCATCGCTCCAGCGTCGTCATCGGGTTGCAACTCGAAGCCGGTCACGTCGTGAAAAAGACGATTAAGATGCTCCCACATCTCCGAGCTGATTTCTTCGCGGACTTCCCGAGCATTTTCCCGAGCTCCGCTGATGCATTTCACAATCGAAAAAGACCCTTCCGGATCAGCCACCAATAAAAATAGAGCACGCTGAGGATCGACGTTATTGGAAGCGGCGCCGGGGGCCAGCGACGAAACGGCATGAAACCAACGCTCTTCCGTGGAAGACTTTGCGGGATTCAAAATCAGGCCGTAGGTCGCCTTCAGTACACGCGAGGCATTGTCCGCCCGCTCGAAATAGCGGCTCATCCAGTACAGACTGTCGGCTACGCGGGAAAGCATGATGTTTTGTCGTCCGACTGCATGAATCTCAATTCTGTAAGACCCACGTGTCTTTCGAGCCTCCGCCTTGAGAGGAATTCACCACCAGCGAACCCTTTCGCAACGCCACTCGGGTCAGGCCCCCGGGGACAATTGTGATTTTTTCACCGTAGAGAACATAGGGACGCAGATCAACATGACGGGGCTCGATTATTCCGTCTACGAAACAGGGCGCGGTCGAAAGGTTGATTGTCGGTTGCGCTATATAGTTTCGCGGTTCCGCGTAAATCCTTTGTCGGAACTCGGAGCGCTCTTGTTCCGTGCTGTGCGGCCCGATCAGCATTCCGTACCCACCGGACTCGCCCACCGCTTTTACGACGTACTCATCCAACCTCTGGCAGACATGGTCCCGCTGCCCCGGATCAGACATTAACAGCGTTTCAACACCTTCCAGAATCGGGTCCTGATCGAGATAGTAGCGGATGATTTTCGGCACAAAGGCGTAGATCGCCTTATCGTCGGCGACTCCCGTCCCCAGCGCGTTTGCGAAGGCTACGTTTCCGGTGCGATAGGCATTAAAGAGACCAACCGCGCCCAGGGAGGAACCATTTTCGAAAACCAGAGGATCGAGATAATCGTCGTCGATTCGCCGATAAATCACATCCACGCGCTGCAGGCCGAAGGTCGTTCGCATGTAGACAATATTGTCGTGCACTACCAAATCTCGTCCCTCGACCAGTTCAATACCCATCTGCCGAGCCAGATACGTATGTTCAAAATAAGCGGAGTTGTAGGAGCCGGGTGTCAGTAAAACCACGGTCGGCTCGGAGCGGCCCTCCGGGGCCAGAGACCGCAGGGTCGACAGAAGTGCCTGGCTGTATTGCTCAATTGGCCGCACCCGGCATTTTTGAAATAGTCCCGGGAATATCTGCTTCATCACTCGGCGACTCGTGAGCATGTAAGAGACGCCACTGGGGACGCGCAGATTGTCCTCCAGGACCACAAAATTGCCCTCGGGGTTCCGGATCAAGTCGGTGCCGACTACCGTGATGTATACATCGCGCGGAACTTTAACATTGCGCATCTCCCGGCGGTAATGTTTGCAGGTGTAGACGATGCTGCCGGGCACGACGCCGTCTTCAATGATTTTGCCCTCATGGTAGACATCGTTGAGGAAGAGATTCAGCGCCGTGATCCGCTGCGTCAGTCCCCGCTCGATTTTTTCCCATTCCGCAGCCGTGATGATCCTGGGCAGCAGATCATGAGGGAAAATCCGCTCAGTCCCTTTATCGTTTCCGTACACCGTGAAGGTAATTCCCTGGTTAAAGAACGATTGGTCAGCCTCGTTTTTGCTGCGCCGTAACTCATCCGCTCCCAGGTCCAGAAGCAAGTTGTGCAGCGGGCGATATTGTTTTCGAGGATGGTCCGGTGCGCTGAACATTTCGTCATAGGCGCCATTGAGTTCGTACCGGTGGAGGGCTGCCGCGCCGCCTCGACCGGATGTGTCCGTCTCTATAATCATGGTTGCCGCGCCTGACCCCCGCCAGCATAGCTCACCAAACGGCGAATTGATCATCGGGAAAAGCGATTCGCGTCATTGAAGAAACGGCGCGGACCGGCTTGAGCGATCCTACCCTCTGGATCGCGCGACTTCTCTGACGCTCTCCACGAGGTTTTCGTTGCCTGAAGGTTGGAATTCAATGTCTGGCAACTGCTCTACTGCACGACGAAGGGACTGTTCCCAGCTCGAGTGGATCAGGTTTAGGTCCCTATCCCCGGCTGAGACGCGGCGGTATCGAGTGATTTGCAGGCTATCTTTTTTGTACAACAACAAATCGAAGGGGGGACCGACTGTCACATTGGAGCGCATGGTTGCATCCAGCGAGAGCAGAGCATACTTCGCCGCAACCTCGAGAGAAGTTGTGGCTTGGATGCCGCGGTCGAGGATCGGCCGGCCGTATTTACACTCGCCCAGTTGCAGATATAAAGAATCTTCTGTGGCGGCCAGAGGATTTCCCTGGGGATAAATCAGATACAGGTTGGGATCTTGCCCTCGAACCTGTCCCCCCAAAAGCAAATGAACGTTAAAGCTGAAGGAATCACGCTCCAGCGAAGCGCGATCAATATCGGAGATCCTACGCACACAGTCTCCCACGATGCGAGCAGCGTCATAAAGCGAATTGGCTTGGGCAAGCCCTCGCCCGGAATCGAAATCATCTCCCAGCAAAGTGATAACCGATTGGCTTATCGAGAGACTTCCGCTGGTCAAAATTACAAACACCCTCTCTCCGGGCTGAACGAAGCGATACATCTTGCGACAGACGTTGACTTGATCAAAACCCGCATTGGTCCTCGAATCCGAGGCCAATACCAGACCCTCCCGCGTCGCAATTCCCAAACAGTATGTCACTTTGACCTCGAAGATGACGCTACCGCATCATACACTGCTGCTGATCTCGAATTTGTGATGCAGTCCAGCGAGAAAAAATGTTGCAACATCAACCAGTGTAACGTGATAGTGTCTGCATCTCACCTGCGCCGGCATCCCGCTCGCACAAGGAATACTGCATTCTTATGCTGATTCGCCTTGGCTACGATATTCAATTCGAGATGGTTGGGGAAGTGCCGATCGTGACCCTGCTCAACGTACACCCGTCGCGGAAGAAGGACTTGCGTGAGGCAGACGAATTAAGCACCGATCCGCTGGTGAACGTTGAGAGTTACAAGGACACCTATGGCAATCAGGCATGCCGCCTGTTGGCTCCGCCCGGCAAGATCCGATTGCAAAATTCCACGCTCATTGAAGACTCGGGACTGCCCGACATCGAGGGTCCGGATGCAGCCGAGGTTCCCGTCCACCAACTGCCCTTGAATGTCCTGCCATATCTAATGAACAGCCGGTATTGTGAAGTTGATCTTTTGTCTAACACTGCCGCAGAGCTCTTTTGGAACGCTCCAAGAGGGTGGAACCGCGTTCAAGCAGTGTGCGATTGGGTACATAATAAAGTGACCTTCGGATACGAATTTTCAAATCCAGTGCGCACAGCTCTGGGGGTGTATACGGAGCGAGTCGGGGTCTGCCGAGACTTTCAGCATCTTGCTATCACCTTCTGCCGTGCCCTCAACATTCCAGCTCGCTACGCGACCGGATACTTGGGGGATATAGGCGTGATTGTGGCCCCGAGCCCAATGGACTTCAGCGCCTGGTTTGAAGTCTATCTGGGCGATCGCTGGTGGACGTTCGACGCCAGACACAACGTTCGGCGGATCGGGCGTGTGCTAATGGCAACCGGCCGCGACGCAACTGACTGTGCGATTACAACCTCATTTGGAAGAGCACGGTTGATCAACTTTCAAGTCACTACCGATGAAGTGCAGAAGTCATGATTGGCAAGCATGGGTGTCTCAGTGACTTTCAGCCAATTGCTAAAACACGAAAGCATTCGAGTCAGCGAGCATGCAGAACGTAATTGCCAAAATGCCAATCTAGGAAAACGGGAACCAGGCTGCGATTAATTCCGTCGCATGAAATCCGCTGGTTCCAGGCGATTACACTCAGCAGATCGACGGAAATGTGCCGAACATTTCCATCGTTTTCGCCAGGTCGACGGGACACGCCAGACACGGTCGTTCCGGGAAGGGCCCACGACGTAGGATCGGGGTATTTTCCCTGTGTTCTAATGCCCACCTTGCGATCTCATCTTTGCGCGCGAACCGCCGCACTCCATTCGGCCAGAATCCTTTTGACGCCGATTGTTGCTGCATGTTCTGACTTCCTTTCTTAGAGGAGGCGAAGCTAGGACTGCCTAACAGAGCTAGCGTTCCGGCCGCGCTAGCTGAAAACTGCCTACGGGTAATCTGTATAGTGTCTTTCGTATGTGAGCCACCGCAGTATCGGTCAAAAATACCCTCGGAGGCGTCCCTGATCGGGTGAATCACACGAGCCCAACATTGCGTTCAATCGTCTTGATCACCGCGTCCATTCTGCCGCTCAATACCTGCTTGGCTACGCTCAACGTATAACCCTTCATCGTGTGGAACGGAACGTACGACGGGAGCGCGAGCGCAAGCGCAAGCGGATCCACGACAGCATCCACGACGACTGGTCCGTCCTTGTACGCAAGAGCTTCAGTAAGTCCCTCCCGAACGTCGCCGGGCTCTTCGATGCGAATACCCTTCGCACCCATCGCTTCAGCGACCCGGGCGAAATTGGGATTCTTGAAGTCCACGCCGAAAGGAATTATGCCGCCCTCTTGCTGCTCGATCTTGACGAAGTCCAGGGAGTCGTTATTGAGGATGATTTGAACCACTGGAGTTTTCCGTTCCACCTGCGTCAATAGGTCGCCCAGACTCGACAAAAGCATCCCATGGTTTCGTCAATTGCCGATCTAACAGAAACGTAAACTCGCCGGTCACATTTCGCGTGCGACCCTGAGTGGGCCAGTACACCGAGAACATTCCGGCCGCTGTCCAGTTGGCGGACAGCGAACGCGACCATGGCACCTGCAATCCCGGATCGTAGCCACCGCTGGAAACCGTATCGGCGCCTGTGGGAAAACTGAGGAACCCGACCACAGATACATCGAATTTACCCAGCGTGGGGCCAAGCTGTAGTCTTAATCCGACGGCAAAGTCGCCGAATCCAGAGCCCGGGCCACCGCCAGCGCTCAAGTTGTAAAAATAGTCCGGCACCGTGAGACGCAACTCAGTCTTCTTGGCGATCCCAACACGTACCAAACTCTCCGGACCGTCTAACACGCTCTGCCCCTGGCTGCTGGTTTCAAGGAAACCGTTCTCCACCCGCAGACTGCCGGTCGGAACCACCACGCTAGAGTCTGTAACTGCCGGCCGATCCGTTGCGATCGGTCCCGCTGCGCCAACGCTGGTGGGCTGATCTTGACCATGCAATGGCACCATGCTGGCCAAAATGAATGCCAGTAGCGCTGTGGGAATACGGGCGAGCATTGGACGAGTTCGTCGTTATTGAAGACTCCAAGAGCTAAGAGTGCAGCACCGCAGCGAGACTATTTTTTGCGTGCGTTCAGCTTGTCAAGTGCGCGCTTCAATTCTTCAAGCTTCTGTCCAGCCTCGCCCAGTTTGCCTTCCGCTGTCAGACGCTGATAGTCGGCAAGGTCTTTGGCTGCTTCGGCGATGAGCACGTTGAGATCCGCTGCGGACTGGGGGGACGTGGCGGATGCTGATGCCCCGCGCGCCGGTTCCACCGGTACCGCGGCGGCAGTCAGCGACGAGACCGCTCCGCCAAAAAGGGCCGCCATCGCCGACTCGAAGGTCGGCCCGTACGCGAGCCGATCTTGCAGCGCGAGCACCACCAGACGCAACTCAGGCATCGGGCTCCGCTCGGCCTGCAGGTAAATTGGTTCCGCATACAAGAGCGCGCGTCCGGTTGGAATCACCAGCAATGCCCCACGCCGAACGTGCGAACCTTGCTGATTCCACAGCGTCAATTGTCCGGAAAGCTGCGCATTCTGATCAATTCGCGCCTCGATTTGCAGCGGTCCATCGACCAGCTTAGTCTTCGGGAAGTTGTAGACCACCGACGTACCATATTGTGCGCCGTCGCTGCGGCCGGCAATCCAGCCAATCAGATTATTCCGGTTAGCCGGCGTGAAAGGCAGAATCTCGACGAACTCCTCGCCGGTTTCGCCCGGCAGTTTCATCAGCACGAAGTTCGGCTGCATCGCCTGCGTCACTTGCTGACCGCCCTCGTTCATACCAACTTCGGTGGCGACCGTCCACAGATCTTCGCGATTGTAGAAGGCTGCCGGATCCGTCATGTGATATAGGCCGTAAACTTCCGCCTGCAGTTTGAGCAACAACTCGGGGTAGCGCACGTGTTTGCGCAGTCCGGGCGGCATCATGGCCGCATCCTTGAACAGGCTCGGAAAGATGCGGCGATAGGCTGCAATGATCGGATCATCCGGATCGAACACGTAAAACGTGGTCGTACCATCGTAGGCGTCGACGACCACCTTGACGCTGTTGCGCATGTAGTTGATGGAATTGTTGTCGAGACGATAATGGGTCGAGTACGGATAGCTGTCAGAAACCGTGAACGCGTCCATGATCCAGGACAGACGGCCATCGTCGTCGAGCACGATGTACGCATCTGGATCGTAGGTGAGGAACGGCGCTAACGCCGATACGTGATCGCGTATGTTGCGGCGCATGAGCAACCGGCTATCCTTGTTTACGTCATCGCTGAACGGCAGCTTCGCGAGATCGCTTTGATCGAGCGCGATGACCATGCGGCGGAAGAAACCGCCGAGAAGAATGCCGCCGTTGCCTTCATACGAAGTGAGGTTGTTCGTGGCGCCCTGCGGGTAGTTGAATTCCTGCTGCCGCGTCTTCACGTAAACGTCAGTATTGGTCAACTCGCCGAAATAAATCTCTGGACGCTTCACGGCTAAACTACGCACTGTGCTCTGGACGGGCATGTTGCTCAAAATAAGCGTGGGCAGCCCTTCCGCCGTGAACCCGTTGACCGGGTTCATCGTGATGCCGTAGCCGTGAGTGTAGATAAGCTTCTCGTTAATCCAATTACGGCTGCTCTCCGGAAGCTTATCCACGTTCAACTCGCGGGGCGCGAGCATCACCTCGCGAGTCGTGCCGTCGATTTCATAGCGATCAATATCGATGTCGGGAAAGTCGTAGTAAGTGCGGATTTCCTGAATTTGGCGCAGCGTGTCCTGCAGAGCATGCCAGTCCCACAGCCGGATATTCTGAAGCGTAGCCTGATTGTTAGCCGGGTCGGCAGCCTCAACGGTCGTCTCAGCCGGAAACTCGCGCTGCGTGACCCGGTCCAATCCATAGGCCTGCCGCGTCAAGTCGGTGTTGTAGACAATGTAGGGCTTCTCGCGGACCAGTTCATTCGGTTTGACGATAAAGCTGCCGACGTACCATCCGATCCCTTGAACGGCGATATAGCAGACTACTGCCGGAAGAATCGCCGCGGCCAGCCAGCGCCCGCGTGGAACCCGCGCGGCGTTGACGACCACGATCACCGCGCCGAGAACCAGAGCGACGCAAACGATGAGCATCCCGGTGATCGTGATGTGCGCATCCGTGTAGGTCACTCCCCCAAAGATCGTATGATCGTCAAGCAAGCGCTCGAACCGGCCGATATAGGCACGCATCGCAAGGATCAGCAACAGAAACGCAAACGCGATGGAGAGTCCGCGCCAAGGTAACGTGACGTGGCGGCTGAGACTCCCGGCGAGGGCACGGGCTCCGCCCGTGATGAGGATGAAGAAGGCGGCGAGTAGACAGCCGATCACGGCTAGCGAAAGCAGCCAGCCGGCGATGAGCTGCAAAGCGGGCAGGGTGAACAGAAAGAAGTTCAGCGGCTTGCCAAAGATCGGGTCTACGACGCTGCCAGTTGTACGGGATGCATACCAAAAGAGCGCGAGTGTCGGCCACTCCGCCATCATGCCGGCGCCGGTTGCAGCGGCAATGGCGAGCGAAACGCCGAGCGCAATGAGGCGCAGGACAGGCTCAACTGGAAGCTTCACCGGCCGTCCGCCGATTAGAATCGTATGACCGCTCGGCAAATCGGAGAGATGCGCCCGCTTCAGAGCTAGGAACGACCCGTACAGAATGAGAAATGTGGCCGCTGCAAAAGCCGTGAAGATTCCCCATTGAAGGCTCAGTGTTTTCCAGAACACGTCCCCGTAACTGAGCGACCGGAACCAGAGCAGGTCCACGTAATTCGATAACGCGCTCCGACCGCCGAAGAAGATGACAGCCAGAACGGCTAGAATGAGAACGAGCCGCCGCCGTCGGCGAGGTCGCGCTGCGGGCCTCGGCGGCCAGTCAATCGACTCGGGCATTGCTCCACTCCGTTCTCATTAGCCTCATATAGTTATCCGCATAATACTCCCTCCGTTTTTCGCGATCTGCCTCATCGCTCGTCTTCCGCCCCACCGTTGCACTGCGAGAGCATTGTCGTTATCTGAGGAGTCTCTACGCGTACTCGTGATGTCCTTTCGGAGACAACTATCAGTGCCTCCGGGAATTGCGCCTGAGTGAGGGCCTATTTCTGCAGTCTGCTTACGAAAGCTTCGCCGGAGCTATTTGCCCTAACAACGATCAGTCGAACCTTGGAGGCGGGAACCGAAGCGCGATGAGTGGGCTCGGTGTTCTTATTGAGCGCGAAGCCGGCATCACTTCCCCACATTTACGGGATGACTTACACGCAATTTCGATTGGGTTAGTTCCTTGACGTCCAACTGGCCTTTCTTGTCCTTATCCAGTCGGTCAAACTCCGCTTCCATAAACTTCATCCATTCTTGCTTAGAGATTTTGCCGCTCTGGTCGGTATCCATGAGGAGCAGCAACTGCTTGACCTCATTCTCTCCGAGTGCCAGTTTGTCCTGCGGCTTCGGAACTGCTGCCCTTTGAGAGACCGCGGTTCCTAGGATGGCGGCGGTAGCGAGCAGCACTGTGATAGCTAAGGCGATCTGTACGATCTTCATTCTCCTCAACATAATTTGACCCCCACAATACTTGTTCCAGTGTGCTTTCACGCGGCGCGACTCACTGGTTCTCGCCGCTCCGGTAGTTCAACTATCGAGTCCTCGCCGGAGTTGAGGCGCAACCGCACCCAATAACCGCTGGAACGAGGCGACTTGGAGCCCTCCGTCAGTAGGGAGATCACCTCAGGCCTGTCGGCACTCAGGGACACATCGGCGACGTGCCGCCTGACAAGATTGTCTATGATGCCTAAACCACTTCGGGTGGCTCTGGGGGTCCGCTTTTCAATAGTGAGGGCAAGGTTATAGGAATTAACTTTGCCATGGTGCGCGAGTTCGGAGGATCGAATTTCGCTATCCTGTTGGCTACGGGAAGTCACTTCTGAAACCTTAAAGCCGGCGACTCCTGCAGAAACCGTTGGAGACTGCATGAAATCAGGAACGCGAAGAGACGGCAGTGAACTCTTTACGGACGATGGGAGCGACCCTGGCTCCCAGAAGCTCGATCGACCTTAACATCTTCCCGTGCGGGAGCGCCGAGACACCCATCTGGAAAGTAATACGGGCAAGGCCACCGAGGACTTCGTTCACATACAGTATCTTCTTCGCGATCGTTTCAGCATCGCCTATCAGCAGGGCGCCGGTGGGTCCCCGTAGAGCGTCAAATTGTGCCCGAGTCGCCGGTGGCCAGCCGCGTTCTTTGCCGATCTGCGTGAACGTGTGCGCATATCCTGGATAGAAATCGTCTGCAGCCTCCTGTGTGGTGTCCCCAAGAAAGCCGATTGCGTGCAGTCCGACAATGAGTTTATCGGCAGAATGGCCAGCGCGGCGGCCAGCTTCGCGGTAAAGATCGATCAGGGGACGAAATCGCTTGGGTTCTCCGCCGATAATGGCGACCATCAACGGAAGTCCGAGCGTGCCGGCACGAACGAATGATTCGGGCGTTCCGCCGACGCCGACCCAAATGGGCAAGGGATTTTGGAGTGGACGCGGATAAACCGCCTGCCCCGTGAGCGCTACTCGGTGCTTACCACTCCAGCGAACATGAGTGTTCTCGCGAATCTTGAGCAGAAGACCCAGTTTCTCTGAGAAGAGCGAGTCATAGTCGTCCAGATCGAAACCGAAGAGCGGAAAAGCCTCGATTGACGAACCTCGTCCTGCAACGATCTCGGCACGCCCGTGGGAGATCAGGTCCAGAGTGGCGAATTCCTGAAAGATGCGGACAGGATCCGCCGCGCTGAGAACGGTCACGGCGCTTGTAAGGCGAATGTTTTTGGTGCGGGTAGCGGCCGCACCCAGGATCACAGGCGGAGCCGAATCTACGAACTCGCTGCGGTGGTGTTCCCCGATTCCAAAGACATCGAGGCCAACCTGGTCGGCCAAGACAATCTCATCCAGCAGATTGTCCATGCGCTGGAGAGCGCTCACGGTCAGACCCGTAGCCGGGTCAGAGATGACTGCTCCGAAGCTGTCGACGCCGATCTGCATTTTTGTAACTCCTGACATTTGTGGCCGCGCACGTTCGATCCCCGAGCGCGGACTGTGCTGAAAATATTCTTCAGCGACTTGCTCTTAACGTCCGCAATGCTCCACCCCACGCGATCAGTTCGTCCGCCATTAAATGCACGGCCTTGTCGTGCTGTTCGTGCGGCTTAAAGGTCGTGAAATTCTCGAAGTCTGTCCACATCGAGAGCGCCACCTGCGCTCTTACGTCTGCAACCTTGATTTCGCCCATCACGAGTCTCAAGTTCTCCACCGCTCGGACACCACCTGAACCGCCATATCCGATAAATCCTGCCGGTTTGTTGTTCCATTCGTGGTAGAGAAAATCGATCGCGTTCTTTAACGCCGCCGAGGTGGCATGGTTGTATTCGGGGGTGACAAAAATGTAGGCGTCGAGCGAAGCAATTTTCTCGCTCCAGACCTTCGTGTGAGGTTTGCTGTACTGATGCATTATGGGCGGCATAGGCTCATCGAGGAGCGGCAGCTTGTAATCCCCGATATCGACCATCTCAAACTCAGCATCCTTGCGGCTTTTCAGAATGTCGTATGCCCATTTAGCGACGGCCGCGGCTTTCCGTCCCGGTCGCGTACTACCGACGATGATTCCAACTTTCAGCATTTCCTCTTTCTCCCTTCGGGTACGGTCCTCAAGTGATTCGTGGCGCCTCGAACTCTGTGATCATTTCCTAACTTGTTTTCTACTGCGGTTGACCTTGGCTTCTTGGTGGTCAAGTTTCTCCGCTGCCAGGAGCCCGAGCTTCTTAAGCGATTCGTACAGTTGTTCCTTCTCCTCCTGGGACAGGGCAGACATAAGCGCCTCAAGGTCGTTTGCATGCCGCTCGAAGCACGATGCCGCCAGCCGCTTGCCTTGTGCCGTAAGTTCCACGACCCGTGCCCTTCGATCACTTCGACTTGACTTGCGAACAACTAAGCCGAGTTTCTCGAGGCGATCAACTGCTGCAGTCATCGATCCACTGGCCAGGCGGACCTTGTCTTGGATCTCCGAGATCGTGAGCGGCCCCTTATGTAGGAGAGCTTCGAGCGCGACAAAATCCGTGAGGCACAGTCCCGTGTTGGCAATGCTCTGCTCAGCCAGCAGGCTCAGCGCACGATGACTCTTTGCAATCACCAGCCAGAGCCGGGGCGCAGTCATGACATTACTTTTCGTCATCATTTTGCCTAATCAGGCAGCTTGCGTCCGCACCTGGGTCCTGATGCTGTTCTTCCCTGAGGAAGACCAGAGGCGATCGATTGAAGCTGCGCCTGCTCCGCGAATCATCAGAAACACGGTAATCGCCAGCACGAGCAGGTGGAACTCGAAACCCACTCCCTTCTGCGTCCCCGTCCAGTTCATATATACAGGCCGAATTGGTGATGGATCGTCGCCACAGCGACGGCCATGTTGCAGAAGATTCCAAAGGCCGCAACGCGAGTGAACAGGCCGAAGATAAGACCCAATCCACCGAGGAATTCCGCCGCAATTGCCAGAACCGCGAATGGGGCCGGAATGTGCATCATGCCGGTGAAGAAGCCCATCGTGCCGGTGAAACCATATCCACCGAACCACCCGAGCAACTTCTGGGCGCCGTGCGCGAAAAATATCACCCCTATACCAATCGAAGAATAGCTATGGCAGCTTCGTTGTCCGTGGCCATCAGTTTGCGAAACATAGAAATCCCCTCCATCGCAGGCTTGCTGCCCGGTTGGGACAGACAAGAGATAAGATGATTGTCCTTATATGAGGATTCTTTTTATCGAGATTGTTTTAAGAGTCTCGCCGATTTCTTTGCCTTCAGCGGAGGGAAATCACGGTTAGGCGTATTGCGGCACGTAAACGGAATCCAATTTTTTGATAAACCACTTTTGCGCCATTCTCAGACTTGACGTGAAGAAAAGGAGTCTTTCCCGCCGCCAGAATCTGAGTTGCGAGAAACGTCGTCAGGTCCCGCGCATATCCGCGGCCGCGAAATTCGGGAAGAGTGCACACCGCGCTGATTTCCGCGAATTCGGTGGATCGTAATCGCTCGCCGGCCATTGCGACCAACCGCCCATCGCTCGCGCGTATCCCGAAATAGCTTCCCATCTGGATGGTTTGCGCCAAGAACGGGCCGGGCTCGGTGGCAGCGGTGAGTTCTAGCATTTCGGGAACGTCCGTCGTCGCGAGTGGAAGCGGCACCACAGGCGGTGGGGCCAGTGAAGCCTCACAGATCATCTGGTCGATCCACCGAGAGCGGTCGACTTGCCAGTCGCCGGGCACGTCGAGGGGACTGGCGGTAAATAGCGCGACGTGCTCGCCGGGACTGACCAGCCGTTGTAAATCGGCGAATGCGTCGTTCGTCGGATGAAGCAAAGCCGCCAGCGGTGAAACATCCGGCGGATATCGCCGCGCGAGGCCGTGTGAGCGGGCGTGGAGCCGGTGTTCCGTTGTCAGCGCGAGCCAGATCGGATTGTCGAGAGACTCTAACATCCGTTGCGCGTAATCGTCTTTCACAGGGTCGCTTTCATGGCTGCTCTCCTTGCGTCAGGGACGCCCCATAACCTGCAGGCGGGGTCTGGCGTCGTTTACAGTCGCAATAATTCGTGATGCCAATTGTTTCTCGCTTCAGCCCAGCCACTCAATGAGGAGCTGGTTCAGCCGGTCGGGCGCGTCCAATGGAATCCAGTGGCTGGCGTCATCAATCTGCTCGTAGCGCCACCGTGCTTTCACGAATTGTCCCGACATCTTCATGCGTTCACCGTCGAGGTAGTGATCGTTTGAAGACCAGATCCCGAGAGTTGGAGCTTCCACGGGCGGCAGTTTGGGAGGCGACCCCGGCAGGCGCGGCGCGAGGTTCGCGCGGTACCAGTTGAGCGATGCCTTTAGAGCATCTGGTCGGGACAGATCTGAGATGTAGCGATCGATATCACCATTGCTTCGAAGCATTTCCCGGAACAGCGCCCAGTTGTCGTGCTGCAGCCACGCTTCCGCAATTCCCTCGAACTGGAAAAACAGCATGTACCAGGCCATCTCCCGCTGCCGCAACGTAAATGGGGCAAGTGGATGTGGCACCGAAAGAACGACAAGCTTGCGAACGCGATTCGGGTGGGCAGCAGCCGTGAGCCAGGCCACAGCGGCTCCCCAGTCATGAGCAACAATGTCCGCTGCGTCGATACCTAGTGCGTCGAGAATGCCGACCAAATCGGCGACCGCGTTCTGCAGGGAATATGCGGCCACTCCTTCTGGCCGATCGGAGCGCCCGAAGCCACGCTGGTCCGGTGCGATGGTGCGGAAGCCATTCGCGACAAGGAATGGAATCTGGTTGCGCCAAAGATACGAAGAGTCCGGCCACCCATGTAGCAAGAGCACCGGCTTACCGCTGCCGTGGTCTTCTACATGAAGGGAAACGCCGTCTCGCGGAATATGATGCTCCGTATACCGAGGCGTCGATGGACTTGCTGGAACCAGCATACTTTCGCGTTCAAGACCTCCGCCAAACGTTGTTTTTGTGAGGGCAGCAGAGGCTGCCAGTACGCCACCAAACCCGACAATGAACGAACGCCGGGAATTGACGGATTTTTGTTTACTGTGATCGTTCATATGCCATTCTCCATCACACCCTCACTGCTTATCAGCTTGACGTATTGGTATAACCAAGAACCATTTATCGGCCTGATTGGGGAGGGGCAAATGTATGATGTAGGTGCCGTTCCACCCGCCGCGGGTGAAACCCTGGAGATCTTCTGGATGAGGAGTCACCACCATAATGTGGGGTCCCACGTGAAACCCCCGCCGGACGCCCCCGGAACCCATTGACCCATATACATGTAGGCAATGCCAAGCCTATCGATGTGCTGAGGCCGCACGGCAAGGCCATCCGTCACCCACTGAAGGAAAACACTATCGAAACATCCCGGGTCGTCATGCTTGGAGCCGGGTGGT